>NZ_JBIUBE010000006.1:308262-598574 GCF_044593395.1 Streptomyces sp. NPDC052301 | reverse complement strand
CGATGGTACTGCAGGGGGGACCCTGTGGGAGAGTAGGACGCCGCCGAACAATCTTTGGGAAAACCCCCGCATCGAAAGATGCGGGGGTTTTCTGCGTTATTGGGATGCCGCCGGGAACGGCCGGCACTACGGTGACCCTCATGAGCACTTCGAGCCGACCCCATGATGACTACGTCATCCGATCGATACGAGCGGACGACTGGCCCCGAGTGAAGCAGCTGCGGCTGGACGCTCTGCAGGACCCGGACGCCCACCTCGCCTTTCTGGAAACGTACGAGGAGGCCGTGGCACGGGCGGACGCCTTCTGGGAGGACCGCGCGGTCGGATCCGGGGAAGGGTCCACCGGCGCCCGGCAGTTCATCGCCGAGACGTCCGACGGGGCCTGGGTCGGCTCGGTCACCGTCCTCATCGAGGAGGCCGGGACGGAGGACTGGGCGGGGCTCGCCGTGGAGCGTCGGCAGGGGCATGTGGTCGGGGTGTTCGTCCGGCCCGAACACCGTGGGAACGGGCTCATCAAGGTTCTCTTCGACGTAGGCGTGGCCTGGGCCCGGGAACGGGGTGCGGAGCGGGTACGGCTGCTCGTGCACGAGGACAACGAGCGGGCCCAGGGGGCGTACCGCAAGGCGGGGTTCGTGCCGAGCGGGGTGACGGTGCCGTTCGTGAAGGACACGGCGCAGAACGAGCTGGAGTTCGTGCTGGAGTGGCCGTCCTAGACCGGTAGTTCCTGGTGTGGCCAGCGGGAGCGGGCCTGTTCGCGGGAGCGCAGCAGGGCGAGCGTCGGCATGCCCTGGTCGGCTCCGGCGGCAAGGAGGTCCGGGAGCTGGGGGAGGGGAGCCACGGCCGCGACGTCGTCCAGGACCAGGGTGAATGGTGGGTCGAGCCGACCGGAGGATGACCGTTCGGCCATGCGCCGGCCGCGCTCGACCACGCTGGAGACGAGGGCCGTCAGGAGCGGCATCGCGCCCGGATTGCTCCTGGGGTCCTCGATGGATTCCCCCACCACGTAAAGCGTGCCCCCTTCATCCACGAAGGAATCCAAGGCGAGCCCGTCAGTTCGATTTGGGGTGCAAGCCTCGCGGATGTTGACGGTGAAGAGCGCGGAGAGCGCCCGGCTGGTCAGCTCTTGGGCGATGTCCCGGCGTTCGGGGTGCGCGGTCAGGGCGGCCTCGAGCTCACCCGCGGCACCGGGGGCCGCCTTGGGATGGGTCCGGAGGGTGCGTACGGCGTCCTGGACCTGGGTGCCCTGGGCCCAGCGGTGGACGTGGCGGATGGTGCGGTTCTCCAGGGCGGCTGCGTGCAGGTAGCTGCGCAGGAGCGTCGTCGCCGTGTCGGCCACCGCCTGGTCGATCTTCGCGGTGGGCTGGACGGGGGCGAGCAGCGCTCTGGCCCGGTGCAGTGCGGTCTGTCTGTCCTCGCAGCCCGTGGTGGGGGACCAGTGGAGGCGGGCCGGGGTGTCGCAGAGGTGCGTGGGGTCGTAGAGGAGGGTGGGGCCCAGTTTGGCTCTGGCGCCCGTTGTCTCGGCCCAGAGGGCCGGGTTCGACGTGACGACCAGGGCGGGACCCTCCGCGTCGCGCACGGCTTGGCTCGCGGCTGTCTGGCGGCTTGCGGGTGGGGCGTAGAGCACCGCGCCTTCGGGGCGGGGCGTCTCCCGGCCGGCCGGCCGTTCGGCTTCGGCGGGAGGGGTGTGTGCCGCCGGGGGCGGCCCGGGTTCGCTGCGTGGTGCGGGAACCTCGTGAGGGGTTTCGGGCAGCGTGACCTGGGGTGCGGGCGGTGGTGACGCCACCGGCACCGATTGCTTCTCCGCTCTCCGTCTGGCCTTCCCCGCCCGCCATCTCGCCACCGACCCCATCACGAACAGGGCGAGGACGAACAGGACCATCAACTGGCCGATGAACAGGCCCCAGAACAGGCCCCAGCCGGAGAGCTGGGAGGCGGGGGTGTCGGGCCAGGCGCCGGGGATGTCGTGCGGTCGGCCGATGAGGTGGCGCATGGCCAGGGCCGTGCGGGTGAAGGTGACGCCGTCGGGCCAGGCGCCCTTGGCGAAGAGGGCCGCGAGGCCGGTGGCCGTCCAGACCAGCAGGGTCATGCCGATGAGGAACGCGAGTATGCCGATCAGGAGGCCGTCGGGGATGCCGCCCTGGCCCTCCCGGCGGCCGTCCCGGATGTCGGCACGGCGATCGTCCGGTCTCACCCGTCCACCTCCCCTACGCCACGGTCGACTCGGAGTCGCCCAGGTGCTGTTCCACGAAGGCCGCCGCCCGCTGCTCGGCCTCCAGCTCGGCGGCGCGCAGGGCGTCGTCGGCGGCGAGGTCGCTGGAGGATTCGGTCATCGCGCGGTCGGTGAAGACCAAGGGGCGTTCCGTCTCCGTCACCAGGTGTTTGACCACCTGGACGTTGCCGTTGACGTCCCACACTGCGATGCCCGGTGTGAGCGTGGGGATGATTTCCACCGCCCACCTCGGCAAACCCAGCACGCGTCCGGTCGCCCGGGCCTCGTCGGCCTTCTGGGCGTAGATGGTGCGGGTGGACGCCATCTTCAGGATCGCCGCCGCCTCCTTGGCCGCGGCTCCGTCGACCACGTCGGACAGGTGGTGGACGACGGCGACGAAGGACAGGCCGAGGCGCCGGCCGAACTTCAGCAGACGCTGGAACAGCTGGGCCACGAAGGGGCTGTTGATGATGTGCCAGGCCTCCTCGACCAGGAAGATGCGCTTCTTCCGGTCGGGGCGGATCCAGGTGTGCTCCAGCCAGACGCCGACGATCGCCATCAGGATGGGCATGGCGATGGAGTTGCGGTCGATGTGGGAGAGGTCGAAGACGATGAGGGGGGCGTCGAGGTCGATGCCGACCGTGGTCGGGCCGTCGAACATGCCGCGCAGGTCACCGTCGACGAGCCGGTCGAGCACCAGGGCGACGTCGAGTCCCCAGGCGCGTACGTCGTCTATGGCGACGTTCATCGCCTCGGCCGACTCCGGCTCGGGGTGCCGTAGCTGCTCGACGATGTCGGTGAGGACGGGCTGGCGGTCGACGATCGTCTCGTTGACGTAGGAGTGCGCGACCTTGAGGGCGAAGCCGGCGCGTTCGTCCAGGCCGTGGCCCATGGCCACCTCGATGATCGTGCGCAGGAGCGCCAGCTGGCCGGTGGTGGTGATCGCCGGGTCCAGGGGGTTGAGCCGGATGCCGTGGTCCAGGGCGGCCGTCGGGTCCAGCCGGATGGGAGTTATCCCCAGCTCCTGCGCGATGAGGTTCCATTCGCCCACCCCGTCCTCGCCCTGCGCGTCCAATACGACGACCTGGCGGTCCTTGAAGCGCAGTTGCCGTAGGACGTAGGTCTTCTCCAGGGCCGACTTGCCGTTGCCGGACTCGCCGAGGACGAGCCAGTGCGGGGCCGGGAGCTGCTGGCCGTACAGCTGGAAGGGGTCGTAGATGTAGCCCTTCCCGGAGTACACCTCTCGGCCGATGATGACGCCGGAGTCGCCGAGGCCGGGTGCGGCGGTGGGCAGGTAGACCGCCTGGGCCTGGCCCGTGGAGGTGCGTACCGGCAGTCGGGTCGTCTCGACCTTCCCGAACAGGAAGGAGGCGAAGGCGTCGGTGAGGACGGACAGCGGATCCCGCATCGGTGAATCAGCCCCTACCTTCGGATGCCGGTGGCGAAGGGAAGTGTGTTCACGAAGGCGCGGTGGTGCTCTCGGTCGCACCACTCCAGCTTGAGGTACGACTTGCCGGCGGAGGCCCTTATCGTGCGCTTGTCGCGGGCGAGGGCGTCCGGGTTTCGGGAGGAGACGGTGATGTAGCCGACGAGGTTGACGCCGGCGGCGCCGCTCGCGAGGTCCTCGCCGCGCTGGTCGAGACGGTTGTGCGCGGCGACGTCGCGGGGGTCGACGGTCCGGTTCATCTTGGCGGCGCGGGACGCCTCGGCCTCGTCGTTGGTCTTCTCGGTCAGCATGCGCTCGATGGCTACCTCGGTGGGCTCGAGGTCCATCGTGACGGCGACCGTTCGGATGACGTCCGGGGTGTGGACGAGGAGGGGCGCGAGGAAGTTCACGCCCACCGGTGTCATGGGCCATTCCTTCACCCAGGCCGTGGCGTGGCACCAGGGGGCGCGGGTGCTGGACTCGCGGGTCTTGGCCTGCAGGAACGTGGGCTCCATGGCGTCCAGCTCGGCCGGCCACGCATTGCGCTTGGTCATCGCCTGGATGTGGTCGATGGGGTGGTCGGGGTCGTACATGGAGTGGATGAGGGAGGACAGCCGGCTCTGGCCGAGCGGCTGCCGTACCCGGATGTCGGCCTCCTGCAGCCGCGAGCAGATGTCGGTCAGCTCGCGGGCCATCACCACCGCGAGCCCGGCGTCCCGGTCGAGCTTGCGTCCGGCCTGGGGGCGTGCGGCCCGAGCCATGGCCTGCGCCTCGGCGGCCAGCTCGCGGGTGTAGTGCATGCAGGCGACGAGGTAGGCGCGGTGCTGCTCGCTGCTGGTGGACACCATGGACTGGAGCTGGTCGTAGGACTGCTGCAGCCAGCCGAGGGAGCGGTCGTCGCCGCGCAGGGCGACGTCCTTGGCGTGGGCGTCGGGATCGGCGGGCAGCGTACGGGCGAGCATCTGCAGCCGGGTGACGAATCCGTCGCCGTTGGCCACGTGCTTGAGGAGCGTGCCGAAGCGGTCGACGAGGGCTTCCTGGTCCTCGGAGTCGCGCAGGCCGACGCCCGGTCCCTCGATCTCGATGGCCGCGGTGACGGTCTTGCGGTCGGCGTGCAGCAGTACGGCGATCTCGTCGGGCCCGAAGGGGGCGGCGAGCCAGGTGAGGCGGCCGATGCCGGGGGGCGGGCCGACCTCGATCTCGCGCCCGTCGAGCCGGGTGCCGGCCTCCATGGCGCCGGAGCGGTAGACGGCTCCGTTCTTGAGGGTGCGCTTGTAGCTGCGGTTGATCTCGAACCACTTGTAGAAGGTGCGGCGCTTGTAGGGCACGTAGACGGCGGCGAGCGCGAGCAGGGGGAAGCCCATCAGCAGCACGATCCGCAGGGACAGGATCGGGACGACGAGGCCGCACATCATGCCGAGGAACGCGCCGACGACGATCAGTGCGATCTCTCCGGACTCGCGGTTCCGTCCGACGATCGCGTTCGGCCGGGCGCGGCCGATCAGATATGTACGGCGGGGCGTGATCGGGGACAGGTGGGACTCGGTCGTCAACGCCCATCACCTCCCGTGCGGTTGTTGCGTGTGTTGCCGGCGTGCGGGGTGTTGACCGGGCTGGGCGCGCGGGGCGCAGGAGCGGCGGAGGGGACGGCTCCGCCGCTGCCCCCGGTGGGGGTACGGCTGCTGTGGGCGGCGACTCCGCCGGTGGCGGGGTTGGCCGGGCGGGGCGTGCTGGAGGCTGTGCCGCCGCCGTTGTTGTCCGCGCGGGCGCTGTGGGTCTTGATGCCCTGGGCGACGAGGGTGGCGGGGGAGCTGATGACGGCGGCGGCCTTGCTCTCGGCGCCCTGCATGATGCGGTTGCTGCGGGAGCCGGCGATCTCGTCGCCGAAGCCGGGGACGAAGCGGTAGATCATCGCGCTGGCGAAGATGGCGAGCAGGATGATGGCGAGGCCGGAGACGACGGCGGAGAAGGCGTCGGGGCCGTTGCCGGAGGAGAGCGCGCCGGCGAGGCCGAGGACGATGACGATGACCGGTTTGACGAGGATGACGGCGATCATGATCCCCGCCCAGCGGCGCACGTGTCCCCAGAGGTTCTTGTCGACGAGGCCCGCGTAGACGACGGTGCCGAGGAGGGCGCCGACGTAGAGGAGGGCGGCCCTGATGACCAGCTCCAGCCAGAGGACGCCGGCGGCGAGGATGCTGACCAGGGAGACGACGATCAGCATGATGGGGCCGCCGCCGATGTCGGTGCCCTTGTTGAGGGCGCCGGAGAAGGTGCCGAAGAACGTGTCGGCCTGGTCGCCGGTGGCTTTCGCGAGGACGTCGGTGACGCTGTCGGTGGCGGACACGACCGTGTAGAGGATCAGCGGGGTGAACGCCGACGCGAGCACGGTGAGCCACAGGAAGCCGACGGCCTCCGAGATGGCGGTGGTGAGGGGGACTCCTCGGACGGCGCGCTTGGCCACGGCCAGGAGCCACAGCAGGAGGGTGAGGATCGTGGAGGCGGCGAAGACGACGGCGTACTGCTGGAGGAACTTGGCGTTCGTGAAGTCGACGTTCGCGGTCTCCTTCACGGCGCCACTGAGCTTCCCGATGGTCCAGGAGGCGGCGTCGGCACAGCCCTTGGCGAGGGAGGCGAGGGGGTCGAGGGTGTCGGTTAGGGGGTTGTTGGGGGTTAGGCCGGAGGGGCCTTTGGAGTTGTTGTCCTTCTCGCAGAACTGCTTGGCGGCGCCGCGGATCAGGTCGCAGGGGTCGTTGCTCTTCGTCGGGGTCGGTGAGGGATCGGCGAAGGCGCGGGTGGCCAGCAGCACCGTGGCCGTCTGAACGGTACCGAGGACCGCCGTGATCCTGAGGATGCGGTGGTTAGCGCGCATACGTGAACCCTCCGTACTCCTCGACGGCCTTCGTCATGTCGTCGGCGGTGGAGGCCGTCTGATCCCGGCCTACGGGGACGGGGCCATCCTTTTGCTGGAAGTCGGTGACCTTCCAGTCGCTGGCGACCCACTTGAGCTTGTACGTCGTGGTGTACCAGCTCTCGGTCACAGGATTCTTGGAGGTGTCACCGGAGAGGCCGAAGAGCGACGTGTACCAGACATCGACCGTGGTGGCGTCCTTTCCTGCCGAGGTGACTTTGGTGCCGACGGGGATGACCCGGGACACGAACGTCTCACCCTTCGGCGCGGTGCCGTCCTTGCTCAGGCCGATGTTGGTGAGGAACTTCTCGTTGGAGTAGGCGCTGTCCATGGCGGACTGCTTGGCAGCTGCGACATCCCGTGCATAGACCGTGTCGACGATCTGATGCCGCCAGGCGGTGTTGAACATCTCCGCCGACCCCAACGCCACCGCGTAGTTAGCCGCCGCACTCTCCGCCCCCTGTTCCGAGTGGGCGAAGCCCGAGGGGATTCCGTTCGCCTTCGTGTCCACCGGTCTCGTGCCGCTCGCTGCCGTGGATGCCGTCTGGGGGCGTGCCCCCTTTCCGGTCGAGCTGTCGGCGGACGAATCGTCTCCGCGGTTCGCGAAGGCGATCGCTGCGATCAGCAGGACGACCACGCCGACGACCGTGACCAGGCTCCGGGAGGAGGAGCGGCGGCCGCCTCGCCGGGGTGCGCCTCCGTAGGGGTCGTTCTCGGGCAGCCGGGTCCGGGTGTGGCCCGTGTCGCCGTAGTCCGTGTGTCCCTGCTCGTCTCCGAGGCTCATGCCGCGTACGCCCCCTCCAGCTCGTAGACATACGACGGTAGCCGTGCTGGTTCCCGCGCGGGCGCGGTGTGGTGACTCGACATCAGGGAAACGCAACCTCAGCCGGTGGGCACGACGGGTGGGTGGGGTGGTGGGGACAGCCGGGCGTGCCCGGGAGGGGTACGGGGTGAGCGGGCGTCAGACCGCCATGCCGTACACGATGGTGAACAGCGTGCCGAGGGAGCCGATGATGAAGACCCCGGTGAGGCCGGCGATGATGAGGCCCTTGCCCTGTTCCGCGCTGAAGGTGTCACGCAGGGCCGTGGCGCCGATGCGCTGTTTGGCCGCACCCCAGACCGCGATGCCGAGGCAGAGCAGGATGGCGACGGCCATCACCACCTCGATCATCACCTTCGCCTCGTTGCCCAGGCTGCCGAAGGGGCCCCAGTCCGGAGCGATCCCGCCGATGATGGTGTTGATGTCTCCCTTGTCGGCTGCGAGAAGCATGTAAGTCACCGCCCCTGGTGGGTAGTTCCGTTGGCCCCTGCGGGAGTGCAGAGGTCAGGCCTCATTGTCGCCGACAACGTCGCCAACGTATGTCGACTTGACGTCATTGGCTGGCGGGTTTCGTACTCATGGCACGTACGGTCACTCTGTGTATCACGGCAGGTCACGCCGGGCAACGAGGTCCGACCGGAACCTGTCGTGTGGTTCTGTCGTTGACCTTCTTTACGGCCGGGCACGGTTTCTGACGGCCGGTCGGGTGAGGGGTCGCCTCGATGTTCTCACGGGTGGTGCGGTCGGTGCGGGCGAAGGGCCCCGGCTGTGGTCGCCGAGCCCCTTCCGAGGGTTCGCGGGTGTCGGCCGGTGAAGGCGAGCAGAGGGAGACGGGTCACGGCCGGGTGCCGTGGCCCGTCTTCCTCTCCGTGCCGCCGAGGGGACCCCACGTCCCCCTCATCGGGCGGCTCCCCGTGACCCGGCGGGGTGGTCGAGTCGTGGCGGCTCGGCCTGGCCGGCGGCCGGTATCGACCCTCGCTCGTTGAGTACGTGACGACAAGGGACTTTCGGAATTCTGACTTCCGCGTTACCGGCGCAGGGTGACGGCTGACCAGGCGATGGCCCCGTGCCGGTGCTCCGCTGGTCGGCGCTTGACCCGGAGCGCAGGTGGGGCACGGCCGGTCAGCGGCGGCTCACCTCGGCTTGAGGCCGTGCAGCAGCAGGTGGACGTGCTCGTCCAGGCCGGTCAGCGCCTCGTCCGGGTCCAGCGCGCAGCTGGCGATGAGGGCGGCCAGGCCGTGCAGGCTCGCGGCGGCGATGGTCGTGATGCGCTCGGGGTCGCCCTGGACGATCTCGCCGCGCTCCTGGGCGTCGGCGATCAGCCGGGTGATGGAGCCGAGGGACTCGTCGACGGCCGAGACGAGCTGGGCGGAGCTGTCGGGGTGGTGCTTGCGCGCGAACATCAGCTCCAGCAGTTCCGGGTTCTCGACGGCGAAGCCGAGGTAGGCCCGGGCGAGTGCCGCCAACCGCCCCTCGAAGGTGAGGCCCGGCTGTTCGGTGGCGCCGGCCAGTGCCCGGTTCAGCCGCTCGTACCCGTCCAGCGCGAGGGCGTCGAGGAGGGCCCGCTTGTCCTTGAAGTGGCGGCCGGGGGCGGCGTGGCTCACCCCGATGTCACGGGCCAGCTCGCGCAGCGAGAGCGCGCCGACGCCCTTCTCGCGCAGGGTGCGCTCGGCGCTCTTGAGCAGGGCGGCGCGCAGGTCTCCGTGGTGGTAGGGGCGGCTCGGCGGCGACGGCTGCCGCGAGGGTGACGGGGGCGGCGATGACGGGGACATGCGGGGCATGTGCACCATCGTATCCAGATGTAGACATCGTCAGCTTTGTTGACGGCGCCACCCTTGTTGTCATTGACAGCATTGTTGGCGATGCCTACATTGAGGCCATGGCTGATACGACCGAAGCGCGCCGTGCGCGCAAGTGGAATGCGACCCGCCTGCCCGACCAGACCGGCCGTACGGCCGTGATCACCGGCGCCAACAGTGGCCTCGGCCTCGCGACCGCCCAGGCACTGGCCCGGACCGGGGCGCACGTGGTGTTCGCCGTACGGGACCTCGCCCGGGGCGGGGCCGCGGCGGCGAAGGTGGACGGCAGCACCGAGGTGCGCCGACTGGACCTGGCCGACCTGGACTCCGTGCGGGAGTTCGCGGAAGCCTGGGACCGCCCGCTGGACCTGCTGATCAACAACGCGGGCGTGATGATGCTGCCGGAGCAGCGCACCAAGCAGGGCTTCGAGATGCAGTTCGGCACGAACCACCTCGGACACTTCGCGCTGACGAACCTGCTCCTGCCCCACGTCACGGACCGGGTGGTGACGGTCTCCTCGGGTCTGCACCGGGGCGGTGACGGCGTGATCCACTTCGACGACGTGAACCTGCGGGGCCGCTACTCCCCGACCCGCGCCTACGCTCAGTCCAAGCTGGCCAACCTGCTCTTCACCCTGGAGCTCCAGCGCCGCCTGACGGAGGCCGGCTCTCCCGTCCGGGCCCTGGCCGCACACCCCGGGTACGCGGCCACCAACCTGCAGAGCCATGCCGCGAACCCCCTGATGCGGGCCGTCATGGGGGTCGGCAACAGGATCTTCGCGCAGGACGACAAGGCGGGCGCCCTGCCGACGCTGTACGCGGCCGGCCAGGACCTGCCGGGCGCGGCGTACGTCGGCCCGGACGGCCTCGGCGAGATGCGCGGCGCCCCCACTCTGGTCGGCCGCAGCGCGGCGGCGAGCGACCCGGAGTCCGCCCGGCGGCTGTGGAGGCTGTCGGAGGAGATGACCGGGGTGACGTGGGGACTGAAGCCGGTCGGCTGAGTGCGGAGCACCGATCCGCTGGTGGCTTTCGGCGTCACCCCTGTGGCGGAATCGGGGGGTGCGGGAGGAAGGCGCGGTCGCACCCGTGCCAGGGGCCCGCGCCGACCTCCGACGGGTCGCGGTACTGCGGGAGTTGGGCCCGCCGAGGGCGAGAGGCGGATGAGGCAGGGCTGCCGTGAGCGGTGGGGAGCGTGACACGTGAGGAGGCGGGGTAGGAGACCGCACCGTACGGTGTTGGCCAACGCCTGGCCGGTGCCGTCTTCCGAGGTTTCACAGGAAAATCTCAGTGAAGTCGGTGCGGGTCTCTCACGTTGCTGGGACAGAGTGGAGGCTGATGAAGCGCATCTCACGCATCTCGCTCACCTCGCGTCCCGCGCTGCTCGGCGTCGTGGTGATGCTCGCCCTGACCTCCGCGTCCGTGGCGTCCGCCGATGACGGGCCGGGACCCTTCGGGGTCACCGCCGCGGCCGGCGCCACGCGGCACAGCGCGCGGGTCGGCGCGCTGTTCGGCGCGGACCGGGCCGGCCGGCTGACCGGGGGCCACTTCTGCACGGCCTCCGTGGTGCACAGCCCGCGCGGCAACCTCCTCGTCACCGCGGCGCACTGTGTGGACGACACCGACGACGACCTGGTGTTCGTGCCGGGGTACCGGGACGGGAAGGCGCCGTACGGGGTGTGGAGCGTGTCGAAGCGGCTCCTGTCCGACGCGTGGGCCAAGGACCAGGACGAGGACAGCGACGTCGCGTTCGCCTTCGTGGACGAGCGTGACGGCAGGCGGATCGAGGACGTGGTCGGGGCGAACCGCTTCGCGGCCGGAACGGCCACCGGCGCCACCGCCGTGACCGTCCTCGGCTACCCGGACTCCCGTGAGTCGCCCATCATCTGCACCAACAAGCCGAAGCCGCACAGCAGCACCCAACAGCGCATCTACTGCCCCGGCTTCACCGGCGGCACCAGCGGCAGCCCCTGGATCAACGGCGACGGCCAGGTGGTCGGCGTCCTCGGCGGCCACGAACAGGGCGGCTCGACCGACGACGTGTCGTACAGCGTGGTGCTGGGGGGAGAGGCGGCGGGGCTGTACAAGGAGGCGGTGAGCGGACGCTGACGCCTGGGTTCTATGAGAAGGGCTTGCCCTTCCTGCAGGTGTCAGTCTTTTCGACGGCCGTGGTGAACTCGGTGATGAGCTGCTTCATCGCGTCGGCGTCCTGGTGGTCCGATGAGTGCATTTGAAAGGCAGTGAACAGCTCACTGTTCAGGAGTTTTTTGCTCCTACAGTGGCGTGTTTTGCCGAAACCTTCCCATCCGGAAAATATGAACCTTCCGTCCTCGGCTTGGTGATTGAGCTTGGAATTGGCCTGCCCTCCGACGAAATATGATGTGTCGTGGCCGCCTGTCATCCACATCTGCTCAGTCTGCACCACGTGACGAGAATCGATGCTGATCTCGCAGAATGATGCCCATTCGTCGGATGTGTCATACTTGACGGTCAGTTTTCGGCCAGACGGCATGAACGGTGCCAACCTGTTACTGTCGACTGGAATGCCGCACATGGAGTGCGGCAATGCGTAGTGACGAGCTGCCTTGTGCTCACTACATCCGGAGAGAGTGACCAGAAGAGCGACACTCGAGGTCACGGCGATGGCGAGGCGAATTCCCGCGTAGGGCCGGAGGCTATTCAAGTCCTCTCCTTTTTTCATTGTGGAATATCTGCGGTGCTGCCTGGCGCCTGACCATGCATAATCGCCTGGGCGTTGTAATAACCCTGGTGTGCGGAATTCTGAGCGTAGCTCACAAGGTCGGGGTTCAAATGGTAGCGTTTCACTGCCAGATCTGTTGCGCGTGCCGTGTACTCGCTGCTGAGCTTCCAGTTTTTCTGCCAGACAGCGCCCTGCGTGTCCTGAGCGTCATCCGCCGCGCTGCCCTGGACATCCTGGAACAGCCACTGCATGACCGCGCCTGTACCGGTGCCCGCCGCTCCGCCCACAATGCCTCCGGCCACGGGCGAACCGATGAACGATGTGCCTACGCCGACGACGGTACCGACACCACCGGAGATCAGGTTCTGATACTGGGCGACGGCGTGGGAGAAGGAATCGTCCTTCCCCTTCGCCACGCTCCCGATGGCCTCCATGCGGCCTTGGCTGAGGACCCCGGAGACCTCGCCGCTGCGCTCCGCGATGGTCTGCACGAGAAGTTGGTTGTCGTGTGTGAAACGATGGTCGGCAGGCAGGTTCGGATCCAAGTGGTACTGCAGCAGGTTCGACAGGTAGGCCTTCTGACCCACTTCGACGGCGGCATATCCCTGGGGATTCTGGCCCACGGCGAACAGGAACTTGTTCACCTCGGGGCCATCGAGATGGGCCGCGGAGCCATCGATGGGGTACAGCAGATCCTTGTGCGGCAAGTCGGTGCTGGCGCGGTTGATGTCCGGCAGGTATTCCGAGGCGATCTGGCCCATGCTGTCGGACATGTAGCCGCGATCGGTGAGCAGTTCCTGCTTGTCCGCTGTCGCGGAGACGATCTGCTCGAACAGGTGCGTCTCGGCGGGCGTGTGATCTGGTGTGTCGATGGTCGGCATCTCACCGGCCGGGTGGCCCGTCGTCGCCGCTTCCAGGGCCTGGGCCAGGTAGTTCTGGCCGGCGATGCTGTGGACATCGTGGGTGTCGTGGATGTCCATCGGCCACTGGCGCTGCTTGAAGAGGTAGTCGAAGTTGGAGACGGCCTTCTTGTGGTCCCCGTCCTGCGGGATGAAGTCGTCGTTGAAGAAGTCCGTGGCGGCCGTGGGGTTGTTCGCCAGGCCCTTCAAGTAGCCGTTGAGCGGGTCCCAGCCGCCGTCCGAGCCCTCGTAGTTGAGCTGGGGGCAGATGTTGGCCTGCCAGGCCACGTTCTTGCCGTCGTCCGTGTAGAACCGCTCGGTCTTCATCAGTGCGCGACCGTAGTCGTGCATGAACGTGTCGTCGAAGTCGCCGTTGCGCATCAGATTGCTCATGACCTGGAAGCCGAGCACGTCGCCGTGGGTACCGACCGGCTTGTTGCCGGTGCTGATCACCTGCTGCTTCCACGCCGTCATGCCCGCGCTGTCCGACTGGCTCGCGGTGGCCAGGGTCAGACTCAGATTCTTCTGGAGTTCGGCGTACTTGTATCCGCGCTCGTAGCCCAGATGGGCACCCTCACGGTTGTCATTGAGGCCCAGCCAGAATTTCTCCGTGCCCTTGGCACCCAGCCGCCTCGCGAACTCTTCCGCGAACAGCGGGTCGTCGTGGTACTTCTTCAGGCCGTCATCGATCGCATCGAAGTCCTTGGCGGTCAGCTGCTGCGGATCCTTCCGGGCCAGCTTCGCCAGCTTGTCGGCTTCCTGGACAGCCGCCTCCGCCTCGTCCCGGTTCTTGTAAACCGCGCCGGAGAAACCGTACTTGCTCTCGTCCACGAGCGCCGTGAGAACGTCGGACGCGCTGCTGTCGCTCTTCGCCGCGTTGTCGAGGATCTTCTGCACCTCGTCCCGCAGGGCGTCCTCGTCCGCGACCGTGTGATCCGGAACCTTGGTGCCGTGCCCGGCACGGTCGGGGTGGACGGCCATGGTGACGATGAAGCCGCCGTCACCCGACGGCATCACGGTGAGGTTCTTCTTGCGGCCGTTCTCGATGGCCTGGTGCAGCTGCTGCTTGTAGTGCTTCAGCTCGTTCCTGGTGTCCAGCAGGATGTTGTGGACCGACGTCGCCTCCTTGGTGGCGTCGGCGAACTCGCCGGCGGTCTTGCCGATGAATTCCCTGGAGACATCGGCGTTGACGCCGTGCCAGTCTGCTTTGACCGCCTTGTTGTGGAGGCCGTCGCGCGCCTGCTTCTGCAGCTCCGTCAGGTTACGGACCAACTGGCCCCAGTCGTCGACGGCGTCGTCGAGCAGCTTGAAGTTAGCGTGGTAGAGGTCGTCGAACTTCACTCGGTGGCCTCGCTCACTGCTTCTTCTTCTGGGGGTAGTACACCGGGTTCTTCTTGCCCGGGTCTCCCACCCGGTCCTCGAATCCCGTGTCCAGGACGTCGATGCCGCTCATCGCGCGGCCGATGTAGCCGTCGTCCCCGGCATGGATCGTCTTGGTGACATGCATGTGGTTGGAGATCTGAGCGCACGCGTCCAGCAACGATGTCAGCTGGTCGTCCCAACGCTGGGCCACGTGCTTGAGGCCCTTGCCCAGCGTGAATCCCTGCTTCGAGAGATCGCCCGCGGCTGACTCGCTCGAGGACTGCGCGACCCGGGCCTTGTTCCACAGCTGGTCGTAGAGCGAGTGGGCCTCTTTGCCGATCTCGGCCAGGTCGCCGTTGCTGACCTTGAGGTCACCGTACGTGCTACTGCCTCCGCCGCCCGGATCGGCCAAGTGGTTGAGCTGCATGTGCGCGGAGCCGCGAGCTGCCGCGTCGGCTTTGAGTTGGTCCCACTCTGCCCAAGACATCTGCTCTGCTTCCCCCGTCCTGCGGAGTGCCACTCCGGCACGCCGCCGTTGCGGGTGCCAATGGTAGGGGCATGACAGATTCGTAGGGTGGCGTGTTCGCCATCCTCGTGGGCCGGCCGGTCGGCTCCTACACTGCTGTCCGTAAACGGGCATGCGCTGAGGGGCGGTTGACGGTGCGTAAGGCGTGGATCGTCGGTGGCGCCCTGGTGGGGGGCGGGCTGAGCTTCGTCATGGTGCTCGTCGTCGGTGTCTACGTCGTCGCCGGAAACCTTCTCAACGGGGTGAGCTCGGAGGGCCGGGCCCTCGCCAAGGGGGCTGTGCCGGCTGCCTACACGTCGCTCGTGCAGAAGTGGGGCAATCTGTGCCCGGCACTCAGTCCGGCCCTGTTGGCCGCGCAGTTGTACCAGGAGAGCGGTTGGAACCCGACCGTCGTCAGCCCGGCCGACGCGCGCGGGATCGCGCAGTTCATCCCGAGCACCTGGGCGACGCACGGCATCGACGGCAACGGGGACGGGAAGCGGGACATCTGGGACCCCGATGACGCGATTCCGTCGGCCGCTTCGTACGACTGCGAACTGGCGAAGTATGTGAAGGACGTGCCCGGGAACGTCTCCGACAACATGCTCGCCGCCTACAACGCCGGCGCCTATCGGGTGATCAGGGCCGGCGGTGTTCCGGCCATCAGTGAGACGCAGAACTACGTGCAGCGGATCCGCAGTCTCTCGAAGAGCTTCGCCGCACCCGTCAGCCGGATCGACCCCACCCAGCAAGCCGCCGGTGCCATCGCGTTCGCTCAGCGGAAGCTCGGTACGCCCTATCTGTGGGGTGGGGAGGGGACCGCCGCGCAGGGTGGGCGGTTCGACTGTTCGGGGCTGACGCAGGCCGCGTACTCGAACGTCGGGATCACGCTGCCGCGTGTCGCCAACGACCAGTACAACGCCGGGCCGCACCCCTCGCGGGACCAGCTGCTCCCGGGTGACCTCGTCTTCTTCTCCGACGATCTCACCGATTCGCGGGCCATCCGGCACGTGGGGATCTACGTCGGGGGCGGGTACATGATCGACGCTCCGCGGACCGGCGCCGTGATCCGGTTCGACCCGATCGACACCCCGGACTACTTCGGGGCCACCCGGGTCACCGAAGATGGCGCAAAAGCATTGCCCACGACCGTGTGACCTAGCGTGAACCGACCCCCTGAGCTGGGGGAATGAGTCTCTCTTCGATAACGTCTGCGTGATCATTCCGTGGAGAGTGGAACGTATCAATGGGGGCTGTGCGTTCCTGTTGACGTAGCCGAGCGGACGTCAGTGCGGCAGTGCAGCGGAAGCGGATCTACGCATTACGGGGGGCAGGAGCGACGCACACGAGGTGCGTCCGGGACACCGACGAAGGGGCCGCAGCACCATGGCTGTACTCGCCGAATCCGGATCGAACCCCGACGTCGAGCTGCTCTACGACATCAACGGCCTGGCGAAGGACGCGCCGCACTGGTTCGACCGGGTCATGGAGTTCGTCGGGGAGTACGGGCTGCTGCTCGCCATGGTGCTGCTCGTGCTGTGGTGCTGGTGGTCCGTGCGGCGGCGGGACGGAGAGGACGCGGCGCCCTCGGTGGCCGCACTGGTCTGGGCGCCGTTGGCCGCGGGGATCGCGGTGCTGGTGAACGTGCCGATCCGGGGTTTCGTGGAGCGGCCCCGGCCGTTCGTGGACCATCAGGGCCTGGACGTCCTCGTCTCCGGCAAGAGCGACTTCTCCTTCGTCAGCGATCACGCGACGATCACCATGGCGCTGGGCGTGGGACTCTTCGTCGCCAACCGCCGCTTCGGGCTCGTGGGGATCGGACTGGCGCTGCTGGAAGGGTTCTGCCGGGTATACATGGGCGTCCACTATCCGACGGACGTCGTCGGCGGTTTCGCCCTGGGTACGGCGGTGGCGTTGCTGCTGTCGCCGCTGGCGATGGCACTGCTCACGCCGGTGATGCGGGCCGTGGAGCGGTCGCCGCGGGCGGGGTGGGTCGTGCGGCGGCGGTCGGTGCCGGGGGTGCCGGTCGTGCCGGGGGCCCGGCGCACGGCGGAGTCGGAGGAGAGGGACCTGGCGGCGTAGCCGTCCCGCGGAGTCCCTCCGGTTCCTCGGTTCCTCCAGGCCCGCCGGCTCCTGCTGCCTCGTCAGCCAACCCCCGGGCGGCCCGTCCCGGCCGGTCCCGGGGCGGGCGGGATTTCCTACAGCCCCTGAGCGTAGGAGAAGAACTTCTCCGGGTCGTACTGCTTCTTCACCTTCGTCAGGCGCGCCGACGCGTCGCCGTAGTACGCCGAACGCCAGTTCTTGAGGGTCGGGTCCGTGTAGTTCTGGTACGCCGCGCCGGAGGCGTACGGCTGCATCGCGTGGTGCGCCGCCGTGAGCCAGGACTGGGCCGAGGTGCCGGAGGCCCCCGCGCCCCAGGACGCGATGTACTGCGCCAGCATGCGGGAGCGGCGGTGGACGAAGGCCGTCGCCGTGGGGTTGACCCGGTTGACCGCGCCGCCGAGTGCCGTGAACGCGATGCTGCCCGCGCCGCCGTGCACCGAGCGGATCTGGTTCAGGACCGTCTGGATGCCCGCCGCGGACAGGGAGCGGTCGAAGAAGTCCGAGCGGGCCGCGTAGGTCTCGCGGCCGAGCCGGCCCTGCGATGAGCGGCCCGGGGTCGAGCCGGGCAGGTGGCACTGGGCGTCGGTGGAGAAGGAGGAGCAGCCGGCGTAGATCTCCATCGCCTCCTCGTAGCCGTGCCGGCGCAGGGAGACCGAGGTGGCGTCGGCGCCGGCCTGGTGGGCCAGGCGGTCCACCGCGTTCTGCAGTTCGCCGTACGTGCCCATGGAGAAGCAGGCCACGGAGATGGTCGGGGTCCGGCCCGGCGAGCACGCCAGGTGCAGGGAGGACCAGATCTCGTCGGGCTGGCTCGGGCCCCACGCCTGCCAGGCCTTGAGGACCGCGGCGGCCTTCGCCCACGGCCAGGTCATGTACGCGGTCACCGCCTGCGGTGCCGCGTGGGTCTTGAAGTGCAGTTCGGTGACGACGCCGAAGTTGCCGTTGCCCGCGCCGCGCAGCGCCCAGAAGAGGTCGGAGTGGTTCTTGGCGTCCGCGGTGACCTGGGTGCCGTCGGCGGTGATCAGGGTCGCCTGGGTGAGGCTGTCGCAGGTCAGGCCGTAGGCGCGGGAGGCGACGCCGTGGCCGCCGCCCAGGACCAGGCCGGAGACGCCGACCGTGGGGCAGGAGCCCGCGGGGATGGTCACGCCCTTGGCGCCCAGCGCGCGGTAGACGTCGATCAGCTTGGAGCCGGCGCCCACCACCGCCTGGCCGCCGCTCACCCGGATCCGGTTCAGCTTGGAGACGTCGAGGACGAGGCGGTTGTCGCCGGAGGAGTAGCCCGCGTAGGAGTGGCCGCCGTTGCGTATCGACACCCGTATCTTGTGGGCCCGGGCGTACGCCAGGGTCGTACGGATGTCGGCCGCGTGCGCCGCGTACGCCACCGCCGCCGGCTTCAGGCCGTCGAAGCGGGTGTTGTACAGCTGGTGGGCCGTCTTCCAGGAGGCGTCGCCGGGCCGCACCAGGGTGCCGTCCAGATCACGGGCGAGGGCCGCCCAGTCGGCGGCGGCCGCTGCGCTGGTGGTCTTCAGTGCCGTACCGGAGGATGAGAAGGCACGCCGTTGTGTCACGGACTCGGCGGACGTGCCCGAGCCCGCGCTGCACCCGGCGAGCGCGCTCGCCGCCAGGGCGGCCGCACCGCCCGAGATGAACGTACGCCGTTCCATGCTCATCGTCGTCTCGCCTTTCCTGGGATCTCCTGGAACGAGACGACACCACGCTCGCCGAGGTTCCCACGGGGGAGTGACGAACATCGAATATGTGTCCGCGTAACCCAGTCGCCGGAACCTCCACGTGCTCTCCCCGTGAGCATTCCGTGACCTCACCGGGCCGACGGCAGGGGTTCACCCGTCGTTCACTTCCGGCCATCGGCGGCTTCACCTGTTCTGCCTAATTTCGGCCGTGCACGGTGCGGGGCGGCCAGGTATGCGCCCGCCGCACCCCATGTCTTCGCACGCCGCCGACAGCGGCGGCTCCTGGAAGGAACTTCCGAACGTGATGCTTCAGCGCAAGAACCGGCTGCGGGCCCTCTCCCTCGGTGCTGTCGCCGTGACCGGCGCCCTGGCCCTGACGGCGTGCGGCTCCGACGACAACGGCGGCGGCAGCGCGTCGGGTGGTGCCTCCTCGACGGCCAAGGCCGGCTCGATCAAGTGTGACAACGCCAAGGGTCAGCTGCTCGCAGACGGCTCCTCCGCGCAGAAGAACGCGATCGACGCCTGGGTCAAGCAGTTCTCCCAGGCCTGTGGCGTGCAGATCAACTACAAGGGCGGCGGCTCCGGCGCCGGTGTGACCGCGTTCACCCAGGGCCAGGTCGCCTTCGCCGGCTCCGACTCCGCGCTGAAGCCCGAAGAGGTCACGGCCTCCAAGAAGGTCTGCAACGGCGGCCAGGGCATCGACCTCCCGATGGTCGGCGGCCCGATCGCCCTCGGTTACAACGTCCCGGGTGTCGACAACCTGGTCCTGGACGCCCCGACCATCGCCAAGATCTTCGACAGCAAGATCACCAAGTGGAACGACCCGGCGATCGCCGCGCTGAACAAGGGCGTGAAGCTCCCCGACCTGAAGATCCAGGCGTTCCACCGCTCGGACGAGTCCGGCACCACGGACAACTTCACCAAGTACCTGATCGCCACCACCCCGGCCAACTGGAAGTACTCCGGCGGCAAGGCCTGGCAGGCCAAGGGCGGCCAGTCCGCTCCGCAGTCCGCGGGTGTGGCCCAGCAGGTCAAGCAGACCTCCGGCGCCATCGGCTACTTCGAGCTGTCCTACGTCAAGGACGGCATGAAGGCCGTCTCCCTCAACACGGGTGCCAGCAAGCCGGTCGCCCCGAGCACCGACAGCGCCACCGCCGACATCGCCGCCGCGAAGGTCGTCGGCACCGGCAAGGACCTGTCCCTGAAGCTGGACTACAAGACCAAGGCCGAGGGTGCCTACCCGATCACCCTGGTCACGTACGAGATCGCCTGCGACAAGGGCAACAAGGCGGACACCCTGCCCGCCACCAAGGCCTTCCTCCGCTACATCGCGAGCGAGGACGGTCAGAAGGTTCTCTCCACGATCGACTACGCCCCCGTTCCCGACGCCATCATCAGCAAGGTCCGCACCACCATCGAGGGCCTGAGCTGACCTGATCCGAGTGCGCGGTCCGGGTCCCAGCCACCGCCGGGACCCGGCCGCACACCGTCCGGTGCACCGCCGCCACGAGTCGCCGCCCCCCTGGGCACGGCTCCGCAGACCGGAGAACCCGATGGACATATCGACGACGAAGACGACTGACGCACCTCCCCCCACGCCCCAGCCGACGCTCGGCCAGCAGAAGCGCAACGCCCGTGGCGCGACCCGCCCCGGTGACCGCATCTTCCTCGGCCTGTCCCGCGGCTCCGGCATCCTGCTTCTGGTGATCATGGCCGCGATCGCGGTCTTCCTCACCTACCGTGCGTGCCTCGCGATCAGCAAGGACCACGGCAACTTCCTGACCACCTTCGAGTGGAACACCAACCTCCAGCCGCCGACCTTCGGCATCGCGGTGCTGGCCTTCGGCACGATCGTCTCCTCGGTCATCGCCATGGCCATCGCTGTCCCGGTCGCGGTCGCCATCGCGCTGTTCATCACGCACTACGCCCCGCGCCGCATGTCCAGCCCCGTCGCGTACGTGATCGACCTGCTCGCCGCCGTGCCGTCCATCGTGTACGGCCTGTGGGGCGCCCTGGTCCTCGTACCGCACATGGACGGCCTGTACGGCTGGCTCAACGACTTCTTCGGCTGGACCGGGATCTTCTCCTGGGAGCAGGGCGCACCGCGCTCGATGCTCACCGTCGGCATCCTGCTCGCGATCATGATCCTGCCGATCATCACCAACGTGAGCCGCGAGGTCTTCCGCCAGGTCCCGCAGATGCACGAGGAGGCGGCCCTGGCTCTCGGCGCCACGCGCTGGGAGGTCGTCCGCATGTCCGTGCTGCCCTTCGGCCGCTCCGGCGTGATCTCGGCCTCCATGCTCGGTCTCGGCCGTGCGCTCGGCGAGACGATGGCCGTGGCCACCGTGCTCTCGCCGAACTTCGACATCCAGGCCAGCCTGCTCAACCCGGGCGGCGGCACCTTCGCCCAGAACATCGCCAGCAAGTTCAGCGAGGCGGACGAGTTCGGCCGTGACGCGCTCATCGCCTCCGGTCTGGTCCTGTTCGTCATCACGCTGGTGGTCAACGGCGCGGCCCGGCTGATCATCGCCCGCCGCGCGGAGTACTCGGGGGCCAACGCATGAGCACCGCAAGCCTGACCGACAAGCGCCCCAGCACGCTGCGTGCCGCCAGCCTGCCCAGGTGGACGCCGTGGGCGATCGCCGCGGGCTCCCTCGCCGTGGGCGTCGGCATCAGCGCGGCCGCCGGCCTGCACAGCAAGATCCAGTGGGCGTTGATCGCCGCGGTCCTGTTCGTGCTCGGTACGTACGTCGTCGCCGCGCGCGTCGAGGGGCCCCGCCAGGCCAAGGACCGCATCGCGACCAGCGTCGTCTGGGTCTCCTTCGTGCTCGCCGTGATCCCGCTGGTCTCCCTGATCTGGGTGACCGTCGCGCGCGGCGTGAAGGTCCTGAACCTCTACTTCCTGACCCACTCGATGGGTATCGTCGCCGACACCGAGCCCGGCGGTGGCATCTACCACGCCATCATCGGCAGCCTGGAGCAGGTCGGCCTGGCCACCCTGATCGGTGCCCCGATCGGCGTGCTCACCGCGATCTACCTCGTGGAGTACGGGCGCGGCCGGCTGGCCAAGTCGGTCACCTTCTTCGTCGACGTGATGACCGGTATCCCGTCGATCGTCGCCGGTCTGTTCATCCTCAGCCTGATGCTCATCTTCAAGATGCAGCCGTTCGGCTTCGCCGGTTCGCTGGCCCTGGCCATCCTGATGATGCCGGTCGTCGTCCGCTCCACCGAGGAGATGCTCAAGCTCGTCCCGAACGAGCTGCGCGAGGCGTCCCTGGCGCTCGGTGTGCCGAAGTGGCGCACCATCCTGAAGGTGGTCCTGCCGACCTCCATCGGTGGTATCACCACGGGCGTCATGCTCGCCGTGGCCCGTATCGCGGGCGAGACCGCGCCGGTGCTCCTGCTGGTGTTCGGCAACCCGTTCATCAACAACAACCCCTTCGAGGGTGCGCAGGCGTCGCTGCCGCTGTACATCTACCAGCAGTTCGCGAACAGCGCGGGTTCGGGTGCGGCGTACGACCGGGCCTGGGCGGCCTCGCTGACGCTGATCGCCTTTGTGATGATCCTCAACCTGGTGGCCCGCGGGATCGCCCGCTGGAAGGCCCCGAAGACCGGTCGCTGACGCGGCCAACAGCGACCGAGCCTGAATCTCTGGAAGTGAAGTAGAAGACATGGCCAAGCGAATCGACGTAAGCGGACTGACCGCCTACTACGGCTCCCACAAGGCGATCGAGGACATCTCGATGACCGTCGAGCCGCGTTCGGTGACGGCGTTCATCGGGCCCTCCGGCTGCGGCAAGTCGACGTTCCTGCGCACGCTGAACCGTATGCACGAGGTCACCCCCGGTGGCCGCGTCGAGGGCAAGGTGCTGCTGGACGACGAGGACCTGTACGGCACCGGCGTCGACCCGGTGTCGGTGCGGCGCGAGGTGGGCATGGTCTTCCAGCGCCCGAACCCCTTCCCCACGATGTCGATCTTCGACAACGTGGCGGCCGGGCTGCGCCTGAACGGCAATTACAAGAAGAGCGAGCTGACCGACATCGTCGAGAAGTCGCTCAAGGGCGCGAACCTCTGGAACGAGGTGAAGGACCGCCTGAACAAGCCGGGCTCCGGTCTCTCGGGTGGTCAGCAGCAGCGGCTGTGCATCGCGCGGGCGATCGCGGTCGAGCCGAAGGTTCTCCTCATGGACGAGCCCTGCTCCGCGCTGGACCCGATCTCCACGCTCGCCATCGAGGACCTGATCGGTGAGCTGAAGGAACGGTTCACGATCGTCATCGTGACGCACAACATGCAGCAGGCCGCGCGTGTCTCGGACCGTACGGCGTTCTTCAACCTGGCGGCGGTCGGTCAGCCCGGCCGGCTGATCGAGATCGACGACACCGAGCGGATCTTCTCCAACCCGTCGGTCCAGGCGACGGAGGACTACATCTCCGGCCGCTTCGGCTGACGGACACTGCCGCTCCGGCTGAGCCGGGGTGGCGCCGGACCCCTCGCGGTGCTGCATGGCGGTGCCACCGTGAGGACGCAAGAGGGCCCGCCCCTGGCTCCCGGGGGCGGGCCCGTTGCGTTGCCCGCGGTGTCGCTGCGCTTGGCTTGGGCTGTCCGTGCGTCGCGCTGCGCCACGGGTGCGGTGTCGCTGCGCTTGGCTTGGGCCGGTTGCGTCGGGCTCCGCCATCGGTGCCGCGGTGCCGTTGGGTTCGGCTTCGGCTGTCCGTGCGTCGGGGCTGTGCCCTCGACCCCGTGGTGTGGCTGCGCTTGGCTGGGGCGCCGTATGTTTCGGGGCTCCGCCCTCGACCCCGCCGGGGCTTCGCCCCTGACCCCCTTCGCCCACCCACCCACTCGACTCGGTCGGCTGGGAGGGGGAGGGAGGGGGAGGGAGGGGGAGGGAGGGGGAGGGAGGGGGGAGGGGGCTCAGGCGGCTGGAAGCGGGCGGGCCGGCCCGGCCCGGGGCATCGTTCGAGGCGAGGGGCTTGACCGCGGCGGGGCCGGGGGCGTCGTCCGCGGCGGACTATCCCCGTGGGCCCGCCAGCCCGTGGGCCCGCCAGCTCGCTAGTCCGCTAGCCCCTCGGGCCGCCAGCCCCTCGGCCCGCCAGCCCCTCGGCCCGCCAGCCCCTCGGCCCGCCAGCCCCTCGGGCCGCCAGCCCGCTAGCCAGCTAGTCCGTCAGCCCCTCGGCCCGCTAGTCCGCCAGCCCCTCGGCCCGCTAGTGCGTCGGTTCCTCGGCCCGCTAGCCCGTGGGCCCGCCAGCCCGCCAGCCCGCCAGCCCGCTAGCCCGTGGGCCCGCCAGCCCGCTAGCCCGTGGGCCCGTTAGCCCGCCAGCCCGTGGGCCAGCTAGTCCGTCAGCCCCTCGGCCCGCTAGTGCGTCGGTTCCTCGGCCCGCCAGCCCGTGGGCCCGCCAGCCCGCCAACCCGTCGGCCCGCTAGTCCGTCAGTCCCTCGGCGCGCCAGCCCATGGGCCCGCCAGCCTGTTAGCCCGTCGGCCGCCAGCCCGTGAGCCCGTCAGCCCGCCGAACCTCCGGCCGAGCCCCCGCCGACCTTGCCTCCGGGGTCGTCTGCCGGTGCCGTCGCCGGAAAGCCGAGTGCCCACCCCCTCGGTTTGCCGTTCGGCTGTGCGAGGTGAGTGGGCGGGTGGGGGGAAGGGGAGGTCAGAGGACCGTCAGGTCGATGATTCCGAACGCTGCCGCTGCCACCAGGGCCGCTGCCGGCATCGTGATGAACCAGCCCAGGACGATGTTCTTGGCCACGCCCCAGCGGACCGCGTTGACGCGCTTCGTCGCGCCGACGCCCATGATCGCCGAGGTGATGACGTGGGTCGTGGAGATCGGCGCCTTGAAGAGGTACGCCGTGCCGAACATGATCGAAGCGCCGGTGGCCTCCGCGGCGAAGCCCTGCGGCGGGTCCAGTTCGATGATCTTGCGGCCCAGGGTGCGCATGATGCGCCAGCCGCCGGCGTAGGTGCCGAGGGAGAGCATCAGGGCGGAAACGATCTTCACCCAGACCGGGATCGGGTCGCCGAAGGTCTCGTGGCCGGAAATCACCAGGGCCATCACCACCACACCCATGGTCTTCTGGGCGTCCTGGAGGCCGTGACCGAGGGCCATGCCGGCCGCGGAGACCGTCTGCGCTATGCGGAAGCCCCGCTTGGCCTTGTGCGGGTTGGACCGGCGGAAGAGCCACATGATCGCCGTCATCACCAGGTAGCCGACGATCAGGCCGACCACCGGGGACAGGAACATCGGGATGATGATCTTGTCCACGACGCCGTTCCAGTGGACCGCCGTACCCCCCGCGAGGGCCGCGCCCACCAGGCCGCCGAACAGCGCGTGCGAGGACGAGGACGGCAGGCCGTAGTACCAGGTGATCAGGTTCCAGGTGATCGCGCCGAGCAGGGCGGCGAAGAGGATGCCCATGCCCGTCGAGCCGGAGGGCGTCTCGATCAGGCCCTCGCTGACGGTCTTGGCGACACCGGAGCCGAGGAAGGCACCGGCCAGGTTCATCACGGCCGCCATGGCGAGGGCGGCCCGCGGGGTCAGGGCACGGGTCGACACGGACGTCGCGATCGCGTTCGCCGAGTCGTGGAAGCCGTTCGTGTACGTGAAGAAGAGCGCGACCGCGATGGTCACGACCAGGGCGAAGGTGTCCATCGACGCCTCAGGACTCCTTGACGGCGATGGTCTCCACCGTGTTCGCCACGTGCTCGAACGCGTCCGCAGCCTCTTCGAGGACGTCCACGATCTGCTTGAGCTTGAGGACCTCGATCGCGTCGTACTTGCCGTTGAAGAGGTGCGCCAGCAGCTTGCGGTGGATCTGGTCGGCCTGGTTCTCGAGGCGGTTGACCTCGATCCAGTACTCGGTGAGGTTGTCCATCGTGCGCAGGTTGGGCATCGCCTCGGCCGTCAGGTCCGCCGCCCTGGCCAGTACCTCGATCTGCTGCTCGACGCCCTTCGGCAGCTCCTCGACGTTGTAGAGGACGACCAGGTCGACGGCCTCCTCCATGAAGTCCATGATGTCGTCGAGGGACGACGCGAGGGAGTAGATGTCCTCACGGTCGAACGGCGTGATGAACGAGGAGTTCAGCTGGTGGAAGATCGCGTGCGTGGCGTCGTCACCTGCGTGTTCCGCTGCCCGCATACGCTCTGCGATCTCGGCCCGGGCGGATGCGTCCGCCCCGAGCAGTTCCATCAGGAGTTTCGAGCCGGTGACGATGTTGTCCGCGGATGCGGCGAACATGTCGTAGAAGCTCGTCTCCCTGGGGGTCAGACGAAAGCGCACGTGGGGTCCTCGGGGTGCTTCGGTTTCGGTCAGGCTGATGCTAGGCGCATCATCCGGCCACGGCTATCGGGCCGCATCCCAGTGTCGCCCATCGGGCAGAGTGATCAGCACGGGGGCGTACCAAGGGCTCCTTACCCCGCAAAGTTGGTTACCATATACCCAGTAGGGGTATGTATCCCCGAATGTGTCCACAGCTCGTCCCGAGATGGAGGCCCGCGATGACGACGACCGAGGCCGGCGCCACCCACGGCTACCACAAGCAGAAGGACGAGCACCTCAAGCGGCTGCGCCGGATCGAGGGGCAGATCCGCGGGCTGCAGCGGATGGTGGACGAGGACACGTACTGCATCGACATACTCACGCAGGTCTCGGCCTCCACCAAGGCCCTGCAGTCCTTCGCGCTGCAGTTGCTGGAGGAGCACCTGCGGCACTGTGTCGCCGACGCGGCCCTCAAGGGCGGTGAAGAGATCGAGGCGAAGGTGGACGAGGCGACGAAGGCGATCGGGCGCCTGCTGCGCACCTGAGCGTCCGGTGCCTGCCGGCTCCGGATCTCCCGCCGGGTCGTAACGCTCCCGCCGGGTCGTAACGCTCCCGCGGGGTCGTAACGCTCCCGCCCGGTCCTAGTGGTCCGGCCCGGTCCTAGCGCTCCCGCTCCTCGGCCACCCGCAGCACCTCGTCGATGCTCTCCAGGCTGAGCCGGTCCTCGGCGGCCGAGGCGGCGATGATCAGCTCTCCGCACAGCTCGATCTCGGCGAGGGCCACGTGGTCCTGTACCGCCGTGCCGCCGACCGGAGCCACCTGTCTCACCCCTTCTCCGCCGTCTTCCCTGCCGTCACCGACTTCCTAGAGTAGGCAGGGCTCTACACACCGCGCATGGCACGGACGGGCTAGTTCAGGGGTGGCGCACCGGACTAGTGCACCGGTCCGCCCGTGCCCTCGGCCGTGCCCTCGGCCGTGCCCCCGCCGGCGTCCCCGTCCGCGGTGATCCGGCCCGCGTAGATGTCCTTCGAGCGCGGCAGGCGGACGTCCGCGGGTGCGCCGAAGTCGTACAGCAGCGTGGTGGAGGCGACCGCCACCGGTGTCTTCTGCCGCCCGTTGACGAAGCTGAAGCGCTGCCGGAGCTTGCGGATGCGGCCCTGGTCGTCGAGGTAGGCGTCGAACGGCACCTCGGCCGTGGCGAACCCTTTCGCCGCCGCGGCCAGGGGTGCCCGGTCGTCGGCGGCGGCGTACCGGGCCGCCTGGTTCAGATCCGCCGTGCCCCGGTAGTGCCGTACGGCGGTCCCGCCGACCTCGGTCCTGCCGACGAAGGTCGCCGTACGCGTCCCGCGCAGCACCTCGGCCGCCGTGTACGGGTCGGTCGCGCCGCCGGTGACCAGGTTGCCGTCGGAGAGCGAGGCGGCCTCCACCCGCACCCACTTGTCGGCGGGCACCCCGGCTCCCCGGTTCTTCATGAACAGGGCGCCGGGCGCGAGGAGTTCGGTGATGGGCCGGTGCTCGGCCGCGCCCGTCGGGTCCGCGGGGAGGACGACGGTGAGCCGGCCGAGGCGGTGCCGGTAGTCGTAGACGCCCCGGCCGCGGATGGTGACGCGGGTGCCGCCGGTGGCCATCTCCATGGAGGTGGTGGCCTTGGAGCTGCCCGCGCCGCGCAGGGTGTCGGCGGCCCGGTGCAGGGTGGTGACCGGGTCGCCCATGCCCTTGACGTCCTCGGCGGCGGCCCCGCTGCCGGAACAGCCGGTGCAGGCCGTCCCGAGGGCGACCACGATGCCGATCGCGACGACCGTCCTGCCCGCGCGCCTGTGCTGCCGCCGATCCATCGCCTGCCTACCCCCAAGCCGGTATGTCCGTCACGGGCCCCCTGTCGTGACGGTTAACGACGGGTAGGGGGTGCCGTCACGCGCCGCCGGGGGCGGAGAAAGCCATACGAACCCTTTAACCGCGGTGTCGGTAACGTTGTCAGCGTGGCGCAGCAGGGCGAACCGGAGCGGATCCGGCAGGGGCAGGGGCACCTCGTCTCGACGACGGAACAGGGCCGTTTCTGTGTGGCTCGCTGCAGTTGTGGCTGGCGCGGTCCGGCCCGCCGGGCCCGCAGCCAGGCCCGTACGGACGCGGAGGCTCACGCGGCCGAGCTGTGAAGGGCGTCCACCAGATCGCGGTCCCGGGGCTGGGTGAGGCGGCTGCGGGCGGCGGCGGGGGAGAGCCACAGGATGCGGTCCACCTCGTCGTTGGGCGTGAAGTGGCCGGAAACCGCCTCCGCCGCCCAGTAACGCACCTGTTTCGGGCGGCCGTTGGCCAGATAGCGCAGGCTCGGCAGCTCGACGCCGGGCACCGCCGTGTACCCGGTCTCCTCCGCGACCTCGCGCAGGGCGCCCGCGAGGGCGTCCTCACCCCGCTTGAGCTTGCCCTTGGGGTGGGACCAGTCGTCGTACTTCGGCCGGTGGACCAGGCATATCTCCAGGTCTCCGGCGACCGGTGAGCGGCGCCACAGCACGCAGCCGGCCGCCTGGACCAGGGTGTCGTTCACGCCGCCTCCTCGTGGCGCCTCAGGGGGTGCCGACCGTCTGCTTCTGCCAGGCCTGCTGGAAGGCGAACCTGGCCGCCTCCACCTCGTGCCGCTGGTCGGCGTGGAGCACGCCGAGGGCGTACGCGGTCGCGGGGGCGATGCGGGGGGTGCGGGCCGCCTGCGCCGCGGCGGCCGCGGCCTCCGAGGCGTCCCGGTGCCGGTTCAGGGCCTGACCGGCGGTCAGGAGGTCGACGTCCACGGGGCAGTCGTCCGCGTCCAGCACCTCGCGGGCGTACCGGTGCAGGCGCAGCAGCAGGCGGACCTGGTGCCAGGGGCCGTCCTGGGGGTGCGGGGACGGATCCGGGGACAGGCCGTGGATGAGGGCCTCGGCGTTGTAGGGGTGGCCGGCGACGATCAGGGGCAGGGCGGCGATGGCGTCCGTGAGGCGCTCCTCGGCGGCTCCGGCGAGCGGACGCAGGTCGGTGGCCGGGGCGGTGGGCGTGAGGGGGACCTCGCTGGCCAGTACGGCGACCCTGTCCGCCACGGCGTGGAAGCGGGAGGAGCCGAGGGCCTGCAGCGCCGTGGAGTGGGCCCTCGTCCGGGCGAGGGTGAGCTGGCGTTCGAGCAGGGCGCCCGCCTTGGCCGCGCCCACGGTGAGGGTGCCGCGTTCCGGTGTCGCCGGGGGGTGGGCCGGGCCGCCGGCGTTCTCCAGTGCAGCCGCGCCCAGCCGTGCCGCCCCGGCGGCCCGGCTGGGCGCGGCCACGGCGGCTGCCGCGTCGCCCGCGCCTGCGACCCCGGCCACCTCGACCGGAGCCGGCTGCCCCGGGAACGCCGTGGCCCCCGACAGCCGGTGCAGGGCCAGCAGCAGGCGTTGCAGACGGCCCTCGTACGCGTGTTCCAGGGCCAACGTGCCGGAGACCCAGGCGAGTTCGGGGCGCATCTCCTCGGACCAGGCGGGGTCGAGGAGCGGCCGGAAGGTGTGGAGGCTGGCGCTGATGCGGCGGGCCGAGCGGCGCAGGGCCCGGGCCGCGCCGACGGACTCCTCCGAGCCGTTCGCCGTGCCGTTCTCCCGGTGCAGGCGCAGCGCGCGGAGGAACTCCGTGGCCTGGGTGCGCAGATAACCGGCGAGGGCCTCGCCGGTCACCGCCGCCCCGGCGGTGGGGTCCGTCGGGTCAAGGTGTTGCTGTGCCACGCCGGCGCCTCCGGGCGTCTATGAGCATCTCCTGAACGTTGCGCAGTGGTTGACCGTCCGCGTCGGTCGCGTGTCGCGTCCACTCACCGTCCGGGCCGAGGTGCCAGGAGGCGGTGGTGTCGGACATGCCGGTGTCCAGCAGCCGGTTGAGGGCTGCGCGGTGGCCGGGGTCGACGACGCGGACCAGGGCCTCTATCCGGCGGTCGAGGTTGCGGTGCATCATGTCGGCGCTGCCGATCCACACCTCGGGCTCGCCGCCGTTGCCGAAGGCGAACACCCGCGAGTGTTCGAGGAAGCGGCCGAGTATGGAGCGGACGCGGATGTTCTCCGACAGGCCCGTGACGCCCGGGCGGACGGCGCAGATGCCGCGCACCCAGACGTCGACCGGCACGCCCGCCTGGGACGCCCGGTAGAGGGCGTCGATGACGGCCTCGTCGACCATCGAGTTGACCTTGATACGGGCGAAGGCAGGACGGCCCGCACGGTGGTGCTGGACCTCCTTGTCGATCCGCGCGATCAGGCCGTCCCGCAGGGACTTGGGGGCGACCAGCAGACGGCGGTAGGTCTCGCGGCGGGAGTAGCCGGAGAGGCGGTTGAAGAGGTCCGAGAGGTCCGCGCCGACCTGCGGGTCGGCCGTGAGCAGGCCGAGGTCCTCATACAGGCGGGCCGTCTTCGGGTGGTAGTTGCCGGTGCCGACGTGGCTGTAGCGGCGCAGGGTCTCGCCTTCCTGGCGGACCACCAGCGACAGCTTGCAGTGCGTCTTCAGGCCGACCAGGCCGTAGACGACGTGGCAGCCGGCCTCCTCCAGCTTGCGCGCCCACTTGATGTTGGCGTGCTCGTCGAAGCGGGCCTTGATCTCGACCAGGACGAGGACCTGCTTGCCGGACTCGGCGGCGTCGATGAGCGCGTCGACGATCGGGGAGTCGCCGGAGGTGCGGTACAGGGTCTGCTTGATCGCGAGGACGTCCGGGTCGCCGGCGGCCTGCTCCAGGAACGCCTGGACGGACGTGGAGAAGCTGTCGTACGGGTGGTGCAGCAGCACGTCCCGGGTGCGCAGGGCGGCGAAGATGTCCGGCGCGGACGCGGACTCCACCTCGGCGAGGTCGCGGTGGGTGCCGGCGACGAACTTCGGGTACTTCAGCTCGGGCCGGTCGAGGCTGTGGATGCGGAAGAGGCCGGTGAGGTCCAGCGGGCCGGGCAGCGGGTAGACCTCCGCCTCGGAGATCTTCAGCTCGCGGACCAGCAGGTCCAGCACCTCGCGGTCGATGGACTCCTCGACCTCCAGGCGCACCGGCGGGCCGAAGCGGCGCCGCATGAGCTCCTTCTCCAGGGCCTGGAGCAGGTTCTCGGCGTCGTCCTCCTCGACCTCGAGGTCCTCGTTGCGGGTGAGCCGGAAGGTGTGGTGCTCCAGCACCTCCATGCCCGGGAACAGCTCCTCCAGGTGCGCGGCGATGACGTCCTCGACGGGGACGTACCGGCCGGGGCTGCTCTCCAGGAAGCGGGACAGCAGCGGCGGCACCTTCACGCGCGCGAAGTGCTTGTGGCCGCTGACCGGGTTGCGTACGACGACGGCCAGGTTCAGCGACAGGCCGGAGATGTACGGGAAGGGGTGCGCCGGGTCGACGGCGAGGGGGGTCAGGACCGGGAAGATCTGGTGCCGGAAGAGGGTGAACAGGCGGGCCTGTTCCTTCTCGGTCAGCTCGTTCCAGCGGACCAGGTGGATGCCCTCCTCGGCGAGCGCGGGGGCGACGTCCTCGTGGTAGCAGGCGGCGTGCCGGGCCATGAGCTCGCGCGAGCGGGCCCAGATCATCTCCAGCACCTCGCGCGGCTGCAGCCCGGAGGCGGACCGGGTCGCCACGCCGGTGGCGATGCGGCGCTTCAGACCGGCCACCCGGACCATGAAGAACTCGTCCAGGTTGCTGGCGAAGATCGCGAGGAAGTTCGCGCGCTCCAGCAGGGGCGTGTTCGGGTCCTCGGCGAGCTCCAGGACGCGTTCGTTGAACGCCAGCCAGCTGCGCTCCCGGTCGAGGAAGCGCCCCTGCGGCAGAGGCGCACCGTCGGTGTGGGCCTCCTCGTACGCGTCGAGATCCGCGTCGATGTCGGGTTCCAGGTCGGAGACCGTAGCGGCCACGGTGTGCGGGCGGTGCGCGGCTATGGAGCCCACGGGGGGCTGTGCGTGCTGGACCGGTGCCTGGGCGTCTGGCTGACTCATGACCCCATTCTTCCGCGCCAGGGGCGTGACGGGCGCGTCGGAACGTGCGGGCGGGAGCGTCACGGCCCCGTTCCCCGCTGGCCCCTCGGGGGGCGGCGAAGGCTCTGGCACGGCGGGCTTCATTGGCCGAGCGTCGCAAGCCCGGCTGAATCAATGGTTACGGAGACATGACGTGTGGGATAGCGGGGGGCGGCTCCCGGGAGTCTGTGCCTCAGCCGGTGCGGCGGCGCAGGAGCGTGTAGGCGGCGGTGACGGCGAGCGCGGTGAGGACGAGGACGATACCGGTGGCCGCCAGGTGCAGGGACCAGAAGCCGGACAGGGCGGGACGCAGCGGTTTCCACAGGTCGCGCAGGTGCAGCCGCAGGACCAGGGTGGCGGCGACGGCCGTGGCCAGGGCGGGCAGGGCGCGGCGCAGGGCCAGCCCGGCCAGGGCGCCGGCGGCGAGCGCGAACAGCACGAGCGCGGGCAGCAGCGGGCCGCGCGGCACGAAGACCTGGTCCCAGGTCCAGTGGGTGACCAGGACGTCCCGGTCCGTGGCCCAGACCCGGCCGAAGGCCACGGCGAGGACGGCGGCACCGCCGAGCAGTGGCAGCGCGGCCGTGGCCAGCTTCGTGGTCAGCCAGCGGACCGGGGTGACGGCCTGGGTCCAGATCAGCTGTGCGGTGCCGGACTCCAGCTCGCCGCCGATGAGTGCGGCCCCGGCCCAGGCGGCCACCGCGCAGGGGGCGTAGGAGAGGACCTCGCCGAGGCTGTTCATGACGTTGTTGGTGTCGGTGAACGCGGTGTACGAGCACCAGTGCCCGGCCTGCACGCAGGCCCGGTCCCGGGGCGCGGCGGAGAAGTGGATCCACAGCAGCTCACCCACCGCGAGCAGGACGAACGCGGTCCAGACGAGCAGCGCCGGGCGGTGCAGCCGCAGCAGGGTGCGGCGGGTGGTGGGGCGGGCGGCGGCGAGGGCGGTGGTCATGCGGTGGCCTTTCCGGTGGGCCGGGCGGCGCCCGTCATGCGGCGCAGCACCAGGAAGGAGCCCAGCACCAGCAGTCCGGCGACGGCCAGGATCAGCGCACTGGTGGTGAGCTGGAGCGGCCAGTAGTGGGATTCGGGGTGGTAGGTGTTGAAGTAGCCGACGGCCTTGGAGTAGGCCGCGCCGCATGCGGCGGTGGAGCCGCAGTGCGGGATCGGCAGATGGGCGCCGGTGCTGCTCACCAGGCCCTGTTCGACGATGACGCCCGATCCCGGCGCCCCCGTCTTGAGGTTGCCGACGGTGGTGACCGTCGGCCACAGGTAGGGCATCAGCTCCGCGGCCAGGCCCGCGACACCCAGGGTGATCACCGTGCCGAGGACCAGCGCGGGCAGCGTCCGGCGCAGCAGCAGGCCCGCCAGGGTGCCGGCCGCGAGTCCGGCGAGGGGCAGGGCGACGGTGGTGGGGCCGTTGGCGTGGAAGGTCGTGAGGTCGTACCAGCGCGGGGCGGTGTCGATGCGGTCCACGCCCGCGGACCAGGCGAGCCGGTGCAGCCAGAACAGCAGGCCGGTCCCGGCGGCGAGGGCGACCGCGGGCACGGCGAGCCGTATCGCCAGCCAACGGGCCGGGGAGGTGCTCTGCGTCCAGGCCAGCCGGGCGGTGCCGGACTCCAGCTCCCGGCCGACGAGGGCGGCGCCCGTCCATCCGGCCACGAGGAAGGGCAGGGCGTTCAGGGTGAGGGTGGTGTAGCTGTAGCAGGTCTTGTAACGCAGGATCGCGGGCTGGTCGTACGCGCACTTCATCGGGTGCGTGCAGGCGTCGAACTGCCGCCAGCCCTCGGCCGCCGCGTCGGCGAGCGGACCGTGCAGGGCGAGCTGCAGGGCGGCGAGGACGATCACGAGCCCGGCCCATGCGTACAGCGTGGGCCGGTGCAGGCGCAGGACCCAGCGGGTCAGCCGCGGCCGGCCGGCGGCCGGGGTGGTCAGGGCGGCGGCGGTCATGCGGCGCGCTCCTCGGTCAGGCTCGGTGCGGCGGGGTTGCGCAGGTGGGCGAGGAGCAGTTCCTCCAGGGAGGGCGTCGCGGTGCGTCCGGCGCCGGGGACGGGTCCGGCGGGGCGGATCAGCGCGGTGAGCTGGCGGCCGGTGACGCGGGACTCGACGACGGTGTGCGGGCCGAGGTCGGTGGTGTCGGCGGGGCCGGTGACCCGCAGGTGGGCGGCGAGCAGGTCGTCGATCTCGCCGGCCAGCCGGATCCGGCCGCCGCCGACCAGCAGCAGATGGTCGCAGGAGTCCTCCAGCTCGGCGACGACGTGCGAGGACATCACGATCGTGGTGCCGCACCGGGCGGCCTCGGCCATCAGCGTGCCCATCAGCTCGTGCCGGGCCAGCGGGTCGAGGTCGGCCATCGGCTCGTCCAGGAGCAGCAGTTCGGGCCGCTTGCCGAGGGCGAGGGCGAGCGCGACCCGGGTGCGCTGACCGCCGGACAGGGAGCGGACGCGGGAGCGGGGGTCCAGGTCGCCGGCCGTGACGACGTGCCCGGCGACGGCCTGGTCCCAGCGCTCGGGGTTGAGGTCGGCGCCCATGCGGAGCGTCTCGGCGACCGTGAGCTGCGGGTAGAGCGGCTTGTCCTGGGCGACGAAGCCGACCCGGGGGCGGGCCTGGGCCGGTGCGGTGCCGAGCACCCGCACCTGGCCCTCGGTGGGCGGCAGCAGGCCGGCGGCGAGGGCGAGCAGGGTCGACTTGCCGGCGCCGTTGGGCCCGACGACGGCGCACACCCGGCCGGTGGGCAGCCGGAAGTCGCAGTCGCGCAGCGCCCAGCCTCCCCTGCGCCCGAAGCGCCTGCCGAGGCCGACGGCCTCGATCGCCGTGTCGCTCATGAACGTTCTCCCTGGAAGTGCTGGTCGAGTACGGCAGTGAAGAGTGCGGCCACGTCGTCCCGCTCCAGACCGGAGGCGCGGGCCCGCACGGCCCAGGCCTCCAGCTCGGTGCGCAGCGACGTGTCGACGGGGGCGGTGGCCAGCGAGCGGCGCACGAAGGTGCCGAGCCCGCGCCGGGCCTCCACCAGCCCCTCGCGCTCCAGCTCCCGGTAGGCCTTCAGGACGGTGTTGGGGTTGATGGCGGTGGCCTCCACGACCTCGCGGGCCGTGGGCAGCCGGTCGCCCGGCTCCAGCAGGCCCATGCGCAGCGCCTGTTTGGTCTGCTGGACGATCTGGACGTAAGTGGCGACCCCGCTGTGCCGGTCGATGCGGTACTCGACCACGCCTAGAACCACCCTTTCACTAATTGAGTAGTGAAAGGGTGGTGTAAGAGAGGGGCGGCCGTCAAGCCGGGCCGCCCCTCGCGTCGTGCCGAGCCGGACCGGTCAGGTCTCGGTGCGGTACATCAGGTCCGTCTCGTGCGTGGTGAATCCCAGCCGCTCGTACACCGCCACCGCCGCCTTGTTGTCGGCGTCGACGTAGAGCATCGCGGTCGGCAGGCCGAGCCCGGCGAGATGGCGCAGCCCGATCGTGGTCAGGGACTTGCCGAGGCCGCCGCCCTGCTCGCCGGGCCGCACGCCGAGCACGTACACCTCGCCGAGCCCCTCCGTCGCGTGCACCTTGGTCCAGTGGAAGCCGACCAGTTCCCCGCGCCGCTCGGCGAGGAAGAACCCGGCCGGGTCGAACCACGCCTCGGCCTTGCGGTCGTCCAGGTCCCGCTGGGTCAGCGAGCCCTGCTCCGGGTGGTGCGCGAAGGCGGCGGCGTTCACCGCGAGCCAGGCCGCGTCGTCCTTGCCGGGCACGAAGGCACGGACCGTCACACCCTCCGGCAGCACCGGGTCCGGCAGCGCCAGGCCGGCCAACGGCCGCCGCATCTGGCGCAGTTCACGGAAGAGCGTGAGGCCGAGCACCTGGGCGAGGTGCCGTGCGGCGGCGTGCCCGCCGTGCGCCCACACGCGCAGCCGCTTGCCGGAGGCGGCGAGCAGGGCGGCGCCGAGCGCCCGGCCGTGTCCGTGTCCGCGGTGCGCCGGGTGCACGACCAGTTCGGCGGCCGGCGCCTCCACCGGATCGGTGTCCTCCAGCTGGGCGTAGCCGAGGAGTTCGCCGTCGGTGGTCAGCAGCAGGTGCGAGACGCCCTCGCGGGCACCCCCGCGCAGCTGCAGCCGGCCCTGCTCGGACACCGGTTGCTGGCCGTCGATCCGGGCGGCCTCGGCGAGCAGTGCGAGCACGGCCTCGGCCTGGTCCGGGGCGAGCGCGGAGTAGGTCTCGATGGAGCGGGAGCCGGGAATCCGTTCGGTGTCGTCGCTGGTCATGCGTATGAGGGTACGGCGGGCGGGCCGCCCAGGGGCGGTACGTCACAGGTCGGACGCCGGGCCGCGGGACGGCCTCCCCCGGGCCGACCGGGACCCCTAGATCCTGTCTGAATACGAAACCGGTTCCCGAAACTCCCTGAAAACAACCTCGGTTGCATTTAATCGAGGTCTCACCGAAATCGACCTTTTATCGCTTCTCGCTGCCTTGATGTTTTCCATGTCGAAAGCGAACGGGAGTGACCGGGAGTGATCGGCGCAGGAATTCACAGAAAAGCAGATGCAATTCACAGGAAGAGGAGTACTTCCCTGTCTTTCCATAAGGTCGCCCCCGTCAAGAAGCACCACAAGCCCGCCCCGGCCCCGAGGAAGCCCGCTGCCGAGAAGCCCGCGCCGAAGCGCCGACCGGTCGCGGACAAGGGCTGCTCTGGCTGCGCCGGGACCTGGCGCTCGCCACCTTCGTCCTCGCACCCCTGTTCCTGCTCGCCGCCCGCCGCTTCTCCGGCCGCATCGAGCAGGCGTCCCGGGAGGGCCGGGCCGCCGACGCACAACCGGCAGCGGGACGAGGAACGGCGCCTGGACCGCGAAGCCCGCCCCTGGATGCGGGCCAGTGCGCGCGGGGCGCGGCTGAGCGATGTACGAGCAGCTCGTCGAGGTCGTCGAGGCGCTGTGCGTACTCGCGGTGATCGGCCTGGGCGTCTGGGAGATCTCCGCCGACCGGATGACCCTGGGCGGGCTCCTCGCCTTCGCGGCCTTCCTGGGCTACCTCTATCCCCCGATCCGCACCCTGGGCCGACTGGGCCTGACGGTCACCGCCGCCACGGCGGGCGCCCACCGCATCGGCGAGATCCTCGACGCCGAACCGTCCGTCACCGATCCCGCCGCCCCGGTCGCCCCCTGGGCCGTGCACGGCCGGATCGGCTTCCACGACGTCTCCTTCAGCTCCCCGTCCCCTCCCGCACCTCCCCCCACCCCTCCCTCCGGGAGGTGACCTTCACGGCGGCCCCCGGCGAACTGATCCTGATCACGGGCGCGAGCGGCGCGGGCAAGTCCACCCTCGCCACCCTCCTCGCCCGCTTCTACGACCCGTCGGCCGGCACGATCACCCTGGACGGCGTACCGCTGACCGACGTCCCCCTGCACCTCCTGCGCGAACAGATCACCCTGCTGCCCCGGCAGACGCTCGTCCTCAACGGCACCATCCGCGAGAACATCGCCTGCGGCCGCCCCGGCGCCACGGACCCCGAGATCGAACAGGCGGCCCGCGACGCAGCCGCCCACGAGTTCATCACCGCCCTGCCCGACGGCTACGACACCCTCATCGCCCCCGGCACCGCCGCCCTCTCCGGCGGTCAGCTCCAGCGCATCGCCATCGCCCGCGCGCTACTGCGCTCGGCCCCGGTCCTGGTCCTGGACGAGCCCACGGCCGGCCTAACGCCGTGGCGGCCCGTCAGGTCGTCCGGCCGCTGCGCCGCCCGATGCGGGGCCGGACGACGATCGTGATCACCCACGATCTGACCCTTGCCCCCGACGCCGACCGCATCCTGGTCATCGACAACGGCCGGCTCACGGAGACGGGCACACACCGCGAACTCCTCGCCCGCCGCGGCACCTACGCCCACCTGGCGGCACCGCTCCCGGAAGTGATCGCGGCACCGCCTCCGGCGCCCGAGAACACGATGCTCCTGCGCCGGTAGCAGGCCCCTGACCCGACAGGTCGAAACGCGCCACAGCCCCTCAACCTCGTTGCAGCAGCAACCGGTTGTGCGAGAGGATGTTCGAGTACGCGTGAGCTGTGGGTAGTAAGTGACGCACGGGGGTGCACCGATGAAGTTCGACATGGGGGCGACGACACTCGCCACGCTCGGTAACAGCACGGTCGGGTCCGTCGATGACCTGGGGACCCTGATCCGGCTGCTGATCCAGGCGGCCGAGCCGTTGGAGGGAAAGTTCAACGGTGAGGGAAAGGCGGCGTTCGACGACTTCAAGGCACATGCCGACGAGATCACAGCCGCTCTGAACGGCTCCCTCACCGCGATCCTGGGGGGCCAGTCCGGCATGGACACCGCCTTCGGCTCGGGTGACGTCGAGTTGGGGGACAACGCTCACCAGAACATGGGTGCGGCCAACTTCGACGCGGCTCGCTTCGGCGCACGTCGAGCGCCACGGGTGTAGCAGACTTCGTCACCTTTCTCTGTTCTCAGTTCTCAAGGGGGAATCCGGCCATGGGGCAGAACCTGGACCGCCGCTCGTACGACACCGGTGCCTCTGCCGAGGTGCAGTCCAACATTGCAAGCATCATCGGTCAGTTGGAGCGCGTACTCGGCGACCGCGACCGCGCGGTGAAGGCCGCGATGGCCGACTTCACCGCGGACGGCGTCGCCGACGAGTACCACGGCAAAGAGGTCCGCTGGCACCGCGCCGCCGGCGAGGTCCGCGACATCATCCGGCTGGTGCGGACGACGCTGGAGCAGAACGACGGAACGGCGCAGTCGACGCTGGCCAAGGCGCGGGCGGCGGTCGACGCCATCGGCTGACGACCTGGTCGGAGCAGGCAGCTGATGAGCGAATGAACGGAGTTGCACGGGGGGTGCAGTGAAGGGCTGGGACATCGTTCCGTCCGGCGTCGCCACGGTGGTCTCTCACGTGGGCGATGTCATGAAGGCCATGGAAAGCGTCGTCGAGGCGTACTCCGGCGATGTACAGGGTGCGGCTACGTCGGCCGGAACGCTCGCCCCCGGCGGGGCGAGCGGCGAGCACAAGGGCCAGGCCGGGCTGGTGGGCGCCGCCCTCGCGGAATTCGTCGAAGGCACGGCGAGTGACGTGCAGTTCATCGGCGTCCGGGTCGGCAAGTCGGTCACCGGGGCGGTGGACGCCACTCTGGCGTACAAGGCGGGCGACGTGGAGATGGCCGCCGAAGCGCAGCGTCGGGCCGCCGGCGTCGTGAAACCGGACATGCCGCACGGGTGGACGCCGGCATCGGCAGGGTGGAAGGCGGATCGCCCGTGATCAAGCCGGAGTCCATTCCGCTGTTCACCGGTGACCTGGGGCAGTTGGAGGAGCACGTTCGCGCCCTGCGGCGGGAGGCGGACGGCATACGACAGGCCGGTGGCGAGGCGCACCGGCAGTTCCAGGGCCTGTCGGCCTTCTACAAGGCGCCGGAGGCGGAGGACCTGTTCGCCTCGACCGCACCGGCGCGGGATGCCGCCGACGCCTTCGCGGACAAGGTCGACAAGGTGGCCGACGCGTTGGTGGATTACGCCATCGAAGTCGGGCCCATCGCCAAACGGCTCGAACACCTGAAGAGCAAGGCGACCACGTTCGTCGCCGGGCTCAAGACCAGTACCGGGGAGTTCGACAAGAGCTGGAACAACGACGCGGACAAGGTTGAAGAACATCAGGCCCTGATGCACGACGTGGATGCGGCCCAGGCGGCGTTCTGGGCGGCCGAGGTCACCTGCAGCAACAAGATCACGGCGCTCGTCGGCGGCACCAAGTACGCCGTCAACACCGACGGGAAGCAGCATGCTTCGCCGGGCACCGAACTCTATGGATACGGTGCCGACGTACTGGACCACACCAAGGAGCTTCCGTGGGGCACCCCGGTGGCCCAGCACTATGACTGGTGGGACCCGCACGACTTCAACCACTACTTCAAGAGCTTCGTCTGGGACGGCCTGATCGTCGACAACGTCTGGGGCAGCATCAAGGGACTCGGCTCCATGGTGGGCCTCAACGGATCGCAGGCGTTCAAGGACACCTGGAGTGGTCTGGGCCGGGTGTTCATCGGCGCCGACACCTACCTGCACGAGATGGGCGGCAAGAAGCCGAGCGGTTTCTACGCCTCGGACTACGCCCAGGGCAGCAAGGCGTACGCGAAGGAGTTCGCCAAGTCCTTCGTGGCCTGGGACGAGTGGAAGGAGAACCCCGCCCGGGCGTCGGCGACGGTGCTCTTCAACGGCCTCACTCTGGGCGCGGGCCCCCTGGGCGTCGCGGCCAAGGCCGGCAAGTTCGGCGCGGTCGCCCGGGGGGCCGGTGTCGCCGCGAAGATCGGTGAAGTGATCGACCCCGTATCGGGCGGCCTCAAGGCGGCGGGCGCGGTCGTGCGCAGAATGCCGAAGGTGTCCGAGGTGACGTCGAGGATCCTCGCCGGTGTGGACACCTCTGTCGACGTGACACGCGTGCACAGCGTGATCGAGCTGGCCGACGGCTCCAAGGTCGTCATCCGGGACGGAGAGTTCGTCGCCTACGACAAGCACGGCCATGCGGTGAACGAAGCGCCGATGCAGGAACGATCCGCCGCGAGGTCGCCCGCGCACCAGCAGGCACCGGTGCCGGAGCGGGAGCCTGCCGGAGTCGGAGGACGCGGCGCCGGGCAGGCGACTGGCGTCGGTGATGGCGCAGATCACGTGGCACCTGCACGGGGCGGTTCGTCCGGGGCGGGGGGCAGCGGTGCGCACCACGGGGGAGCCGGCGGTGGCCGAAGTCCGCTCGATGCCGAGCGCGAGATCATGCGCAGGCAGGTGGAGCGGGCCAACAACGACCCGAAGTGGTTCAAGAAGCACTATCGGTCCAATGGCTACCGGCGGTCCACGACGGCGCAGGGTGGCTACGGCCAAGCCGTGCCGCAGCTCGTCGCCGACCCCTTCCACCCGGGCAAGTGGATCGCGAAGAGCGACATGCCGCCGGCGATCAAGGAACACTTCGTCCACGACGATCCCGTGCTGGGCAAGCGCTCTGACGTTCACCCTGGCGTGCTGCACGAGCTGGACAAGCAGGCCGCCGCGCGGCACGAGGCCATCAAGGCCGACAAGGCCGCCGAGGATGAGTTGGAGAAGGCGGAGAAGGCGTACGCGGCCAACCCGACGGACGAGTTGGCCGGCGAGGTGGACAAGGCTGACGCCAAGCACTCGCCGCTGCACGGGGATGCGAACCGGCAGAGCGAGCTGTTCGGCGAGGATGTCGCTGAGCGCCATGCGATACCGGAGCACTATCGCGGCGCGGTTCGCGTGGACGACGGGGCGTTCGGAAACAACCGGTTCGATCAGGTCTACAAGACGCCTGATGGGCGTTATGTCGTAGTTGAGGCGAAGGGGTCCACAAAAGCTAGGCTAGGCGTGCGAAAGGGGCATAGTGGCCGATTGGTGACGCAAGGGTCACGTGAGTATTTTGAAACAATTCTTGCGGAGATGAAGAAGAGGGCCACGGTCTATCAGAGGAAAGGGATGCTTGACCAAGCGCGGGCCGAGAAGCGTTTGGCTGGCGAGCTCCAAACCGCCCTCGATGACAACAATGTCGACTATGTCCTGGTGCAGGCGAAGGCAGACGGGACTCGCTACGCTGGCTATGAAATGAAACAGTTCGACATCGCAGAATGAGGGAAGCTTCCATGGCGACGGTCATTTCCCGGCCTCCTTTCCAGGGCAGCCATCCGGATCCGGCTGCGCTGCGAGAGGAGCTCGTCGAGGACACTGTCGAGGAAATCGAGCGGTTGGAGCGGTATCCCAGCAGTTTCGGTCTGGTCTTCAGCAGCGCGTTGCACACCGCCAAGACGCAGTGCTCCATCGACCCCAAGGCTGAACTTCTCGAAACCTGGGAATCCTGGGTCATGGCCATGCAGGTCGGCTCCGCGCTCTTCTCCTCCGCGACCGCGCCTCAGGGTTCCACGGCCGAGTGCATGATCGCCCACAAGGTCCGTGCCATCCCCGCCGTCGGTCCCAAGCACTTCACGGACGCCGGCACGTGGCTTGAGGCCTTCTGGCTGGCGGTTGTCTGTCGTGATCAGGCGCGGATGACGCAGCTGTGCCAGGTGCCGATCGAGACGCTGCGGGCCTCGGGCGCGGTGTTCGAGGAGTACATCTACGACTGGGTGGACGTGCTGCAGACGTACTGGCTGGAGCGTCCGGGGCTGGGAGAGAAGCTGGTTGCGGCGTTCGACGGAACCGACCCCGACCGGCTGCGGGTCATCGATCGCGAGATGATGCTGAAGGTCCTCTATCCGCCGATCAACCTCTTCTACCGCTTCATCAGCCAGGACCCCGGCAAGTTCAACGAGGCTCTCGTGCAGGCGCTGGAGCTTCACAAGGAGTACTGGACGGCTGATCCCGAGCGAGAGGAGTCGGGAGACGGTGACATCCCGCTCGCCGTCCTCGGCGTGACGTGCCTCGCCTACGATGCCGGCCGCCCCATCGAGGTGGAGTCCGAGTACCTGCCCGAGCACCTGCTGAAGCGCAGTTGGCTCGGTGAGTTCCCGACGTGACGGCTCAGGACTACGACAGTCAGCTCCTGGAGTCCGTCTCCGTCCGGCGGCGTCGGCTCCGGGACGCGCTGCTCTTCGGGGCGCAGCGGCAGCGGCGGACCCTGGACGAGCGGCTGGGGAAGGCGTTCGCGGGGATCGTCCTCGCCGCCGTCGCGTGTGCCGGATGCGTGGGATGGTCGTTCCTCTCGCATCACGTCATCGGGAAGACTCCCTACGCCTCCACGCCCTCCTCACTCCCCAGTCCCGCAACGCCTTCCGGCGCTCCGAACACCCGGTGATAGGTTCGAACACGTGATAACCACGGGGTCCTTGAGGCGTTCCGCGGCCCGGGGTCGTACGGCGCTCAGCCGCGTGACGCTGATCGGAGAGCGACGCCGGGTGGACCTGGTGCTGCCCTCGCGGGAACCGGTCGGTGTGCTGTTGCCGGAGGCCATGCGACTCCTGGACGATCGCGTGGGCGCGCGGCCGGAGTCCCGGCATCTGGTGACCGCGGACGGTTCGGCCCTCGCGCACGACGCCACCTTGGAGTCGGCCGGTGTGCCCGACGGTGCGGTGCTGCGGCTGGTGCGCGTCGAGGAATCCCCCTCGGCGCCCGTCATCCACGATGTCAGTGACGAAGTCGCCGACGATCTCGACCTGCGTGCCTGGCGGTGGCGGCCTGCCGCGCGGCGCGTCGTCGCCGGAAGTGCGACCGCTTTCTGGGCGCTTGCCGCCGGTGTACTGGCCCGCGGCCACTTCGCGCTGTCCGGCGTTGCCGACGCCCTCCTCCTCGTCGCGGCCGTGGCCGCGGTCGGTGGTGTGCTCTGCGGGCGGCTGGACAGGCGTGGACTCGCCGTCACGCTCCTCACCACCGCCGGGGCGCTGGGCGCACTCGGGGCTTGGACCGCTGCCGACGCCTCCGACCGGTCCGGCGCCGTGCGGCTCGCCGCCGTCACGGGGGCCGTCGCCGTCACCCTCGCGCTCGCCGGATGGTTCACGCCGCTCGGGCGCGGGGCACTGATCGGGGCCGGGAGTCTAGCCGCCTGCCTTGGGCTGTGGGAAATGGTCCTCGCCTTCCAGGACGGCGCAGGCACCGCCACCCAGCAGACCAGGAGCGGCGCACTGCTCGCCGTCGTCTCCGTCGTCGTGCTCGGTCTGCTGCCACGGCTCGCGCTGACGGGAGCCGGGCTGACCCGACTCGACGACCAGCGCACCGGTGGCGCCTCGGTGAGCCGCTACCAGGTGGGGACGGCTCTCGCGGCCGCCCACCGCGGGCTGCTGATCGCCACCGTCGTCCTCGGCGTGTCCGCCGCTGCGGGGGGCTGGCTGCTGCTGCGGACAGCGACCGTATGGACCGTTCCGCTGGCCGTCGTCGTCATGCTCGCGCTCGCCCTGCGCACCCGGGCCTTTCCGCTGACCGCCGAGGTCGTGACGCTGTTCGCCGCGTCCGCCGCGGTGGCGCTGAGAGCCGTCGGCCTGTGGCTCGGGCACGCCCGGGCGGCTTTCGGGCCCGTCGTCGTGCTCGCCCTGCTCGCCGTCGTACCCCTCGCGGTGCTGACCGTGGATCCCGCCGAGCACGTACGCGTGCGGCTGCGCAAGCTCGGTGACGTGGTGGAGTCCGTTGCTGTGGTCGCGCTGTTTCCGCTGACCATCGGTGTGTTCGGGGTGTACGGGCGGCTGCTCGGCACCTTCGCGTAGGCGCGGGTTCGAGGGGGACGATCGGCATGACCGGGGGCGGGGACTGGCAGCACGACGTGCTCAAGCAGTTGACCGAAACGGGGGCGAGGGGAGGGGACTCCGCGCCGGCCGTGCGTCAGGAGTCCCGGGCCGCACAGGAGCCCCCCACCCCTCGACAGGATTCCCAGTCGGCACCGGCGTCCCCGGACCTCCGCCAGGATTCCCAGCCCGCACCGGCGTCCCCGGACCTCCGCCACGCTCGGCCCGCGACCGGGGCGCGGTCCGCCCACCCGGCACCCACCGGTTCTTCTCACCCGGCGCCGGGCGATCCCCGCGTCCCCGCGGCCCCCGCCCTTCCGACACCCCAGTCCCTTCCCACAGTCGACCCACGCCTTGCCCTCGCCCTCGGTCGCCCGCAGCACGGCGACTCTCTCGCCCACCGGGCAGGCCGGTCCCTGCGCAGGCTGGCCACCTCGCCCGGTCAGGAAGTCGCCGAACAGACCCGGTACGCCCGTGAAGTGCAGCAGCCGGTCACCACCGGACGGGTCATCGCGGTGACGTCGATCCGCGGTGGCGTCGGCAAGTCGACCGTCTCGGCGCTGCTCGGCCGTACCTTCAACCACTTCCGGCACGACCCCGTCCTCACCCTGGAAGCCGACGCCGCCCTCGGCACCCTGCCGGTGCGCATGGGCGCCGAGACGGTGCGGTGGTCCTGCGCCGACCTCGCTCGGATCCTCACCCCTGCCATGCAACTCACCGACGTGACCGGGTACCTGGTGCCGGTGACCGACGGCGGATGGCTGCTTCCGGCAAGCCAGGGCAGGGTCGGCGCCCCGCTGGACGTGCGCACCTACCGCACCGTGACGCTCGCCCTGCGCCGGTACTTCGCCGTGACCGTCGTCGACTGCGAGACGCTGCCCGGCGAGGTGGCACGTACCGCGATGGACACCGCGCACGCGCGCGTGGTCGTCGCGCCGATGACCGCCGAGGGAATCCACGGCACCCGTCAGGTACTCGACTGGCTGGGGCAGTTGCCGCACTCGGCACTCGCCACCACCGTCGTCGCCCTCAGTGCCGCCTCGCCGGATGCCACGCTCGACGCCAAGGCCGCTGCGGCACATCTGCGGGAGCCCGGTGTGCCCGTCGTACTGCTGCCCTACGACCGCCACCTCGCTCAGGGAGGTCCCATCCACACCGCCATGCTGAGCCAGGCCACCCGGGACGCCACCGTCCGGCTCACCGCCGAGGCGATGCGGCGGGCGGTGCCGGTGCGATGACCCAGCGAATCGTGCACCGGCCGGCCCGTAGCACCCCGCCCCTGCAGCCCGCCCCCGCACGCACGGTCGAGGCGCCGCCCAACCTGCCCGAGGGCAAGGTCGGCAACGCGGCGACCGCGCTCCTGCCCATGGCCGGCGTCGTCAGCTCCGTCGTGATGATGACCATCATCCGCAACAGCCAGTTCGCGGCGCTCGGCGCGATGGTGCTGGTCGTGGCCCTGCTCGGGGCGGTCACCCTGTTCCTCTCACAGCGGGGCAAGGCACAGCGCACCCGTCGCGTGCAGCGGGAGCGCTACCTCGAACACCTGGAGCACCTCAGGGCGGAGCTGGGCGCTGCCGAACGGGAGCGGCGCACCCGGGCCCGCCTTCTCGACCCACCACCGGAGGCACTGTACGACCTCGTCCGCGACCCGGCCCGGCTGTGGGAGCGGCGACGCCAGGATCCCGACTTCCTGCATCCGCGACTCGGCGTCGGCCAGGTGCCGGTGCAGGACCTGACCATCGCCCAGAGCGCCGCCGGCGGGGCCCTCACGCCCCCGGACCCGTTCATGCTCAACGAAGCCCGGGCGCTGCAGCGACGCTTCACCACCGCCACCGGCTTCCCGCTCACCGTGCCGCTGGACCGGGCCGGGAACGTGAGCGTCATAGGTGACCGGGGCGACGTACTCGCTGTCGCCCGCGCCCTGCTCGTCCAGACGGTGGTCACCCACGCTCCGGACGACGTCTCCGTCGCCCTGGCCACGCCGGACGAGCAGGCCTGGGAGTGGGCCAAGTGGCTGCCGCACCTCCTCGATCCGCAGGTGTACGACGGACCCGTCGCCGCTCGCCGGATCGCCCCCGACCTGGACCGGCTGGCCCTGCTGTGCGGGTCCGCCCTGCGGCGGCGCGCCGGATACGCGGCCGAGGTGCGGCGCGGACTGTCCGACCGTGAGGCGCTGCGGTCGATCGACCGGCTGTTCGTGGTCAGCGACACTCATGGGACTCCTGCGGCCGACCTGCCGCTGCCCGACTCGACCGTCGGACTGCCGGAGATGGGTGTGACCGTGTTGCACCTGCTCCGGGAGCAGGTGCACGAGCCGGACCAGGTGAGCGTACGCATCACCGTCGACGGGGACCGGGTGGTCGTCGACGACCTGCGTGGCACCGTCGGCGAAGGAACGGCCGACGTGGTGAGCGCCGCAGGCGCCGAGGGCATCGCCCGTATGCTGGCGCCGCTGCGGCTGTCGGCGGAGTCCGCGGCCGACGGCACGCCGGTGTCCGGACCGGTGGGCTTCCCCGCGCTGCTCGGCATCGAGGATCCGGCCGCTCTCGACCTGAAACGGCTGTGGGAACCGCGCAGCGAGCGCGACTTCCTGCGCGTGCCGATCGGCCTGACGGACCGGCACGAGCCCGTGCTGCTCGACCTGAAAGAGTCCTCCCAGCTGGGAATGGGTCCGCACGGGCTGTGCGTGGGCGCGACCGGCTCCGGCAAGAGCGAGCTGCTGCGCACGCTGGTCCTGGCTCTGACCGCAACGCACTCACCGGAGGATCTCGCCCTCGTTCTGGTCGACTACAAGGGTGGCGCCACCTTCGCCCCCTTCGCCACGCTTCCGCACGTCGCCGGGGTCATCACCAACCTGGAGAACCAGGCCGGGCTGGTGGAGCGCGTCCACACGTCCCTGGCCGGTGAGGTCAAGCGCCGTCAGCAGGTCCTGAAGGACGCCGGGGACGTCGCCGACATCGGGCACTACGCGGTGCTCCGGGCCACCGAACGGCCGGACCTCGAACCGCTGCCCCACCTCTTCGTCGTGATCGACGAGTTCGGTGAACTCATCACTGCCAAGCCCGACTTCATCGACCTCTTTCTGTCGATCGGCCGCATCGGCCGCTCCATCGGCGTGCATCTGCTGCTGTCCAGCCAGCGCATCGAGGGCGGCAAGCTCCGCGGACTCGACACCTACCTGTCGTACCGACTGGGTCTGCGCACCTTCTCCGCCGACGAATCCCGCACCGTCCTCGACACCGCTGACGCCTTCCACCTGCCGCCGCTGCCCGGCTTCGGCTATCTGAAGGTCGACACCTCCACCTACGAGCGATTCAAGGCGGGTTACGTCTCCGGCAGCCATCACGGGCCTGCCGCATGGGAGCAAGGCGACGCCGCGCCGCGCGCCCTGCTCTACCCGACGTACAGTGCACCCCAGGAGGCCGGGACGGCCGATGAGGGGCCGTCGGCCACGCGCCGCGAAACGGGTCCGACCGTGCTGTCCGTGATGGTCGGGCAACTCGCCACCGCTGCCCCTCCGGTGCGGCGCATCTGGCTGCCGCCGCTGCCGGACGCCGTCACCCTCGACCGGGCCGCGGGGCCCGTACAGGCCTCCGAGCGCGGACTGCACCTGGAGGGGCGTGCGGGCGCGATGCGGATACCTCTCGGCATCCTGGACGACCCGGCCCGCCAGCGGCAGAGCCGGTGGCTGCTGGACCTGACGCTGGCCGGCGGTCACGCGGCGGTCATCGGCGGCCCGCAGTCCGGCAAGACGACCCTGCTGCGCACGCTGGTCCTCTCCCTTGCTCTCACCCACACGCCGTACGACGTCGCCGTCTACGGCCTCGACCTCGCCGGTGGCGGTCTCGCGGCCCTCGCCGGCCTGCCGCACGTCGGCGGGGTCGCCGGACGCGCCGACCACGAGCGGGCCGCCCGCACGGTCGCCGAGGTGCGGACCATGCTCGCCGAGCGTGAGGACCTCTTCCGCCGGCACGGCATCGACTCGGTGGAACAACTGCGCACGCTGCGGTCCCGAGGTGCCCTGCCGGAGCTGGGCGCCACCGACATCGTCCTCGTCGTCGACGGCTTCGGCGCGCTGCGGGACGAGTACGCCGAACTGGACGATCCCGTCGCCGACCTGCTCAAGCGCGGTGGCGGCTACGGCATCCACGTCGTCGCAGGCCTGCTGCGCTGGAACGACGTGCGGATCGCCGCCCAGTCCCTGTTCGGCACCCGGGTCGAACTGCGCCTGAACGACCCGGCCGACTCCTCCGTCGACCGCAAGCTGTCACAGACGCTCACGCCGGACACCCCCGGCCGGGCACTCACTGACGGCAAACTGTTCGCGCAGGTGGCACTGCCCCGGATGGACGGCCGGCCCGCCACGGACGATCTGGGGCCCGCACTCGAACAGGCCGCGCGTACCGTCCGGGCCTCCTGGCACGGCGAGGTGGCCCCGCCGGTGCGGGTCCTGCCCACCCGGCTGCCGGCCGTCCGTCTTCCCGCTCCGGCGGCCGAGCCGGGGCGCATCCCGATCGGTGTGGACCAGGATGCTCTCGCGCCGGTCCTGCTCGACCTGTTCGGCAGCGACCAGCACATGCTGATCCTCGGCGACAACGAGTGCGGCAAGACCAACCTGCTCGAATTGATCGCGGCACAGCTCGTCGAGCGGTACACGGACGAGGAACTCGTCTTCGGTGTCTACGATCCACGCCGCGGCCTGCGCGGTGTCGTCCCCGAGTCGTACCGCGGCGGATACGCGCACAACGCCAAACTTGCAGCGGTCCTGTCCACGGGCATCGCCACGGAGTTGGAGAAGCGCCTGCCGGAGACGGCGGAACCGGACGACCGAGGGAGCGAGCCGGCCTTTCGCGGACCGCGGATCGTCATCCTCGTGGACGACTACGACATCCTCACCACCGCCGGCCAGCAGCCGCTCGCCCCCTTCCTGCCGTATCTGTCCTGCGCACAGGACATCGGCCTGCATTTCGTCCTGGCTCGCCGCGCGGCAGGAGCCTCCCGAGCCCTCTACGAGCCACTGCTCACCAGCCTGCGCGAGACCGGGACCGCCGTGCTGGTCATGGCCGGCGAGCGCGGCGAGGGCCAGCTCCTGCCCGGCCTGTACGCCTCCCAGCAGCCGCCCGGGCGAGGCACCCTCGTCCGCCGCGGCCGCCCCCACCAGCTGATCCAGACCGCCCTGACCAAGCAGAAGACCCCGGAAGAGGCCCCGTGACGAAGGATGTCATCGCGCTCACTCCGAAGATGCCGGAGATTCGCACGCTGCTCGCCGGCCTCTTCGCGGGCGGCCCCGACCTCGGTGTGAATGCCCTGCGCGACGGTGCCGTGGTCCAGCTGTGCGCAGCCGACGGCCGACCGCTCGTCTCCGTGGAGGCACCGGTTCTCGTGCAGGTCCCCGGCGAGGTCGACCGGCTCCTGCCGGGTGCCGCACCCCCTGGGCCGGTCTGGTGGACGGAGGCGCGCGCCTCCACCGCCGTCACCGAGGCCGGCCGGCTCGCGGGCTCCTTCGCCGGACGTCTGACGACCGTACTGGGGGGCACGGTCTGGCCCGCGGACGCCGCCACGACCGAGGTCGTCCCCCTCACCACGGACATCTCCGCGAACCCCGTCGCGGACACCATCGCGCCGGCGATCGACGTCCTCACGGAGACGACCGCCGTCGTCATCCAGGACAAGCCGGTCGTCGCCCTGACCGGCTGGCTGTCGGACGCCTTCCACACAGCCTCCGGCACCGGCCGCAGCGTGCAGATCGTCACGCCGCCCACGGCGCGCCTCACCCTGCCCGCCCGCACCGCCCTGCACGGCCTGCCCAATCGCTGGGTCGTACAGGATCCCGAGCACGGCTACTACGACGGACTGTCCGGCGCTGTACTCCACTGGCACAGCGGAAGCTTCACGCCGGTCCGCGACCGCCAGGGCACCACCTCGGTGGCGACACCGTTCACGTCGGCCGCCGACAGCGGTGACCGCCAGTTCCTCGTCGCTCTGCGTACCCGGCACCGGGCGGCGGAGGGCCTGGTCCTCGGCCGTGCCCTGGAGACCACGTGGCGGCACCTGACCGGCACCCCACCTGCCGGCTGGAGCACGGCCGAACCCGTCAATCTGCCCTGGTCCACCCGGGAGATCACCGACCTCGCCCGTGCCCGGGCGCCCCGGCCCACGCTGCTCGTCGCGGTCGGGCGGCCCGAACGCCCCGCCCTGGCCACCGTCCGGGTACTGCGCACTCCAGCGGGTGTCGAGGAGGACGTCACACTCGCGCTCGGCTACGGCAGGGACGAGGAACCACCGCTGGCGGCGATCGAGGCCCTGGCCTCGGCGCTCGACGCCGAGCACGGCCTGGTCACGCTGCTGACCTCACTCCGAGCGGCCCGTCGCGACCTGGCGGTTCCGCCGCACATCGAGGCCCCGCCGGCCCCGGTGGCGGTCACGCTCGGCGGCATCGAGGCGGACGCCGTGGGCCGGCGACGGGCCGAGAACCCCCCGACCGGTACGCCCCCGCTGCGTCTGGGCCGTGCCCTGCACTATCCCCTGGGTGACGGCACCGATGCCGCCGCCTGGGCGGGGTTGAAGCAGCTCATGGAGTGGTGGAAGCGGAGCTGACGAGAACCCCACCCCTCAGGAAGCCGAAGGGCTCCAGTCCCTCAGCCAGTCGGCCGTCTCCTGGGCGGAAGCCCGGGTGCCGGGCTGCACCGGGATCACCACGCGCGAGGGGTTGTTCGCCGGGACGGTGTCCACCGCCGCCTGCACGGTGCTGTACCGGCCCGAGCCGAAGGCGCCGTAGGTGAACGCGAGGGCTCCGGTGGTCGCCAGGGCGAGGGGTACGCCGAGGGAGACGGCGGTACGGCGGCGACGGTGGGTACGAGGGGGGTGGGGGCTCATGGCTGTTCCGGTCCCGTTGGACGTGTGGCCGACCTGGAGTTGCCGTGGGGCGCCGAAGGTTGCCCCGCCTCCGGCTGCACCTGCGCCTAGACCGGCACCGTGTCCGGCGGAGGCGTGGCCGCCCCGGGAAGCCGTACCGTCGCCACCGTGCCGCCGCCCTCCGCGTGCGTCAGGGTGACCTCGCCGCCCGCCTGCTGGACCGTGCGGGCCACGATGGACAGGCCCAGGCCCGAGCCGGGCAGCGCGCGGGCGCTGGGGGAGCGCCAGAAGCGGTCGAAGACGTGCGGGAGTTCGTCCGCGGGGATGCCGGGACCGTGGTCGCGGACGGTCAGGACGCCCTCGGTGAGCTGCACGTCGATCGTGCCGCCCCCGGGACTGAACTTCACCGCGTTGTCCAGGATGTTGACGACCGCCCGCTCCAGCGCGGAGGGCTCCGCCCGGACGAACCACGGCTCCACGTCCGCCGTGATGGTCAGTTCGGGCCCGCGCAGCCGTGCCCGGCGCAGGGCCGCCTCGACGGTGTCCTGGAAGGCGACGACCTGGACGCGCTCGCCGCGCTCGCCCTCCGAACGGGACAGCTCCTGCAGGTCGCCGATGAGCGCGGCCAGCTCGGTCATCTGCGCCTTCACCGAGGCGAGCAGGGCCTTGCGGTCCTCCGGCGGGATCGGGCGGCCGGTCTCCTCGCTGCGGGTGAGGAGTTCGATGTTCGTCCGCAGCGATGTGAGCGGGGTACGCAGCTCGTGGCCGGCGTCCGCGATCAGCTGCTGCTGGGTCTCGCGGGAGCTGGCCAGCGAGGCCGTCATCGAGTTGAAGGAGCGGGAGAGCCGGGCCACCTCGTCCTCGCTGTCGTCCTCCACGGGGATACGGATGGTCAGGTCCTCGGTGCGGGCCACGTGTTCCACGGCCTCGGTGAGCTTGTCGACGGGGCGCAGGCCGGCCCGGGCGACCGCGAGACCCGCGGCGCCTGCTCCCACCACCCCGATCCCGGAGACCAGCAGCAGGATGAGGGCCAGGTCCTTGAGGGTGTCCTGGGTGGCCTTGAGCGGGGTGGCCACCAGCAGCGCCGTGTTCGGGTACAGCTGCGGCGGGGTGCCCAGGTCGTCGGTGACCACCAGGGGCGAGGTCAGCACGCGGACGGCGTTGCCGTTGCCGTCCGTACCGTTGCGCAGCAGACCGCCCTCGCGCGACTGGGCCGTCTTCGCCACCTCCCGGTCGCTGGCGACGGTCTGCACCGTGCCCGCCGAGTTGGAGAAGACGCAGGCGGTGCCGTCCGCCCTGACCAGCTCGCCGTAATAGGTGCCGCGCGCCCGGAAACCGGAGTTCGACTCCGAGGCGGCCTGCGGGCAGGTATCCAGCGCCGCGTTGACGTCGGCAGCCGCCTGGGGCCGGACCGCCTTCTGCAGATCGGCGTCGACCTGCTGGTAGAGCTTCCCCTGCACGATGAACCAGGCCGTCACCGAGACCGCCGCCACCGCGAACGCCACCGCCGCCGCGACCAGTACCGCGAGGCGGGCCCGGAGCGGCAGCGAACGGTAGCGCCGTGCCAGATTGCTCACTCGGCGCCGCCCTGCCGCAGGACGTACCCGACCCCGCGCACGGTGTGCACCAGTCGCGGCTCGCCGCCCGCCTCGGTCTTGCGGCGCAGGTACATGACGTAGACGTCGAGGGAGTTGGACGAGGGCTCGAAGTCGAAGCCCCACACCGCCTTCAGGATCTGCTCCCGGGTGAGCACCTGGCGCGGGTGGGCCATGAACATCTCCAGCAGGGTGAACTCCGTGCGGGTCAGTTCGACCTGGCGGCCGGCCCGGGTGACCTCCCGTGTCGCGAGGTCCATGCGCAGGTCGCCGAAGGTGAGGGCCTCGTCCTCCTGGGCCTCGGCCGACACCGCCGCCGCGTAGGAGCTGCGCCGCAGCAGCGCGCGGATACGGGCGAACAGCTCGTCCAGTTCGAACGGCTTGACCAGGTAGTCGTCCGCTCCCGCGTCCAGCCCCGTCACCCGGTCGCCGACCGTGTCGCGGGCGGTGAGCATCAGGATCGGGGTGGTGTCGCCCGCGCCCCGGATCCGACGGGCCGCCGTCAGGCCGTCCATGCGCGGCATCTGGATGTCCAGCACCACCAGGTCCGGCTTGTAGGCGGTGGCCTTCTCCAGCGCGTCCGCGCCGTCCACGGCGACCTCGGTGTCGTACCCGTCGAAGGCGAGGCTGCGCTGGAGCGCCTCGCGGACGGCGGGCTCGTCGTCGACGATCAGGATGCGCTGGGGGTCACGGTCGCCTTCGGCGGGGCTCATCGCTCGCGGTTCCTCGGGGTGCGAAGGGTCGGGTGGTCGGGGTGGTGGGAGCGGTCGGGTGCTCGGGACGGTCGGGGCGTGTCTCAGCGTCGCATGTTTACCCGCCCTGGGAGGCGCATGCCGGGTTCAGGCGCTCAGCACGGCCAGCCCACGCATCGCGTTCAGGCGGTGCAGCGGCACCTTGCGGCGGTGCGGGCGGGCGGCGGAGGTGCGCAGACCCATCAGCTCGGGGACCGACACGACCTCGGCGGCGCGCGGGGGAGCGGCCGGGGCGTGCAGTTCCTGCGCCACCTCGAGGGCCAGGGTGATACCGGCCGGGCCGCCTACGGGGACATCGTGGAAAACCTTCGTGATCATGACGTACTCCCTGCTGCCTGCTGGAGGCTGACTGGTGGATCCCCCCGCTGGATCCCTGTGCCGGATCCGTGTGCTGAATCCCCCTGGTGAAACCGGTCAGCTGCCGGAGCCCGCCCGCAACTTGGCCAGGTCGGACTTGACGGCGTCGACGGGGATGGCGAAGCCGAGGCCGACGCTGCCCGCGTCCGAGGAGGACGAGGACTGCTCGCTCGACGAGTACATCGCCGAGTTGATGCCGATCACATGGCCGCTCGCGTCGATCAGTGCGCCGCCGGAGTTGCCCGGGTTCAGCGAGGCGTCGGTCTGGATGGCCTTGTACGTGGTGGTGGACGAGCCGGTGTCGCCGTTGAACTGACGGCCGCCGAACTGGAACGGCCACTGGCCGTCGCCGCCCTGGTCCTGCCCCTGGCCCTCGTCCGTGGAGACGGTCACGTCCCGGTCGAGGGCGGAGACGATGCCGCTGGTGACGGTGCCGGTCAGGCCCTCGGGGGAGCCGATCGCGACGACCGAGTCACCGACCTGGACGTCGGAGGAGTCGCCGAGCGCGGCCGGCTTCAGCCCCGAAGCGCCCTGAAGTCTGATCAGCGCGAGGTCCTTGGAGCTGTCGGTGCCGACGATTTCGGCGGTGTAGCTCTTGCCGTCGCTGGTGCGCACCTTGATCGACTGCGCACCGGAGACGACGTGGTTGTTGGTGACGATCTCGCCGCTGGACGAGATGATCACGCCGGAGCCGGTGGAGGAGCCGTTGCCGAGGGTCGCGTTTATCTCCACCACGCTCGGGCTGACGGCGGCCGCGATCGCGGCGACGTCGCCCTTCTTGCCGACGGGCACCACAGTGGTGGTGGTGCCGGCGGAGGCGACCGTGTCCGTACCGGTGAGTTCCTGGAAGCCGTACGCCGTGGCGCCGCCGACCGCCGCCGCGACGATCGCGACCGCCGCCAGCAGGGCGACGGGGCCCCGGGGACGCTTCCGCTTCGGCCCGGGTGCGGGCGCGGGGGTCATGGCCGTCGGGGGCTCGTACGGCGGCGGCCATTCGGGGTTCACGGGAGCGGAGTGGTACTGCTGCTGGGGGTATGCGCCCTGGCTCTCGGTCATGACAAGAGAGTCCCCCGCGACCATGAGAGCTTCCTGAGTGCTGACTGAGAAGCCCGGCAGAACCTCGTTTGCCCGATATGAGGAGGCTTCTCGGATGTGAGGACCAGGCTCTCACCCGGCCCTCATGAAGGGTTCAGCCGTTGCACCCGCAGCTGGTGCGCACCACCAGCCGCGACGGGAACGTCTTCAGCCGCTCCCGCCGCGACCCCGCGACCCGCAGCCCGTCGTCCAGGACCAGGTCGACCGCCGCCCGGGCCATCGCCGAGCGGTCCGAGGCGACCGTGGTGAGCGGCGGGTCGGCGAGCGCGGCCTCCTTGATGTCGTCGAAGGCGGCCACCGCCAGTTCCCCGGGCACGTCGATGCGCAGCTCGCGCGCGGCCCGCAGCAGGCCGATCGCCTGGTCGTCGGTGGAGCAGAAGACCGCCGGCGGGCGGTTCGGGCGGGACAGGATCTCCAGGGCCACCTTGTAGGCGTCGTAGCGGTTGTACGGCGCCTCGAACAGCCGGCCCTCGGTGGACAGGCCCGCCTCGGCCATGGCCCGCTTCCATCCCTCGACGTGGTCGGAGACCGGGTCGCCGACGGCCGGGGTCTCGGCCGTGCCGCCCACACAGGCGACGTACTCGTAGCCGTGCTCCAGCAGGTGGCGCACGGCGAGCTGGGCGCCGCCCAGGTCGTCCGTCACGACGGCCACGTCGTCGATGGCCTCGGGGCGCTCGTGCAGCAGCACCACGCGGGCGTCCCAGGCGTCGATCTCGGCGGCGGCCAGGTCGTTCAGGGCGTGACTGACCAGGATCAGTCCGGAGACGCGCATGCCCAGGAAGGCGCGCAGATAGTGGACCTCGCGTTCGCCGATGTAATCGGTGTTCCCGACGAGGACCATCTTTCCGCGCTCGGAGGCGGCCTGCTCCACCGCATGCGCCATCTCGCCGAAGAAGGGCTGACGGGCGTCCGGGATGATCAGGCCTATGAGGTCGGTGCGGCGCGAGGCCATCGCCTGGGCGACCCGGTCGGGCCGGTACCCCAGTTCCTTGATCGCGGCGAGGACACGCTCGCGCGTGGCCGGGGCGACCGGCCGGGGTCCGTTGTTGATGACATAACTGACGACGGCGGTGGAGGTTCCAGCCAGCCGTGCCACATCATCCCGAGTCACCTTGGCCACGCGCGGAGTCTACGCGGATGGACCCGCCCTGGGCAGGGCATATCAAGGGTTGGATGTGCGGAAGCAATGCCCCGCACGAGTGGTCTTCCCGCGGTGCGTCAGGCGTCGGCGTGGATCTCGGTGCCGTCCAGCACGGTGGATGCGGACGAAGTGTCCGCATTCTTCGCCTTCGCCCGGTCCGCCTTCGCCTTTGCGTCCTCGCCGGACCGGTCGGGCTTCTCGGGCGTAACGAATCGATAACCGACGTTCCGGACGGTGCCGATCAGCGACTCGTGCTCCGGGCCGAGCTTGGCCCGCAGCCGCCGCACGTGCACGTCCACCGTGCGGGTGCCACCGAAGTAGTCGTAGCCCCACACCTCCTGCAGCAGCTGGGCCCGGGTGAAGACCCGCCCCGGATGCTGGGCGAGGTACTTCAGCAGCTCGAACTCCTTGAAGGTCAGGTCCAGGACCCGCCCCTTGAGCTTCGCGCTGTACGTCGCCTCGTCCACCGACAGATCGCCGTTGCGGATCTCCATCGGCGAGTCGTCGGCCCCGATCTGCTGCCGGCCCATGGCCAGCCGCAGCCGCGCCTCGACCTCCGCGGGACCCGCGGTGTCGAGGAGGACGTCGTCGACGCCCCAGTCGGCCGTGACGGCGGCGAGGCCGCCCTCGGTGACCACGAGGAGCAGCGGACATCCGGGACCCGTGGAGCGCAGCAGCTGGCAGAGACTGCGGACCTGGGGCAGGTCGCGGCGGCCGTCGACGAGGATGACGTCGGCGCCGGGGGTGTCGACGAGGGCGGGGCCCTCCGCCGGGGCCACCCGCACGTTGTGCAGCAGCAGGCCGAGGGCGGGCAGCACCTCCGTCGACGGCTGGAGGGCGTTGGTCAGGAGCAGCAGAGAACTCATACGTCTGGTTCCTCCTCGGTCCCTGCGAGGCTGTGCGGACGGGCACTGCTCTGCGATCCCGGGGGCCCGTACACCGGCGGTCACCTGAGGTTTCCCGCTTCGTATACAACGCTTCCGAAAGCACAAAAGGACCCGGGGGCTACGCTGCCCGAGTCCTCTGCCCAGCAGAATAGCCCACATGAGCAACCGTTCGGCAGGTCATGTGGCACGTTCCACCGTTCGTCCGAATCCCGAGACAGGCGGACGGGCCCCTATCCGGACGTTCCTGCACAGTACCGACGGAATCCCGATCGATTCCGTATACGATCCGCCCGCTGTTGTATACGAAACCGCATCCGACGCCTCCCGGCCACTCGCCGGCGACCTGGTGTTCGTGATCGCCCACGGCTTCACCGGGGACGTGGACCGCCCGCACGTACGAAGGGTGGCGGGCGTGCTGCGCGGTCACGGCGCCGTCGTCACCTTCTCCTTCCGCGGCCACGGACGCTCGGGCGGCCGGTCCACGGTCGGCGACAAGGAGGTCCTGGACCTCGCCGCCGCCGTCGACTGGGCCCGCGGCTTCGGGCACGCGCGCGTGGTCAGCGTCGGCTTCTCCATGGGCGGCTCGGTCGTCCTGCGGCACGCGGCCCTGCACCCCCGCACGGTCGACGCGGTGGTCTCGGTCAGCGCCCCGGCCCGCTGGTACTACCGGGGTACCGCCCCCATGCGCCGTCTGCACTGGCTGGTCACCCGTCCCGAGGGCCGCCTGGTCGGCCGCTACGGCCTGCGCACCCGCATCCACCACCGCGAATGGGACCCGGTGCCCCTGTCCCCGGTGGAGTCGGTTCCCCGGATCGCCCCCACCCCCCTGCTCGTCGTCCACGGCGACCGCGACGGCTACTTCCCCCTCGACCACCCCCGGATGCTCGTCGAAGCGGCCGGTGACCACGGCGAACTCTGGGTCGAACCGGGCATGGGCCACGCGGAGCACGCGACGGACGAAGCCCTCCTCACCCGGATCGCGGACTGGGCGCGGGGCGCGGCGGGCTAGCCTGACACCATCTGTCTTTGTTGTTATCCGCCGCCGATTGAGGAACGAGATGCCCAAGGTCACGGTGCGCTACTGGGCCGCCGCGAAGGCCGCCGCCGGTGTCGCCGAGGAGCCGTACGACGCGGACACGCTCGCCGACGCGCTGGCCGCCGTCCGCGCGCGGCACCCCGGCGAACTGACGCGCGTGCTGCAGCGATGCTCCTTCCTCGTCGACGGTGACCCCGTCGGGACACGCGCGCATGAGACGGTACGGCTGGCCGAGGGCGGCACGGTCGAGGTGCTCCCGCCGTTCGCAGGAGGGTGAGGCGATGAGCGACCAGCCGTATCAGGGCGGCCCGTACGAGGGCTACGACCCCTACCAGCAGCAGCCCGCGCCACAGAACTGGCCCGGCCACGACCCGTACGCCCAGCCCGGCTACGACCCCCAGGCGACCCAGCAGTGGCAGGGCCGGACGTGGGAGACGCAGACGCACGCGCCGGTGCAGGCGCAGGGGGCCGAGACGGCGTACCTGCCGCAGCACCAGTACCAGCAGCCCCCGCAGGCACAGCAGTACGCCGAGCCGCAGCAGGCGCAGTACGCACCGCAGCCGCAGCCGGAACCGGCGATGGCCCGGGCCCAGGGTCCGGCACCGGCCCAGACGCCGGAATCCGAGTCCGGGCCGGCCTACGGCCCCGCCACACTCGGCGGCAACGCCCGGATCACCGACGCACAGCGGGCGCGCCTGGAGGGCCGCTCGCCGATCATCGATCCCGGAATGCAGCCGGCGCTGCTCACCGCGCTCCTGGGCCTGCTGCTGGCCGCCACGGCGCCCGTCGCCTCGTACGCCCTCGTCGTCCCGCTGGTGCTGCTCCAGGCGGTCACCGCGGCGGGCTGGTTCCGGCTCAACGGCATGTGGCCGGCCCGGCAGGGCATCGCGCTGGCCTTCGCTGGCGGCCTGACGGCCGACGTGGCCGTCCTGGCCGCCGGCCGCGACCACGCCCCGGTCGCGATCCTCGGCCCGCTCGGCGTCTGGGTCCTGCTGTCCCTGGTGCTGCAGCTGCGCTCGCACGCGTCGCCGGACGAGCGGATGTACGGCCTGATGGCCACGGTCGCCTCGGCGGCGCTGACGGTCCTGGCGACCGGGTACCTGGCCGCGGACACCCACGCGGTGTCGGTCGGCGCGGCGGCGGTGGCGGTGGCCGTCCTGGCCCGCGCCCTGCCGCTGCCCACCCCGGCGTCGGTGGTCGTCGCGGTTCTGGCGGCGGCCGGCGCGGGGATCGCCGTGGGTGGGATGACGGGGCTGGGCGCGAAGGGCGCCCTGCTCGGCGGAGCCGCCGGCGTCTGCGCGCTGATCGGCCACCGGGTGGCCGCCTACGACTACCCGTCCCGCTTCGTCCACTTCACAGCGGGCGTGGCCCTGCCCCTGTCGGCAGCGGCACCGGTGGTGTGGGTACTGGGACGCACGCTGGGCTAGGCGCAACGCCGGCCGCGGGGCTGGTCGTGCTCACGACCAGCCCGCCACCCCACCGAGCCGCAGCCGCCCCCTACGGCTCGACCACGGTCTCCTGCGCCGCCGCCGTCTCTCCGGCCAGGAGCCTGGCGTCGGTCGGGACGTTCCGCTTCACCAGTGCCAGGGCCACCGGTCCCAGTTCGTGGTGGCGCACGGACGTGGTCACGAAACCGATCTTGCGGCCGTCGGGCCCCTCGTCCGCGAGCCGGATCTCCGTGCCCGCCACCGGCAGGTGCACCTCGCTGCCGTCCAGGTGCAGGAAGACCAGGCGCCGGGGCGGCTTGCCGAGGTTCTGCACCCGGGCCACGGTCTCCTGCCCCCGGTAGCACCCCTTCTGCAGATGCACGGCCGTACCGATCCAGCCCAGCTCGTGCGGGATCGTGCGGTGGTCGGTCTCGAAACCGAGCCGCGGCCGGTGGTGCTCGACGCGCAGCGCCTCGTAGGCGAGCAGGCCCGCGGCGGGCCCGTGCGTGGCCGCGAAGGACTCCAGGTCCTCCCGGGGCAGGAACAGATCACGCCCGTACGCCGTCTCGCGCACGACGACGCCCTGCGGTACCTCGGCGATGGACCCGGCGGGCAGGTGGACGACCGCGAAGTCGGCGGTCCGGTCGGCGACCTCGACCCGGTAGAAGAACTTCATCGACTCCAGGTACGCGATCAGCGCGTCCTGGGTGCCGGGCTCCACGTGCGCCCAGACGGTCGTCCCGTCGTCCACCAGGTACAGGGCGTGCTCGATGTGCCCGTGCGCGGACAGGATCAGCGCCTCGGTGGCCTGGCCGACGGGCAGTTCGCTGACGTGCTGGGTGAGCAGCAGGTGCAGCCAGCTGAGGCGGTCGTCGCCGGTGACGGCGACGACACCGCGGTGCGAGAGATCGACGAAGCCGGTGCCGTCGGCGAGGGCACGCTGCTCACGGAACAGGTCGCCGTAGTGGGCGGCGACACCTTCGTCCACACCCTCGGCAGGGACGGCGCCGGGCAGGGACAGCAGAGGGCTCTTCATACCGTCAGCCTACGACGTGGTAGTTGAGCTCCTCGGCGCACAGTCCTTGCACCGCCCGAAGATCGCGAAGTGCTTCATGTCGGTGTCGAACCCGAACTGCTGCCGCAGCTTGGCGGTGAACTCGGCGGCCACGTCCACGTCGGCCTCGACCACGTTCTCGCAGTCCCGGCACACCAGGTGCAGATGGTGGTGGCGGTCGGCGAGGTGGTAGGTGGGCGCACCATGGCCGAGATGGGCGTGGCTGACCAGGCCCAGCTCCTCCAGCAGCTCCAACGTGCGGTAGACGGTGGAAATGTTGACCCCCGACGCCGTCTTCCTCACTTCCACGAGGATGTCGTCGGGGGTCGCGTGCTCAAGGGTGTCCACGGCTTCGAGGACAAGCTGCCGCTGCGGCGTCAGCCGGTAGCCACGCTGCCTGAGGTCGCTCTTCCAGTCGGTGCTCACCACACCGACGAGTGTATGGCTACTTGAAGAATGCGATGCCGTCGTCCGGCATGTCGTCCGGAAGGGCCTTGGCCCAGCGCTCGACGTCCTCGGGGGTGACGACCTTCTTCAGCTGGGCCGACATGTACGGGCGCAGCGGAACCTCGGGGGTCTGCTTCTCGCCCACCCACATGAGGTCGCTCTTGACGTAGCCGTAGAGGCGCTTGCCCCCGTTGTACGGCTGCGAGGCGGCCGTACGGGCGACGGCGTCCGTCACCAGGTCGATCTGCGGCTTCTTGTCGGCCATCTCGCCGTACCAGATCTCGATGACACCGTCGTCGCGGGTCATCGTGACCTCGACCTTGCGATTCGCGTCGATGCGCCAGAAGCCGTGCTCGGTCTCCAGCGGGCGGACCTTGTTGCCGTCCTGGTCCAGCACCCAGGTCTGCGAGTGGTACTCGAGGAAGTCCCGGCCGTCGTGGCTGAAACTGACCTCCTGCCCGAAGTTGCACTTCTCCGAGCCGGGGAAGTCGTGCACGCCGGCGCCGGCCCAGTTGCCGAGCAGGAAGGCGAGCGGGACCAGGTCCTTGTGCAGGTCGGACGGGATCTCGATCATGAGTGGCAGCTTTCCTGGGAGAGGGTCAGCGCTGACCCTGGTACAGCTTCTTCACGGTCAGACCGGCGAAGGCGAGCACGCCGACGCAGACCAGGACCAGCAGGATTTCGAAGAAGGCTTCCACGGGTGCTCCTTGAGCGAGGGTGGGCGGACGACAGAGCCGGGCCCCAGCTTACGCGGCCGGAGCCCGGCCCTCCTGACGAGGTCCCTCGGGCGAGCAGCTCGCTCCGCAGGGTCACGGTCTGCCGGAACGGCACGGGATTCGCGCCTCCCCGGCGGGACTGTGTGATCACCGCGATGGTGTCCCCGGCCCCGACATAGGCCTGCCGGACCTGCTCGGCACCGTACGGCTCGACCTCGGCGTAGGGGGTGAGCGTGAGGTCCTTGATCCGCGCCTTGTACGGGAACATCACGTCTAGGTCGTAGGCGTCGGCGCCGCGCACCGGGTGGACGGGGGCCGCGGACCCGGCCGGCCCGCCGCTCATCAGGTCGTCGACGACGGCGGCCGTGGCGAACTGAAGCAGCTGGATCCGCGTCCGCGTCCCGTCCGGGGTGGTCCAGCCGCGGGCCGCGATGTGGCGCAGGCCGTAGTCGGTGAGTTTCTGTCCCAGCCGCCGCCGGTCGTCCTCGTCCGGGAACCGGGCGAGGAAGTCCCGGACCTTCAGCCACCCGTCGTCACCGCGCAGCGCCTTGTCCTCGCCGGCTCCCTTCGGCGCGCGCAGCACCGGGGCGCGCGCCGGACTTGGCCGGACTTGAAGGGGGCCTGCCGCGCGCCGCTCGGCTTCTTCAGCAGCAGCTTGCGCAGGTCACCGTCGACCTCGACCCGGCGGTCCTGGGACGCGGAGAGGGGTTCCGGCGCGCCGCCCCGGGCCCGGGCGAGGTGCGGCTGCGACAGCGGGGGCAGCCCGGTGGGCTTGCGGTCGGCCCGGACGAGGTATCCGGCGCAGGTGAACGGCGATCAGTCCGAGCACGGCGGCACCGGCGAGAAACAGGGGCGTACGGCCCCGCCGCCGCACCGGCGGCGCGGCCGGCGCCCCGGCGCTCGACGGTTCCGGCTCGGCCTCCGGCTCCGCCTCCGGCGTGGTGGTTCTCTCGGGCACTTCCAAGGATCGGTCTCCCCCCAGGCAACGGGAACCGCGGATTCCTCGACCCGCGCGTTCACAGGACGCTCGTGGCATGCGCATGAAGTTGTAGCCGAGCGGATTACGATTCAGCCATGGCGAAGAAGCTCGTGATCAAGGTGACCGCAGGGGCCGACGCACCCGAGCGTTGCTCGCAGGCGTTCACGGTGGCGGCGGTGGCCGTGGCCAGCGGGGTCGAGGTCTCGCTGTGGCTGACCGGGGAGTCGTCGTGGTTCGCGCTGCCGGGGCGGGCGGCCGAGTTCGAGCTGCCGCACGCGGCCCCGCTGCCGGACCTGCTCGACTCGGTCCTCGCGGCCGGCCGCATCACCCTGTGCACCCAGTGCGCGGCCCGGCGCGAGATCACCGAGAAGGACGTCATCGAGGGCGTACGGATCGCGGGCGCCCAGGTCTTCGTCCAGGAAGCCCTGGCGGACGACGCCCAGGCCCTCGTCTACTGAGCCCCCCGGGACAGCCGGACCCGGCGGGCCTCCTCGGACTCGGTGAGAGCCCGGCCAAGGGGCGGGTTTCCTACTGCCGCGGACGCTTCTTGCCGTCCAGTTCGTCCCACCACTCGTCCGACTGGGGGTCCCCGGACGGGTCGTCCCACCAGCGGTCCTCCGGGCCCCGGCGGTTGGCGATCATCGCGGCGACCGGCGGGATGACCATGGCGACGACACACATACCGACGGCCGCGGGGACGGACCAGATGCGCACGACCCCCCACGCCAGGACGAAGAGACCGATGCAGATCCCCATCATGGCGAAGTAGATGTGACGACGCCGGGCGTACATGGTTCCAGAGTAGGGCGAGCGGCCCCTGTCACAACCGATCGACAAAGACCGTGCGGCCGCACCGGGCAGGGTTACCGTGGCGTACGCCGTACCGCTTCGTACACCGCCGCCGACCCGGGGGAAACACCACATGCGTGCCCTGCGAATACTGCTGATCCTCGTCGTGATCCTGGGCGTGCTGTTCGTGATCGTGGACAGAGTCGCCGTGCACTTCGCCGAGGGCGAGGCCGCCGACAAACTGAAGTCGTCGCAGAACCTGGCCTCCACCCCGGACGTGGACATCACGGGCTTCCCCTTCCTCACCCAGGTCGCGGGCGGCTCGCTGGACGACGTCCAGGTGGGGATCAAGGACTACGAGGCGACCACCGGCACCGCCGGCAAGACGATCCGGATCGCCGACCTGAAGGCCGACATGAAGGGCGTCTCCTTCTCCGGTGACTACAGCTCCGCCACCGCGGCCGACGCGTCCGGTACCGCGACGATCGCGTACGACCAGCTGCTGGGCGCGGTCAAGGACGAGCCGGTCGAGCTGCCCCTGGGCGCCACCGGCAAGGTGACCGGCCTCGCCTACGGCGGCAACGGCAAGGTCAGGGCCACGGTCGAGGTCGCCGGTGTGCCGCTCCCGGTGCTCGGCACGGTCACGGTCAAGGGCGACACCGTGAAGGTGCACGCCGACGGGCTGCCCAAGTTCGGCAACCGGGCGCTCGACGTCTCCGAGGTGAAGATCGGCGCCCTTCCCGGCGGCATCAGGCTGGACAAGGTGCAGGCCGCCCAGGACGGCGTGGAGATCACCGTGAAGGGTTCGGACGTCAAGCTGGCGGGGTAGGACCAGGGCCGGTGGACAGGAACCGTCCGACTGGCGAGACGATCAGGTCCGCGGCGCAGCCGCGGTGACCCCCACGAGCGCCCGGTGGCCGTGCGAAGACGCCCCGGGCGCTCTTCGCATCCCGCTATTCGGACGATCGCGTCTCGCGATATGACACGCCGGTGACATGTCCGCCCGGACGTCCCTACGATCGAGCCCATGAAGCGACAGGCGGATCTCACGAAGCGGCGGGCAGTGGACCTGTGCCGCGTTGCCGCCATGCTCTGTCGCCCCTTCTGAGCGAAAGTCCCCGACTTCCGCATCACACCCCCCGCCCTGCTGGAAGGGCACCCGTGCGCCCCGAAGCGCGCACCCCTCTTACTCGCACGCCCCGCCGCAACTGCCCCGGAGGAGAAAGAGCATGAGCCGCACCGACGTCCTGGTCGATGCCGACTGGCTGCAGGAGCACCTGGACGACCCGGCCATCGCCATCGTCGAGGTGGACGAGGACACGTCCGCCTACGAGAAGAACCACATCAAGAACGCGATCCGCATCGACTGGACGAAGGACCTCCAGGACCCGGTGCGCCGTGACTTCATCGACCAGGAGGGCTTCGAGAAGCTCCTGTCGAAGAAGGGCATCGCCAACGACACCCTGGTGATCCTCTACGGCGGCAACAACAACTGGTTCGCGTCCTACGCCTACTGGTACTTCAAGCTGTACGGCCACGAGAACGTCAAGCTCCTCGACGGCGGCCGCAAGAAGTGGGAGCTGGACGCCCGCGAGCTCGTCGCCGGCGACGACGTCCCCGAGCGCCCGGCCACCGACTACAAGGCCAAGGCCCAGGACACCTCCATCCGCGCCTTCCGTGACGACGTCGTCGCCGCGATCGGCTCGCAGAACCTCGTCGACGTCCGCTCGCCCGACGAGTTCTCCGGCAAGCTGCTCGCCCCGGCCCACCTCCCGCAGGAGCAGTCGCAGCGTCCGGGCCACGTCCCGAGCGCCCGCAACATCCCGTGGTCGAAGAACGCCAACGACGACGGCACCTTCAAGTCGGACGAGGAGCTGAAGGCCCTCTACGCCGACGAGAACGTGGACCTCGCCAAGGACACGATCGCCTACTGCCGCATCGGTGAGCGCTCGGCCCTGACCTGGTTCGTGCTGCACGAGCTGCTCGGTGTGGAGAACGTCAAGAACTACGACGGCTCCTGGACCGAGTACGGCTCCCTCGTCGGCGTGCCGATCGAGCTCGGCGCCAACAAGTAAGCCCCGCAGGTACCCATCCCGACCGACCTCCCGGTCAGACCCCTCTGGAGAAACAGCATGTGTGGAGCGAAGGCCGGCGGCCCGGACGCCTCGACGATCAAGCCCGGTGAGACCACGATCCAGGGTCAGGTGACCCGCGACGGCGAGCCGGTGACCGGCTACGTCCGTCTGCTGGACTCGACCGGCGAGTTCACCGCGGAGGTGCCGACCTCCGCCACGGGGCAGTTCCGTTTCTACGCGGCCGAGGGCACGTGGACCGTTCGCGCGCTGGTGCCGGGCGGCACCGCGGACCGCACGGTTGTGGCCCAGCAGGGCGGACTCGCCGAGGTCGCGATCGCGGTCTGAGTGCATCGAGGGCACCGAGTGCTCTGAGTGACGGCTGAGGGCCGCATCTCCCTCCGGGTTGGACGCCGGGGAGGTGCGGCCCTTCGGCATGTCGGCGTGCGGTCAGGGCCGCGGCCCGGGTACGGGAGGCCGGTGGTCCCGCGCGCCGTGCACCCCGGGACGGAACGGCGGTAACGCGTAGGCCGGCCACGGGGTCGCCCGGTCTTGTGGCGCCGCCCGCTCCTGCTGCCGCCTGCACTCCTCGTACGGCAGGCCCTGTCCGGTGCTCATGCGCGGTGCTCCTTCCGCTGGTGCTGGCGCAGCAGGACGTTCGCGTCGGTCTCGGCGCTGTGGTCGTACGCCGCCCGCGCGGCCTCCCGGCGTCCCGCCAGGTCCGCGCACGTGCCGCAGCCCGGGACGGCTCGCGGCGGCCGGCCGATCCGGTCCAGGGGCGGGGACAGCGACGGCACGGTTCCGCTGCGGTGGTTGACGGCCCGGACGCTCGCGCCGAGCCGCTCCTGGTCCGTGGCCGGCCGCAGCGTCCTCGGATCGGCCTCCCACTCCCGCCCGCCTCCGACGGGGCGGAGCAGCACATAGGGACCGGCCCGGTCGCGGTACTCGCCGACCTTGGCCGTCGCCGGGTCGTAGCAGAGGGACCCGGGTTCGAGGGGTTCCGACGCCGTTGTCATCAGGCTCCGCTCCTTTCCGTGAACGCCTGTGCGCAGAGCGAGCACAGGACTACGCTACGTGTTCGTGGCGTTACGAGCATGACGTACGGCGAGGGCGTTCGGGCCGTTGAGCGGCCCAAATTCAACGTCGGCGCCGCCAAATTCAACAAATTCAACAGGAGCGGTGCGATGCCACAGCGGCTGGTGATCACGGGGCGGAGCCAGGAGCCGAGGGGGCGGTTCGCCGAGGAACTGCGGCGCCTGAGGACCGAGCGCGGCCTGAGCCTGCGGGACCTCGCGAAGGAGGTGGGCTGGGACGCGTCCCAGTTCAGCAAGATGGAGAGCGGGCGGACGCTGGGCGGTCCCGAGGTCGTCCAGGCGCTGGACCAGTTCTACGGGACTCCGGGGCTGCTGGTGACGCTGTGGGAGCTGGCGGTGGCCGACCCGACGCAATTCAAGGAGCAGTACCGGCGGTACATGATCCTGGAGTCCGAGGCGGTGAACCTGTGGCACTACGCCGTGAGCAGGCCCCCTGGCCTTCTGCAGACCGACGGCTACGCGCGTGAGGCGCTTGCGGCGGGCGGCCTCATGGGGCCGGAGCTGGACCAGCAGGTCGAAGCGCGCGTCGGCCGACGGGAGTTGCTGAAGGGCGGCGACGCACCGACGTTCCGGAGCATCCTTTCCGAGGCGGTGCTGCGGACTCCGCTGCGCGAGGCGCGGGGTTGGCAGGAGCAGCTGGAGTACTTGGTGGAGGCTTCGGAGCGCCCGAACGTCACGGTCCAGGTGCTGCCGTTCGGTGCAGGCTCTCACGGTTTGGCGAGCACCGACCTGATGTTCCTCCGGCTGCTGGACAGTCGTACCGTGGCTTACGCCGAGAACGACGCACACGGTGAACTGATCGAAGAACCAAGCAGGGTTGAGCGTTTCCAGCGAACCTATGATGCGGTGCGTGACATGGCCCTGCCCCCGGCCGAGTCGCGGAAGTTCATCCTGAGGATGGTGGAGGAAGCGTGACGTGGCGTAAGAGCAGCTACAGCAACTCGGACGGCGGTCAGTGCCTCGAAGTCGCCGACGGCAACCCCTCCGTCGTCCCCGTCCGCGACAGCAAGGACCCCGCCCGCGGAACCCTTCTCTTCCGGGCCACCGCCTGGGCCGCCTTCGTGGACGGGGTCAAGCGGGAGGGCTAGATCTCCAGCAGCACCGTGAAGGGCCCGTCGTTCGTCAGGGACACCCGCATCCGGGCGCCGAAGCGGCCCGTCGCCACCGTCGCGCCGAGTGCCCGCAGCTGGGCCACCACCTCGTCCACGAGAGGCTCGGCGACATCGCCGGGGGCCGCCGCGTTCCAGGTCGGCCGGCGGCCCTTGCGGGCGTCGCCGTAGAGCGTGAACTGGCTGATCACCAGCAGCGGGGCGTCGATGTCGCTGCACGACCGCTCGTCGGCCAGCATCCGGATCGACCAGAGCTTGCGGGCCAGCTGGGCCGCCTTCTCCTTGGTGTCCTCGTGGGTCACCCCGACGAGGACGCACAGCCCCTCGCCCTCGATCGCGCCCACCGTCTCGCCGTCCACGACGACGCTCGCGCCGTCCACCCTCTGCACCACCGCTCGCATGCGGACCATGATGCCGGGTTCCCCGGGCGCCCTCACAGGGGGCTCAATATGGATCTCTTACCGCCCATCTGGGGCTGTTCGGGGGCACTCGGTCACATAGCGGCCACTTGGGGTGGCACGATGCTTGCACACGCGGGTCGAGGGGACGGTCAGAAGCACATGAGCACACCGAGTACCAGCGGGCAGCTGGGGACGCAGGGGTCGTACCGGCCGCCCGCCCAGCGCGCCGACGGCCCCGGGGGCCCGGCGCTGCCCGCGGAGCCTCCCGAGCACGATCTGGCCCGGCTGAGCCTGCCCGAGCTGCGCGTCCTGCGCCGTGACGCCCAGCGCGACGAGGCCGACCTCAGCTATGTGCGGCGGCTGCTGCAGGGCCGGATCGACATCCTGCGCGCCGAGCTGTGCCGGCGCGGGCGGGCCTCCGTGCCGGCGCCCGCGGACGGTTCCATGGTGGACCGGCTCCCGGAGATCCTGAGGGACGCCCCGGCCCGGCACCGTTCCTCGGCCCGCCATGTCACGCTCGGCACCCCGCACAACGAGGAGTACCGGCAGCTGGCCGCCGAGATGCTCGGCGAGGTCGAGCTGAGCGATCTCGAGGCGCGTACCGATCTCGAACTGAACAGTGCGATGGGGCGGCTGGTGCGCTACGAGCAGGAGGTGTCCCGGTGCCGCCAGCGGCTGCAGCACACGGCCGACGACTGCAGCGGCGAGATCGCGCGCCGGTACCGGGAGGGTGAGGCGCAGGTCGACGACCTGCTGGCCTGACCCGCGGGAAAACGGGGCGACACTCGTCGGGCCGGGTGTCTATCGTGGCCCGATGAGCGACGTACGCACGGTCACCGAGGCCGACTTCGAGGACTGGCACCGCGCCCTGAACACCGGTTTCCTGCAGCCTCCCGTGTTCACGCCCGAGCAGATCGAGGCCCGCCGCAGGCAGTTCGTCCCGGGTCGGCTGCTCGGCGCCTTCGACAACGGCCGGTGCGTGGCCACCTTTCGCTCCTTCGCGCAGGAACTGACCGCGGTGGGCGGTGCGCCGGTCCCCGCCGACGCCATCTCCAACGTCACCGTGAGTCCCACCCACCGCCGCCGCGGCCTGCTGAGCCGCATGATGGGGCAGGACCTCGCGGCGGCGAAGGAGCGCGGTGATGTCGTCGCCACCCTGATCGCCGCCGAGTACCCGATCTACGGGCGGTACGGCTTCGGGCCCGCGACCTGGACGACCCGGTGGGCCGTCGAGGTCACCCGGGCCGGCCTCGACCCGCGCTGGTCGGGCCCGGTGGACGGCGGGCGGATCGACCTGGTGGACGGCGAGGACGTGCGCAAGCTCGGCCCCGAGCTGTACGAGCGCTTCCGCCGCGCCCAGCCCGGCGCGGTCAGCCGCGACGAGCTGTGGTGGCAGGTGCACACCGGAGCGGTCCGCTTCCACGACACGTGGACCGAGCCTTTCTACGCCGTCCACCGGGCGGCCGACGGCGAGGTCCAGGGTCTGGTGTCGTACAAGTCCGACGAGACCTGGAACGGCAAGCAGCCGGAACAGACCGCCACCGTGCAGAAGCTCATCGCGACCACTCCGGCGGCCGAGCGGGCGCTGTGGCACTACCTGTGCTCGATCGACTGGATCACCAAGGTCGACAGCGGTTACCGCGGCCCCGACGACCTGCTGCCCCACTACCTCCCCGACCCGCGCGCGGCCCGGGTCACCGAGCAGGCGGACTGGCTGTGGGTGCGGATCCTGGACGTCGTACGGGCCCTGGAGGCGCGGACGTACGAGGGTGAGGGCTCGCTGGTGCTGGAGGTCGTCGACGCCGCCGGTCTCGCCGGGGGCCGGTTCCGGCTGGAGGCGGGTCCGGACGGGGCGTCGTGCACGCCGGCGGGCGGTGCGAGCGCGGATCTCACGCTGGACGTGGCCGAGTTGGCGTCGGTGTGGCTCGGCGGTCAGTCGCCGCTGCGGCTCGCCGCGCTCGGCCGGGTCCAGGAACAGCGAGAGGGCGCCGCCCGTAAGGCCGACGCCCTGTTCCGCTCGCCCGGGCGGCCGTGGTGCCCGGACATCTTCTGACCACCCTTCCGCCGACGACACGCTGACTGTTCATCCGTAGCGAGCTGTTCAGTTGTGGCTGTGCTCTGCGGTGTTCAGTTGTGGCTGTGCCATGTCGTGTTCAGTTGTGACTGTGCGCTCCGGTGGCCGTCCCCTGTCCGGGCTCCCGGCTCCCCTCCGGATGGGAGCCCGGTCGGCCAACCACTGGGAAGCTCGACCATGTCCTGCAAGTTGGCAGCCAACTTCACTGTTCTTATCTCCGCGCTGAACCGTCTCATAACCAGCTGCCGGTGAACTGCCTAAAGATGGCGGGAAGTTGTAGTGTTTGTCCGTGGACCCGGAGCACGCCTCCGTCAGTGGACGGACGAGGCCACAGCGGTCACGCTCGTCCCACCAGGAGATCGCCGACGAACTGCGCAACCGGATCAGGTCCGGTGAGCTGCGGCCGGGTCAGCGCATGCCCACGCAGGCCGAGCTGGCCGACGAGTTCGGCGTGGAGCGCGGGCGGGTGCGGCAGGCGCTGCGCGTCCTGCAGTCGGAGCATCTGCTCACCAACGTTTCCAAGGGCAGCCCGGCCACGGTGGCCGGGGTCCCGGGGCCGGCGCGCCCCTTCGCCGGGCCGGCCGCGCCGCCCCAGCCCACCACGGTGGGCCTGGCGCCGCGCATCGCGGCGGCCTTCGCCGCGCCCCATGTGGAGATCGACGCGCTCTGTCTGACCTCGGTCTCGCTGACGCTGGCCGTCGGCGAGCCGCTGCGGGAGATCCACGCGGGCCGTTTGAAACCGGCCAAGATCGACGTCCGGGTGCTGCTCCCCAGCCGGGACATCGAGCTGGCCTTCCCGACTCCGGTGGACGCCGACGACGGTGGTCTGCTGCACCGGCGCTGGCTGGCCCAGCGCAACGCCCAGGGGCAGGTGCTGCAGCAGAACCTGCTGGCCCTGCGGACCACGCACGGCATCGACGTGCGGGTCTCCTTCCGCGCCCTGCCGTTCACCCCGCCGGTCAAGCTGTACCTGCTCAACGGGGCCGAGGCGCTGTTCGCGTACTACACGCTGCGGCGCCGGGAGCGGGAGATCGAGCACGAGCAGCTGAAGCTGTACGACGCCGACGGCACGCGCTCGATGCTGTTCGCCTTCGAGGAGCGGGCCGGGCAGCGGGACGCGGCGTTCGTGGAGCAGTCGCGCCTGTGGTTCGACGCGCTGTGGGGGACGATCAGCTCGGAGCTAATGCTCACTTCCTGAAGGCCGCCCCGCACGGCCCGGATCCCGGTACCGCACATCCGGTCGCACGTCAAGTCGTGAAGATCTCCGACTGGTTGAAAAGTGACGTGCGACGAAAGATCGACACGGCAGCGCATCCGGATCCAGGGGGTAATTCGCATGAGCGAAAAAAGGGGCGGGCAGCATTACGGCTGCGTCGGCGTCGGCGTCGGTCCGGCGAATCTGAGCCTCGCCTCCCTCCTGCACGGCGACACCACGGTGCCGAACCTGTTTCTGGACCGGAAGACGTCGTTCAGCTGGCACGACGGGCAGCAGATGCCGGACACCACGCTCCAGGTGTCGATGCTGAAGGACCTGGTGAGCCTGGCGGACCCCACCAACAGGTTCTCGTTCCTGGCGTATCTGCATGCGCAAGGCAAGATGTACCACTTCATCAACGCGCAGTTCGACGCCATGCCGCGGCAGGAGTTCCGCAACTACCTGACCTGGGCCGCCGAGCAGAACGAGAACGTCGTGTTCGGCGAGCGGGTCCTCTCCGTCGACTTCGACACCACCTTCGTGGTGCGGACGGATCGCCGCACCCTGACCGCCGACAACCTCTCGATCGGTGTCGGCACCGCCCCCTGGTACCCGGACGTGGCGAGGGACCTGCCGGGTGACGATCACTTCCACGTCAGCGACTTCGTCACGAAGGCGAGCGACCTCGCCGGCCGGCGCGTGTGCGTGGTGGGCGGCGGCCAGTCAGGAGCCGAGGCGTTCCTCGACCTCATCTCACGGCCGGTCGCCGAGCGGCCGCGCCGAGTGACCTGGGTCACGCGCCGTCGCAACTACTTCCCGATGGACGACTCGCCGTTCACCAACGACTTCTACACCCCGAGCTACTCGGACTACTTCGCGCGGCTCAGCAGCGAGACGCGCGGACAGCTCAACGAGGCCCACGTCCTGACCAGCGACGGCATATCCGAGGCGACGCTGCGCCAGATCTACCAGCGCGTCTATGTGCAGCGCTTCCTGGAGGAGGGGCCGGACCTCGTCGCGCTCCACCCCCACAGCGAGGTGGTCCGCGTCGGCCGCGGCGCCACCGGCGACTGGTGCGTGGACCTCCGCAACAGCGATCACGGGGGCCGGGTCACGAGCCTCGAGACCGACGTCGTCGTCTGGGCGACCGGCTTCCGCCCTGCCGCGATGAAGTTCCTCGAGCCCATCGCTCACCGCCTGGAGCGCGAGCGCGACGAACTCAGCATCGACGACAGCTTCGCCGTGCGCTGGGACGGCCCGACCGACCGGAACATCTTCGTGCACAACGCCGCACCCCACCAACGCGGTCTGGCGGACCGCAATCTGAGTCTCATCGCCTGGCGGAGCCGGCGCATCGCCGACCGCATGCGCAAAGTCCGCAGCGACGAGCCGCTGGGCTCCTTCATGGAGTGGTCCGCCAAGGAGGACCGGTCTCCCCTGCTGCCGGGAGCCCTCCGATGACCGACGCCGACATCACCGTGGTGGGCGGAGGCATCATCGGGTGTCTCGTGGCCCGCACCATCCTCGCCGAAGCACCTGGTGCGCGCGTGGTGGTGGTCGACCGGGACGTCGTGGCGTCGGGTGCCAGCCGACGGTCGGCCGGACTGCACTTCCCCCGAGGGGCCACCGAGCGGCTGCGCGCCATGACGGACTTCAGCCAGTCCTGCTACGCGGACCTCGTGGCCGGCGACCCGCTTCTTCCCGTCCACCCGCTCGACATGCACGTGCTCTCGGCGGACGCGGCCCACGTGGAGCGCGCCTACCTCACCACCGCCGGACTGACCCGGGCGGCAGAGGTGCCGGGAGGGCTGGTCGAGGTACCGGCCAGCACCCGGGTGTGGCGGGGCCGCGGCTGTCAGTACGCCGATGTCGGCGCGCTGGCGGAGGCCCTGACGCACAGGCTCCGGCCCCACGTCCGTTTCCTGGAGGGAACCAGAGTCACCTCGGTCGAGCCGGGCCCGCGAGGCGTGACGCTGACCCTGTCGACCGGCCGCAGGCTGACGGCGTCGCAGACGGTGCTCGCGCCGGGACCGTGGCTCGCCGATCCGGCGTGGCGGACGCTGGTGGCACCGCTGGGCGCCCGCGTCAAGAAGATCGTCGCGCTGCACATCGACCGGCGGCCCGCGGAACACGACGGCGCCGTCGTCCTCGAGGACGAGGACGCCTTCCTCCTGCCGCTGCGGCACCGGGGCCACTGGCTGTTCAGCTACACCTGCCGCGAGTGGGACGTGGACCCCGACCACCTCACGGACGGCATCTCGGCCGCCCACCTGGACGAGGCGCGCGCCCTCCTGGCCGCCTACGCGCCGGCCCTGGTCGAGCACGCCACGTCGGGCCGGGTCTTCTGTGACGCCTACAGCCCCACCCTGGAGCCTCTCGTGCGGGCACTGGACGGCGGCCGCATCGTCTTCGCCGGTGCCGCGGGCGGATCCGGGTACCGACTGGCACCCGCGATCGCCGCCGAGGCCGTCGGCCTGCTGGACCTCACCCCGGTACAAAGGAACGCAGCGTGAAAACAAGCCGCTTCACCCCGACGGAGCTGTCCGCAGCCTTCGGCATCGACATGGCCTCGGTCCCGGGAATCGGTCCCGGAGCAGGCTGGGGACGGATCGTCCCCGGCGCCCGCAGCGACGCCCACCAGCACGACGAGACGGAGGTCTTCGTCATCGTGCAGGGCACGGGCGAAGTCGTGGTGGACGGGGAGCGCACCCCGGTCGCCACCGGCACGGTCGCGGTCTTCGAGCCGTTCGAGACACATGTCATCGAGAACACCGGCACGGAAGACCTCGTCTTCTTCGACCTGTACTGGCGCGACCCCGCCCGCGCGGCCGAACAGGCCGACGCGGCGCCGGCCGATCGCCGCCGGTTCGGGAAGCGGCCGGTGTTCGTCTTCTCCACTCCGCCGACCCCCAACGGCGACCTTCACCTCGGGCACCTCTCCGGCCCCTACCTGGGGGCCGACGCGTTCGTCCGCTTCCAGCGGATGAACGGCGTCGAGGCCTGGCACCTGACCGGCAGCGACGACTACCAGAGCTACGTGGCCGACCGCGCACGGTCCGACGGCCGCACGCCGGCCGAGACGGCCGCGCACTTCTCCGCGGAGATCGCCGCGACGCTCGCGTCGATGGACGTGCGGCCCGACCAGTACACGGTCACCGGTGCCGACGCCGCCTACCCGGAGGGCCTGCGGGCGTTCTTCTCCCGCCTGGCCGCGTCCGGGGCCGTGGACGTGCGCAGCACCCCCGCGCTCTTCGACGCCCGGACCGGCGACTACCTCTACGAGGCCGCCGTCTTCGGCGGTTGCCCCGGTTGCGGCGAACAGACCAGCGGCAACATCTGTGAGGAGTGCGGCGAGCCCAACCTGTGCGCGGACCTCACCGACCCGCGCACCCGCAGCTCGCAGGAGCCGCCCCGGCACGGCACCAGCGCCCGCCACTGCCTGCCCCTCCACGAGTTCCAGGACGCGGTCGCCGCCCACCACCGCCTGGGACGGGTACCGGCCCGACTGCGGGAACTGGCCCACCGCGTGTTCTCCCGCTCGCCGCTCGACCTGCCCCTGACCCACCCGTCGGACTGGGGCGTACAGCCCCGGGAGTCCGCGACGGAGGGACAGGTCATCTGGGTCTGGCCGGAAATGGCGTACGGATTCCTGCACGGCATCGAGGCACTGGGCCGGGCCCAGGGCCGTGACTGGCAGGCCGAAGCGCCCCAGCAGGACTGGAAGATCGTGCACTTCTTCGGGTACGACAACAGCTTCTACCACTCACTGCTGTACCCCGTCCTGTACAAGCTGGCCTTCCCCGACTGGGAACCGGACATCGACTACCACGTCAACGAGTTCTACCTGCTGGAGCACCAGAAGTTCTCCACCAGCCGACGGCACGCGATCTGGGGCCGGGACATCCTCGACGCCGACAGCGTCGACGCCGTCCGTTTCCACCTCGCCCGCACCCGCCCCGAGACCCGGCGCACCAACTTCGCCCCCACGGCGTACCAGGCGGTACTGCAGGACACTCTGATCGGCACCTGGCAGAAGTGGCTGACCGACCTCGGTACCCGCCTCGACGCGCACTACGCCGGGCACGTCCCCGACGCCGGGGTGTGGACGCCGGAGCACACCGCCTTCCTCGGCCGTCTCGGCACCAGGCTGGCCGCGATCACCCGGAGCCTGGGCCAGGACGACTTCTCGCTGAACCGGGCCGCGGAGGAACTCGACGGCATCGTGCGGGACACCGTCGCGTTCGCCGATCGCGAGCGCCAGGTGGCCGGTCTCGGCCAGTGGGCGGACGAGACGCGCACCGCCGTCGCGCTGGAGCTCGCGGCGGCACGGCTGCTGGCTCGGTGCGCGGTTCCGGTCATGCCCCGGTTCGGGCAGAGGCTGTCGTCCGCGCTGGGCCTGGAGGGCCCGGCCACCTGGCCCTCCACCGTCGAACTGGTCCCGGCCGGCACGGAGGTCTCGCTCGCCGACACCGTGTTCTTCCCCGGCGACGACGCCAAGCAGGCCGGCGAGGAGGAAGAACACTGATGGCCGCCTTGTTCGCAGGAGAGGACCACGAGGGCACGCCCGTCGTCGACGTCGTCAACACGCTGGCGCTCACGGCCTGCACCGACAGCCGGCACCGCATCCACTACCGCGTCGGCGACGAGGTGCGCTCCCTGCCCCTGGCCGACCTGGACGCCCGGGCGAGGGGCGTGGCACGGCACCTGCACGCCCTGGGGGTCAGGCCGCGCGACCGTGTCGGGATCCTCGCGCCCAACAGCATCGAGTGGGTCCTGCTCGACCTCGCCGCCATCAAACTCGGCGCCGTCACCGCCGGCTTCGAACCCGGCTGTTTCGAACCCGGGCAGGTCGTCAAGGACTACGACCTGACGGTGCTCTTCACCGACGACGCTTCCGTCGAAGGCCCCGTGCACGACATCGAGTCCGTCACGGCCTGGGCGCAGGACGCCGCTGCGGTGCCGGAACCGGACTGGCACGGGGGGTACGACCCCGCGGACGTCCTGGCGGTCAAGTTCACCTCGGGCAGCACCGGCGCCCCCAAGGGCCTCGAGGCCACGGTCGCCAGCGTCAACAGCTCCCTGCACGAGGTGCAGCGGATGTTCGCCCACGGCGAGGGGGACAATCTGCTCGTCTTCCTCGGCAACTACCTGCTCCAGCAGCGCTATTGGATCTATTCCGCACTCGTCCACGGCCATGACGTGACGCTCGCCCGCAAGGTCGACGCGCTCGACATGGCACGGCGTACGCGGCCCACGGTCGTCATGGGCGTTCCCGGCTTCTACGAGGAGGTGCGGGCCCGCCTGGAGGCCGGGGACCGGCCGGCCGATGCGGACCGGTGGCGGGAGACCGTCGCGGCCGAGTTCGGCGGCCGGGTCCGCTATCTGTGGACCGGGTCCGCACCGGCGAGCCGCGCGACGCTGGAGTTCTTCAACGGTGCCGGGGTGCCGCTGTACGAGGGCTACGGCCTCAACGAGACCTGCATCGTGGCCAAGAACCACCCGGACGCCTTCCGTCTGGGAAGCGTCGGCAAGGTTCTCCCGAACAAGACCGTCCGTTTCGACCGGGACGGGATCCTGATCGTCGGCAGCCGGCATCCCGTCAACCACCGCTACACCTGGTGCGGCCCCGGGGCCAACGAGAAGATGTTCCTGGCCACCGGAGAGGTGAGGACGCACGACATCGGCCACCTCGATGAGGACGGCTACCTCTTCATCCACGGCCGGGTCGACGACGTCATCACCCTCAGCAGCGGCTACAACGTGCTGGCCCCGCCGATCGAGGAGCGGCTGCGCACGCTCCCCGGGGTCCAGCACTGCGTCCTGTTCGGCGCAGGCGAGAAGTTCCTCTCCGCCGTGGTCTCACCGGCGGGTACCGCGGTGAGCGACGGCGCGCTGAGCCGTCACGTGGCCGCGCTCAACAAGGAACTCCTGCCGGAGCAGCGCGTCCACGCCCTCGTGGTGGCACCGGCGTCCTTCTCTGCCGAGAACGGCCTGCTGACCGGCCAGTTCAAGCCGAAGCGACGGGTCATACACGAGCGGTACGAACCGGAGCTGTCGCGTCTCTACCGAGGGCGCCACAGCCCCGGGACCGAGCCGACCGCCGACCGCCCCCGGGTCGTCGCTGCGAACCGGCCTTGAACACGCCCCGCAGTGGGCACTGCGAGCACCCGAAGGAGCACTGCATGAGCTGGGACAACCTGCCGGACACCGTCCTCACCAACGAAAGGGTCGAACTGCGCCGTATCCGTGTCACGGACCGCTCCCAGTTCGAGCGCATCGTGTACGACGAGGCGATCTGGCGCCACTTCGTGACCAGGATCGAGACACCGGACGACCTCGACGCCTTCATGGAGACAGCGATCAAGGACACGCTCACCGGCGTACGCAACGTGTTCGCCATCGTCGACCGGCAGACCGGGCAGATCGCCGGCAGCAGTGCGTACGGCAACCTGGCCGAGGCGGACCGGAGGCTGGAGATCGGCTGGTCGTGGGTGGCCACCGCCCTGCGCGGCAGCGGGGTCAACCGGGCCGCCAAGCTCGCCCTCCTGGACCATGCCTTCGACGTTCTCGACTGCGAGCGCGTCGAGTTCAAGACGGATGTGCTCAACACCGTGGCGCGCAAGGGCCTCACCGGGCTGGGTGCCCACGAGGAGGGTGTCCTGCGCAGCTTCAACTACATGCCGGGCGGCCGCCGCCGCGATGTCGTGTACTACAGCATCCTGCGCGACGAGTGGCCCGCCCTGCGGGCAGAGCGGTTCGCCCTGACCACCGCCGCGACGGGGGCGTCGGCATGACCCGGACCGAACAGGCGGCGACGGCGGGTGGCGGGCTGCCGCGACAGGAGGACGCCGACGGCTTCCGCCCGCGCGTCGAGGACGTCTTCTTCGACGTCGCTGAACACCGGCTGGCCGCGTCCACGGTGTACGCGGCCGACGGCTCCGCGCCCAGCGTCATCCATCTGCACGGCCTCGGCCCCACCGCGACCCGGCACGGCGTCCGCTATCTGCTGGACGACCTGGCGGCGCACGGGCACTCGTCGGTGACCTTCGAGTTCTCGGGCAACGGGGAGAGCACAGGCGTCCTGCAGGAATCGACCCTGCGGCGGCGCCGGGCAGAGTCCCTGGCGGCGGCACGGCTGCTGGCCGAAGACGTGCGCCCCGTCGTGATGGGGACCAGCATGGGCGCGCACCTCGCCGCCAGTACCGTGCCCGTCCTCGACCCACGGGCCCTGGTGCTGTTCTGCCCGGCGGCCTACCCCGAACATGCAGCCGATCTCCCCTTCGACGGAAGCCTCTCCCGCCCCGGCCGGTACGCCGATTCGCCGGCCTACGCGGGCATCGGCGAGTTCACCGGCGATCTGCTGATCGTCGGTGCCCGAAGCGACCAGGTGGTGCCCGCGGCCGTCGTCGACGGCTACCTCTCCCATGCCCGGAAAGCCAGGTCACAGCAGGTGATGTGGATCGACGGCGACCACTTCCTGCACCGCCGGCTGCCCGAGCTGCAGGAGCCGCGCCACACCCTGCTGAGGACGCTCCGCACCTTCCTTGCCGACAGCAGCAGCTGAAGCCGACCAGAGGAGCACTCGTGCACACGGAACCCAACATCCTGCGGCGCCACGATCTGGACAGCTTGACGGCGGTGGAGCGCGCTTTCCACGCCGGACCGCTCGCCGAGGCGCTCGAGTCCGCGCCGTCCGTGGAGCGGCGCAGCGGTCTGACCGCAGAGGAATTCGAGAGCGAATACCGGCACCGGATGCGGCCCGTGGTGCTGGAGGACCACGTCGCCGACTGGCCGTCGGTCAAGACCTGGTCCTTCGACCACCTGGCGGAGCGGTGCGGCTCGGTGCGGGTGGTCGTCGACAGCTACAACACCAAGGCGGCCCGCGAGGCGACCCTCGCCGAGTTCGTCCGAATGCTGCACGACCACCGGGACGCCGACACGGCCCCGATCTACCTCCAGGAGTGGTACTACCAGACGACCGCTCCCGAACTCGCGGCGGACATGCCGGAGATGGACATCGCCCAGTACGACTTCCGCAGGAATCTGTACGGGGAGACCGCGTCCACCAACCACCAGCTGTGGCTCGGCCAGAAGGGCGGAGTCACCCGCCTGCACCAGGACTCCTACTCCGTCGACGTGATGCACGCGCAGATCGTCGGCGAGAAGCTCTGGTACGTCATGGGGCCCGAGGCCGAGCTGCACGGCACCACCGAGGCGGACTGGCAGAAACTGTCCGACGCTCCCGGTACCCGTCTCATGCGGTGTGTGATCAAACCCGGTGACGTCCTCTACCTGCCGGCCAACTGGTACCACCGGATCGAGCTGCTGACCGACTCGATCGGTCTGGGCCGCAAGTGCCTCGACGAGTCGAACCTGCAGACGCACATGCGCCAGCGCATGACCGAACTGCTGAGCCTGCTCCTGAACCAGGACGAAGTCAGGCGGACCCACCCCGAACTCGTCGACGTCGTCCTCATGCGCGCGCGGTCCTTGGCGACCCGTATGAACATCGATCTCTCCCGGCTGAGGCCCTGATGGACGGCAAGCCGCAGCACATCGGACGGGGGAGCGGGACAGCGGTGACGCAGAAGCACGTGTTGCTGGTCGGCGGCCCCGGGAGCGAACTCGACAAGCTGGACGGGCTCGGTGTCCGGTACTCCATGATGCAGCTGCCGGAGAGGGCGAGCGCGCATCACCGGGCCCGCGCGGCACGCTACGCCGTCATGGACTACCGGGAGCTGGACGAGGTGCTGGCCCTGGCGAGGGACTGGCACTCGGCCGATCCGTTCGACGCCGTCGCGTCCTTCACGGAGTACGGGCTGTACCCGGCCTCACAGTGTGCCCGTGCCCTGGGCATCCCCGGGGACAACCTGAGAGCGGTGGAACTGACCCGGGACAAGTCGAAGTGCCGTGAGCTGCTGGACCGGCACGGCCTGAGCCCCGTACGGCACCGGCTGTGCGAGAACGTCGAGGACGCACGCCGGTTCATGCGTGAACTCGGTCCGGCCCCCGTGGTGCTGAAGCCGAGGGACGGCGGGCTCAGCGAGGGCGTCTGCCTGGCCGAGACGGAGCTGCAGCTGCAGGAGCGCTGGGAGTTCACCCGCCGCGCCACCCAGGGGCCGGTCCTCGCCGAGGAGTTCCTGGTGGGCCCGGAGTTCAGCGTGGAGTCCCTGTCACTGGGCGGCCGGCACGAGATCGTGGCCGTCACCGAGAAGGAGACCACGCAGCTGCCCCGTTTCGTCGAGGTGGGACACCGGATTCCCGCCCGGCTGGACGACGCGTCCCGCACCGCGATCGAGGAACTGATCACCGACTTCCTGACGCTCATCGATCAGAAGGACGGCCCGGTGCACACGGAGCTGCGCCTCACCGCCTCCGGCCCGAGGATCGTCGAGGCACAGACCAGGGTCGGTGGCGACCAGATCTGGGAACTGTGCGAGCTCGTCAGCGGAGCCGACCTGATGACGGAGACGTTCACCGCCCTGCTGGGCCTGCCCCGTCCCGAGCGCCGGCCGACGGCGCCCGCGGCGGCGATCCGGTTCTTCGCGTACGAGGAGGTGAGCGTCGTCGGAGTCGACGGCATCCCTCAGGCCGAGAGCGCGCCGGGCGTCGTCCGCCTCGACTGCCGCCTCGGGGCCGGACAGACACTCGGACCGCTCGCCTCGTCCACCGACCGCCAGGGCTACGTGCTGTGCACCGGGGAGAACACCGGCGCGGCCGTCGCCCGTGCCGAACGGGCCCACGATCTCGTGCGGGTCGAGGTCGCGCAGTTCCAGGAGGCGGCACCGTGACCGGGTTCCGGCTGCACCGCCCGGCGGCCATGCCGGGTGGTGCCAGCCTGCTGACCGTGGGGCTGGTCGACGCCACCGGTACCGGCCTCTACCTGGCGGGTGCGGCGCTGTTCTTCACCAAGATCGTCGGACTGGGCACCGCGCAGGTCGGGACCGGTCTCTCGGTCGCGGGCCTGCTCGGCCTGCTCGGGCCCGTCCCCTTCGGCAAGCTCGCCGACAGATGGTCACCGCGCGTCGTCCTGATGGCGCTCCATCTGTGCAGCGCAGTGGGATTCGCCGCCTACGTCTTCGTGGACGACTTCGCCTCCTTCCTCCTCATCGCGACTGTGCTGGGCGTGTCCGAGCAGGCCGCGCGCCCGCTGAACCAGGCCCTGCTGGAGCAGGTCGTCGGCGAGGAACACCGCACCGGCATGGCGGCGAGACTCCGGGTCGTGTACAACGTCGGCTACACCGGCGGCGCCCTGCTGGCCGCGCTCGCCGTCCAGGTGGGAACGCGGACCTCGTTCCTCGTCATCATGCTGGGCGACGCGCTCTCGTTCCTGCTGTCCGCGACGCTGCTGGCCCTGCTGCGCACCCCCCACGACAGCCGGCCCGCACACGTACCGCCGGCCGCGACCGGCCCGAGGTTCCCGGCGCTGCGCGACCGCTGGTACACGGCCGCCTCCGGCATCAACGCGGTGCTCATGCTCCACATGACCCTGCTCAGCGTGGGGGCGCCCCTGTGGATCGCCACGCGCACGAGCGCGCCGGACTGGGTCGTGGCAGGCCTGCTGGTCGTCAATACCGTGCTGGCGGTGCTGCTCCAGGTGCGGGTCGCCAGGGGCACCGAGAAGGTTCGCGAAGGCGCGGGCGCGATGCGCAGGGCGAGCGTGGCGTTGGCGCTGTGCTGCGGGTGTTTCGCCGCAGCGGCTCATGTCGGTTCCACGCCCGCTGCGGTCCTCGTCCTCCTGGCCGGCATCGTCCTGCTCACCTGGGGTGAGATGCTCCAGTCCGCCGGCCAGTGGAGTCTGTCCTTCGGTCTCGCCCCTGCCCGCTCGCGCGTGGAGTACCTGGCCACCTTCCATCTCGGCTCCAGCCTGCAGGCGGCGGCCGGACCGCTGCTGGTGACCGTGGGCGTGATCGCCCACGGCTCGGCGGGCTGGGCGGGACTGGCCGCGATATTCCTCGTCACAGGGCTGCTGGCCCCGGTCGTGGCGGCGAAGGCGGCACGCCGGCCCCAGCTCATGGAAGAGGGCCGGGACGACTGCCGCCTTCAGCCCACCTCCGGCTGAGGCGCTTTCAGCGCGAGGAGGGAAGCCAGCCGTCCTGAACGGCGTGCACCCCGGCCTCGAAGCGGCTGCGGGCTTCCAGACGTTCCATGAGGTCGGCTGCGATACGGCGAGCGGTGCGGGGGGAGACTCCCAGCCGCTTCGCGATCGCTTCGTCGGTGTAGCCCTGGGCGAGCATCCTCAGCGCGGCGCGTTCCTGGGGAGGCATCTCGTTCGTACCGGGTTTCGGCGCGGTGCCCAGGGGAAGCGCGCTGCCCCATACGCTTTCGAACAGGGCGCACAGGGCGGCGACGGTGCCGGCGCCGTGCAGGACGACCGCTCCGGCCCGGGCGTCGGCTGCGTCGATGGGCAGTACGGCCTGCCTCCGGTCGGAGATGATCATCCGGATGGGCAGCGTGGGCGCGGTGCGGACCTGTCCGCCGTGCGCGTTCAGCCAGGTGACATGGTCCAGGGTCGGCTGGTGCCTGCGGACGCTGGCCAGATAGACGGTCCGCATGCGTACGCCGCGCTCCAGAAGGGCCGCGTTCGGGACCCGGCTTGCCTGAAGGTCCTCGGCCGAGTGGGCGCCGCCCGGAGCGAATGTCGCGATCTCCTGTCGGGTCTCCTCGGCCAGTCGTGCCAGCCTGTCGCGGATGGCATCGGGACCGATGAGCCGCTCGGAGTCCTCGTCGACGGTGCGCGGGCGCAGGGCGGAGCACTCGGCGATCAGCTGGGCGGCGGCGGCACGCGAGGCCTCCACGCGCATGTGCTGGGCGGCTAACTCCGCCTGCTGGCGGGCCAGCAGGGCTTCCATGGCCGTTTCCGGACTGACGGTCCTGAAGCCGACTCCTTCCTGAGCCGAGGGGCGGATCAGGACCAGCTCGCTGAGCCGGTCCAGGCCGGCGCGGATCCGTTGTTCCGAAAGCTGCAGCCGGGCCGCCAGCTCGGTCACTCCGTCGTGTGGGTGGCCGAGCATGGCCCGGTAGATCGCTTCTGCCTCCGCGTCCAGTCCCAGGACCTCGAGCACTTGCGGCCTCCCCCTGGTCGCGTTAGTCGTGTACATGCTCCAGATCGACTGTATGGCAGGAAGGATCACGGTGCACGGCTGACCTGTTTGTGCCCTGTCATGAAGAGGCCTGCTCGGGCGGTTGCGTGCTATACGTGGAGGTCGAACCCTGAATTCATGTATCTCATTCACGTCCCCCTGAGAGCTCCGGCCTTTACTGTGCTGCCTTCCGATGCGGCAGGAATATTCGCTTCATTCAAGGAAAATGGCGATGGCATAGAGCACGTCGCGGCTCATCCCGATGCGCCCGGGGGGCCCACGCTGGGCTTCTTCGTCGTCTCCTGCGACCTGGCCACCGCCGAGCAGGCCGTCTTCCGGCTCTCCCGCCGGGCCGTCGCCGAGCACGCCGCCCTGCAGGGCTTCACCGTTGTGTCCGGTAACACAGCTTTTGTGCCGGAATCGTGGTGGGACGGGAAATGAACCGACGACGGGTGGACGGCTTATGCCACTGCATGTTCCGTCCACTTCCCATCCGTTCCCTCAGGCCCGGCAGTCGATCAGAGTGGAGGCATCGGCAGGTTTTGCCGAAGCGGAGAGCCAGGAAAACAGCCTTCAGCTGATTCGCTTCTGAGAGGAATTCTGTGATGGTCGAACGTGTCGCACGGGTTGCCGCAGCGGTTCTCATCGCCTTCGGCGGGATCGCGACGGTGCTGACCATCACGACCAGCGGCTCAGCGTCCGAGCGAGCCGCCGGCACGAGCCGGACCCGTACCGTGGCCGCCGGGGCGGGGGACGTCACCTGGGGCGGCTGAGCCGCCCTGCCGCAGGCGCTGTCCCGTCGTCGAGGGGAATGCGCGAATTTCTTTATGCCCGGTGTCGGCTGAGATCGTTTGTCAACGGAGGAAGATATGGCGACAGTTGTCTCCCCTCACAACCGTATGGAGCGGCCGGCGGACAACGCCGGGCTATCCCCACGCGAGCTGCAGGTTCTTCGCCACATAGCCCTGGGGCACACCAGCCAGCAGACATCTCGGCGCCTGGGAATCAGCCCCAGCACCGTCGAGACGTACCTGATCCGGCTGCGGGCAAAACTTGACGCTCCCACTCGGGCCCACCTCATCCGAGCCGCAGTCCACCTGGGTCTCTGACCGGCCCGGCACCGACCCCCGATGGCAACTTGCTGCCATTCACAGGGCCGGGCCCGCGACGAGCAGGGCGAGCAGGACCGCGCCGGCCGAGAGGGCCCTGTGGCTCCTGGTCTCGAAACCGACGGAGATCAGGAGCAGGCCGACGGCGCCGGCGACGCCGTATCTCCACTGGACGAGCTGTTCGACGAAGAGAGCGAGAACGGGCACGGTGGTTCTCCCTTCAGAAGAGTGACCAACTAGGCAAAGTTGGTGACCAACTCTGTCTATGTTGTCCCCACTTGGTCAGAGTCCATAAACAACTTCTCGGCAACTCCCCAAAGCTGGATCAGAGTTGTAGCGTTTGGTCGTGACTCAGGAGCATGTGGCAGTGAACGGCAGCAGCAGGCTCACGCCCCGGCAGATCGCCGACACCCTGCGCGAACGCATCCGCACCGGCGTACTGCGGCGTGGCGAGCGGCTGCCCACCCAGGCCGTGCTGGCCGAGGAGTTCGGGGTCGAGCGCGGTGCCGTGCGCCAGGCCCTGCGGGTGCTGCAGGAGGACGGGCTGCTCAGCAACGTCAGCAAGGGCAGCCCGCCGCGCGTCGCCGAGCCGCAGCCCACCCGGGAGAAGCCCCAGCCGACCATGGTGGCCCTGGCTCCCCGGCTGACCGCGGCCTTCTCGGCCCCGCACGTGCGCATCGACGCCGTCTGCCTGACCGCGCAGAGCCTGATGCCCGCCCTCGGCGAGCCGCTGCGGCTGATCCACGAGGGCCGGCTGCGCCCCGACCGGATCGACGCCCGCATCCTGCTGCCCTCCCGGGACATCAACCTCGCCTTCCCGGTCTCCGTGGACGCCGGGAGCGAGGAGGACGACGCCGTCCACCAGCGCTGGCTGGCGATGCGCAACGCCCAGGGGCAGGTGCTCCAGTACAACCTCCAGGCCCTGCGCGGCACCCACGACATCGACGTGCACGTCACCTTCCGGGCGCTGCCGTTCACTCCGCCGGCGAAGCTGTACCTGCTCAACGGGGCGGAGGCGCTGTACGCGTACTACATGATCACGCGCCGCGAGGAGCCCACCGACACCGGAACGCTGGAGATGTACGACGCCCTCGGCTCCGAGTCCCTGCTGTTCTCCTTCGAGAAGCGGGCCGGTCAGCGGGACGCGGCATTCGTGGAGCAATCGCAGAAGTGGTTCGACGCCCTCTGGGAAACCATCACCACGGACCTGACACTCTCCTAGTGACCTCTGATGCGACTTCTGATGCGACTTCTGGTGCGACATCTGATGCGAACGAGTTCGAGAAGCTTCGGGAACTGATCACACCGGCCCGGGTCGTGCTGTGGGACCTCGACGGGCCGATCTGCCGGCTGTTCGCCGGACACAAGGCGGAGCGGGTCGCCGCGGACCTGGTGGAGTGGCTGGAGCGGCAGGGCCTGCGCGGACTGCTCACCGCGTCCGAACGGGACTCGCTGGACCCGCAGGTCGTCCTGCGCGCCGTCGGCCGCCGACGCCCGGGCAGCGACCTCGTCGCCGGACTGGAGGAGCGGCTCACCCAGGAGGAGCTGCGGGCCGCCGCCTCCGCGCTGCCGACCGCCTACGCCGACCCGCTGATCCGCACATGGTCGGCCGTCGGCGTCCGGCTGGCCGTCACCACCAACAACTCGCCCCTGGCCGCCCGCACCTATCTCGACACCCGCGGCCTCACCGGCTGCTTCGCCCCGCACCTGTACGGCCGCACCGGGGAACTGCACCACCTCAAGCCGCACCCGCACTGCCTGCGCCGCGCCCTGAGCGCGATGGGCGCCGCGCCCTCGGCCGCCCTGATGATCGGCGACGCCGCGACGGACCTGGCCGCGGCGCTGGAGGCAGGCGTTCCGTTCCTGGGTTACGCGCGTAACGAGGCGAAGGCGAAGCTGCTGCGTGCGGCCGGTGCCGAGCGGGTCGTCCGGTCGTTGGAGCCGTTGCTGAGGTTGCTCCGGAGCGGGCGCGTGGTCGGCTAGCATGCCGACACGTCCGAGTCATCGCTCGGAATCCTGCGTACTCGTACGCAGAGACGCGTACACGCGCGCAGGGAACGGCGACGAGCCGGACCACGGCCGCGGGCCTGGCACAGACGAGTGGCGGACCACCCGCCCGGCCGCTCGACCGTGCCGTGCGGTCGTACCGGCCACGAGCCGGGAATAGCGTGTCTCCCGCCCTTCCTTTTCGCGCGATCGACCCCGGAGCGGCCAGTGGGCGCACCGCCTGTTCCCCGTGCCGCGGCCGGGGGACACGCCGGCAGAGTTCGGACGGACGCCGTCCTGAAGGCGTTCCTGGCCCGTGCGGTGGCGGCGGGTGAGCCGAGTGCCGGCTTCCACCACGCCGACTACGTGCTGCCGCTGACCGAGCCGCTGGCCCGGGTGCTCGGCCGGGAGCCCGGCACCCTGGTGACCGTACGGGTGCGGCGGGACGACGTGGTGCCGGTGGTGATCCGCACCTGGCCGAGCGAGCCGGAGATCCTGCGGGCGGTGCGGGCGGTTCTGCCCCGGGTGCCCGAGTGCCTGGTCGAGGGCGAGGGCTTCGCCGTGCACAGCCATGTGGAGGGCACCTCCCTGGCGGAGCTGTGCGGGCCCGGCAAACCGGTCTCCGGACCCCTGCTGAAGGAGCTGGCCGAGCTGCTCGCCGCCGTCGTCCAGGTGCGCGGGACGGCGCTGCCGCCGCTGCCGCCCGGCCGGCCGAGCAACCACACCGACTCCCAGGGGTTCCTGCGCACCCTCGCCCACCTCGCCGACCGGCAGATCCGGCGGCCCAACTGGAGCCGCTACGGCGGGCTGTTCGTCGCGCTCGGCGTGCCCGAGGACGCGCTGCTGCGGTTCGCCGACCGGGTGCCGGCGATGACCCGCAGGCCGTACGGCCTGCTCCACGGAGACCTGCACCGCGGCAATGTGGTGGTCCCGGCCGCCGGTGAGCCGCTGCACTGCGTGGACTGGGAGTTGGCGGGTTACGGCGACCCGTTGCACGACCTCGCCGTCCACCTGGTGCGCATGCGCTACCCGGCCCACCAGTGGGACGAGGCCGTCGACGCCTGGGCCGGCGCGGTGCGCCCCGTCGCCGTGGCCGGACTGGCCAGGGACCTGCGGCACTACGTCGCCTTCGAGCACGCGCAGTCCCTCTACGCCGAGCTGATCCGCGCGGCCCGCAGGCTGGAGGAGACCTTCGACCGCCCGAGCCTGGACCGAGCGGTGACAGCCGTCCACACGGCCTTCCAGCACGCCGCCAAGCCCTTGTGCCTGGGCCGCGTCCCCGAGAAACCGGAGATCGAGCGGGTGCTGTTCCGCCGGGGGGTGTCCGCGAGTGCGCGCGCGGAAGGGCGGGGCCGGCGGGTGCCGGGCGGGCCGGCGGGTGCCGGCAAGCCGCCCACGCCTTCCGCCGCGCGGACGGCGACCGGGGCACCCGTGAGCACCCCGGCCGGGGCCCCCGGCGGGCTCCTGGCTGCGGCACCGGTGGGGGTCTCTGGCGGGCCTGTCGACTCCTCGGCCGTGGGGGTGTCCGCGGGGTGCGGCGGCTCGACGGTCGTGGGGGTGCCTTCCGGGGTCGTCGGCCGCTCGGGCGTGGGGGTGTCCGCGGGGTGCGGCGGCTCCCCGGTCGTGGGGGTGCCTTCCGGGGTCGTCGGCCCTTCGGGCGTGGGGGTGTCTGAGGGGCCCGCCGGCTCCCCGGTCGTGGGGGCTTCTGTCCGGCCGGCCGACTCCTCGGGCGTGGGGGTGTCTGCGGGGGCCGCCGGCTCGACGGTCGTGGGGGTGTCTGCCCGTGCCGGCGCGTTGTCGGTCGGGAGGGTGCTTGCGGAGCCCGCCGACTCCCCGGTCGTGGGGGTGCCTTCCGGGGTCGTCGGCTCCTCGGGCGTGGGGGTGTCTGCGGGGGCCGCCGGCTCCCCGGTCGTGGGGGTGTCTGCCCGTGCCGGCGCGTTGTCGGTCGGGAGGGTGCTTGCGGAGCCCGCCGACTCCCCGGTCGTGGGGGTGCTTGCGGAGCCCGCCGACTCCCCGGTCGTGGGGGTGCTTGCGGAGCCCGGCGGCTCCCCGGTCGTGGGGGTGCCTTCCGGGGTCGTCGGCTCCTCGGGCGTGGGGGTGTCTGCGGGGGCCGCCGGCTCCCCGGTCGTGGGGGCTTCTGTCCGGCCGGCCGACTCCTCGGTCGTGGGGGTGGCTGCTGGGCTCGCCGGTCCCTCGGTCGTCGGGGTGTCGGCCGGGGATGCCGGTCCCTTCGTCGTCGGCGTGGCTGCCCGGTCCACAGGGCCGGCGGTTGCCGGGGTGTTCGAGCGGGGCGGGGTCGGCTGGGTCGTGGATCGGCGGGTGCCCGAGCATGCGGAGTTTCCGCGTTCCGCCGTCGTCGACGCGCTGCTGCTGGAAGGTGCCGCGCCCGCCGAGCGGGTGTTCAAGGGGGCCGCGCATCTCACCACCGTGCTGCACGTCCCCGGCACCCGCTTCCCCGTGGTCGTCCGCCGTGAGGCGACCGTCGTACTGCGGCGGGAGCCGAGTTTCCTCAGTGAGCACGCCGTCCTGCGGGCGATCGAGCGGTCCGGGGTGCCGGTGGCCGCGCCCCGGGTCCTGGCGCTGGGCACGAGCCACGCCACCGACCCCGCGTACCGCTACCAGGGCGACCGCTTCACCGTCCACACCTACGAGGGCGCCCGCGACCTCGGCCGCAGACCCCAGCACCCGGTGCACGGGCTGCTGCCGCACGAGGCGGACTGCCTGGTCGACCAGCTGGCCGCGCTGACCGCCGTCGACTACGCCCCGATCGACCCCGTGGCCGACCGCCCCCGCTTCCACGACTGGCTCTGCGAGCAACTCGTGGCGCTGGTCGCCGGACTGCCCAAGGAGTCCCAGCAACTGGCCCGCTTCCTCGGCCTGCCCGACGCCCCCCGGCTGCGCGAGATCCTCGCCCGGCACCGCGTCACCGACCGAGCCCCCGCCCTGCTGCACGGCGACCTCAACCCCTGGAACCTGGTGCGCCGGGACGACGGTCCTCCCCTCACCCTCATCGACTGGGAGCTGGCCCTCGTCGGCGACCCGCTGTACGACCTGGTCCGGCACATGCACCTCACCCCGACCCGGCCGGAGATCCGGGACCGCATGTTCCGCCGCTGGGAGACCCGGCTGGCCGAGCGGTTCACCCGGAACTGGCAGCAGGACTGGCCGGTGTACCGCTGGATCGAGACGGTCCGCTCGGCCTACGTCGACCTCGACCGCCTGGTCACCGGAGCGAGCCTGGACGCCCCCAACGTCCGCCGTGCCGTGGAGTCGTACGCCATGACCCTGGCCGCGGCCACCGCCTCCCTGGGCCTGTCCTCCCGCCGACGGCGCGCCCCCCAGCTGACCCGCGCCCTGGCCTGGCCGCCCGGTCCGGCGGGGTCCGCGGCGCCGTTCTGAGAGGGAGCCGCGCGGGTAGCGTGCCCGTCATGACGGAGACCGACGCCTTCACCGCCTTCCGGGACACCCCCACCACCACCCTCGCCGACCTCCTCGGCCGTGCGCAGGTCATGGACATCGGGATACGGCCGCTGTGGGGACCCGTCCCGCGGGTCGCCGGACCGGCGTTCACCGTGAGCTGCTCGCCCGGCGACAACCTCATGCTGCACGCGGCCATCCACCGCGCCGCCCCCGGCTCGGTGATCGTGGTCGAGTCCGGTGACCTCGACCATGCGCTGGCCGGTGGCAACGTGTGCGCGGTCGCCCGGCGCCGCGGAGTGGCGGCGTTCGTCGCCGACGGCCTGATCCGCGACCTCGCCGAGGTCCGCGAGCTGGGCTTCCCTGTCTTCGCCCGCGGTGTCGTCCCGATCCCCGGCGCCAAGAAGGCGGTCCGTCCCCTGGGCCGCCCGGTCCGCTGCGGGGGCGTGCGGATCGAGGCGGCGGACGTGGTGGTGGCCGACGAGGAGGGCGTGGTCGTGGTCCCGTCCGCCCGCGCGGAGGAGGTGCTCCGGGCAGCGCAGGCCAAGCTCGCCGAGGAGGCGGCGGAGACCCTGGACGACTGGGAGAAGGCGCACCGGGCACGGATCGACGAGATCCTCGCCGCGCAGGGGTTCCAGGGTTGATCCTGGACGGTGATGCTGCTCTTCCTCGATGTCGACGGTCCGCTGATTCCGTTCGGGGCGGCGGACCTCGACTATCCGCGTTACCCGGGGCCGGTGGAGGCCGCCGCCGGGCACCCGTTGCTGACCCGGGCCGACCCCGCGCTGGGCGCCCGGCTCGTCGCGCTGGGCTGTGAGCTGGTGTGGGCCACGACCTGGATGGACGACGCCAACGCCGTTCTCGCCCCCTGGCTCGGCCTGCCCGCACTGCCCGTCGTGGAGTGGCCGGACGAGGAGGATGCGCCGCCGGGGCCGCTGCACTGGAAGACCCGGACCCTGGTCGCCCGGGCGGCCGGACGGCCCTTCATCTGGGTGGACGACGAACTGACCGGGGCCGACCGCGCCTGGACCGCCGCCCATCACCCAGGCCCGGCCCTCCTGCACCGCGTCGACCACCGGTACGGGCTGACGGTGGCCGACTTCGCGGTGCTGGAGGAGTGGGTGGGGGCGGTCGGGCGCTGAGCGGCGGCCGTTCGACGGGCGATCGGACTCGTCGGCGTCGAGTGCGGGCGCCCCGGCCGAGCCCCGCCGCGTCCCGGCCCCGGCCACGATGCTCGGTGCCGACCGGACCGGGGCGGGCCCGGACGCCGTTCCGGACCCGCGGACAGCCGTCGCCCGTGGTCGGTGTGCGGGCTGCCGGCGCCGGTCCGGCGGAGCCCTATGCTCCGACGTACTCCGCCAGGTGCCGGCCGGTGAGCGTCGAGCGGGCGGCGACGAGGTCGGCGGGGGTGCCCTCGAAGACGATCTGACCGCCGTCGTGGCCGGCGCCGGGGCCGAGGTCGATGATCCAGTCGGCGTGGGCCATGACCGCCTGGTGGTGCTCGATGACGATGACCGACTTGCCCGCGTCGACCAACCGGTCCAGCAGGCCCAGCAGTTGCTCGACGTCGGCGAGGTGAAGACCGGTGGTCGGCTCGTCCAGGACGTAGACACCGCCCTTGTCCGCCATGCGCGTGGCCAGCTTCAGCCGCTGCCGTTCACCGCCCGACAGCGTCGTCAGCGGCTGGCCCAGCGTCAGGTAGCCCAGGCCCACGTCGGCCATCCGCTCGAGGATCTTGTGGGCGGCCGGGGTGCGCGCCTCACCGGTGGAGAAGAACTCCGCCGCCTCCGTGACCGGCATGGCGAGGACCTCGCTGATGTCCCGGCCCCCGAGGTGGTACTCCAGGACCGACGCGTCGAACCGCTTCCCGTCGCACTCCTCGCAGGTCGTGGCGACCCCGGCCATGATCGCCAGGTCGGTGTAGATCACGCCGGCGCCGTTGCAGGTGGGGCAGGCGCCCTCGGAGTTGGCGCTGAACAGGGCCGGCTTGACGCCGTTGGCCTTGGCGAAGGCCTTGCGGATCGGGTCGAGCAGCCCGGTGTACGTCGCCGGGTTGCTGCGCCGGGAGCCGCGGATCGGGCTCTGGTCGATCGACACCACGTCCGCGCCCGCGGGCACCGACCCGTGGATCAGGGAGCTCTTGCCGGAACCCGCGACCCCGGTGACGACACACAGCACGCCGAGCGGCACGTCCACGTCGACGTTGCGCAGGTTGTGCGCCGTGGCCCCGCGGATCTCCAGTGTGCCGCTCGCCTTGCGCACCGTCTCCTTGAGCTTGGCCCGGTCGTCCAGATGACGGCCGGTGAGGGTGTCGCCGCCGCGCAGCCCCTCGACGGTGCCCTCGAAGCAGACGGTGCCGCCCGCCGTACCGGCGCCGGGACCGAGGTCCACGACATGGTCGGCGATCGCGATCACCTCCGGCTTGTGCTCCACGACCAGCACCGTGTTGCCCTTGTCCCGCAGCCGCAGCAGCAGCCCGTTCATCCGCTGGATGTCGTGCGAGTGCAGGCCGGTGGTGGGCTCGTCGAAGACGTAGGTGACGTCGGTGAGCGAGGAGCCGAGGTGCCGGATCATCTTCACCCGCTGCGCCTCACCGCCCGACAGCGTGCCGGCCGAGCGGTCCAGCGAGAGATAACCGAGGCCGATCTCCACGAACGAGTCCAGCGTGTGCCGCAGCGAGCCGAGCAGCGGCGCCACCGACGGCTCGTCCAGGCCGCCCACCCACTCGGCCAGGTCGCTGATCTGCATCGCGCACGCGTCGGCGATACTGATCTTCCCGATCTTCGAGGACCGCGCCGCCTCGCTCAGCCGGGTGCCCTCGCACTCGGGACAGGTGGCGAAGGTGACCGCCCGGTCCACGAACTCGCGGATGTGCGGCTGCATCCCCTCCCGGTCCTTGGAGAGCATCGACTTCTGGATCCGCGGGACCAGACCCTCGTAGGTCATGTTGATGCCCGCGATCTTCATCCTGGTCGCCTCGCGGTACAGGAAGTCGTGCAGCTGCTTCTTGGTGAAGGAGCGGATCGGCTTGTCGGCGGGGTAGAGGCCCGACTCGGTGTAGAGCCGGTAGTTCCAGCCGCCCGTCTTGTAGCCGGGCACGGAGAGCGCGCCCTCGGCGAGGGACTTGTTCTCGTCGTAGAGCTGGGTGAGGTCCATGTCGGTGACCGAGCCCCGGCCCTCGCAGCGCGGGCACATGCCGCCGGTGATGCTGAAGCTGCGCCGCTCCTTCACCGTCTGCCCGCCCCGCTCCACGGTGATCGCGCCCGCACCGCTGACCGAGGCGACGTTGAAGGAGTACGCCTTGGGCGGGCCGATGTGCGGCCGGCCGAGCCTGCTGAAGAGGATGCGCAGCATGGCGTTGGCGTCGGTGGCGGTGCCGACCGTGGAGCGCGGGTCGGCGCCCATCCGCTGCTGGTCGACGATGATCGCGGTGGTGATCCCGTCGAGGACGTCGACCTCGGGCCGCGCCAGCGTCTGCATGAAGCCTTGCACGAACGCGCTGTAGGTCTCGTTGATCAGCCGTTGCGACTCGGCGGCGATCGTGTCGAAGACCAGCGAGCTCTTGCCCGAGCCGGAGACACCGGTGAACACTGTCAGCCGCCGCTTGGGGATCTCGACGCTGACGTCCTTGAGGTTGTTCTCCCGGGCGCCGTGCACCCGGATCAGGTCGTGGCTGTCGGCTGCGTGCGGTGCGGTGAGGTCCATGCCGGCCACGCTAGCGGGGGCGCGGGACGGATGCTTCTCTGATTCTGTCCATTCCCTCTCTTCCTCTCCCCCTATTCCTGACCCACGGCCAGGGAGACCGCGAGGGCGCCGAGCACCGTGCCCATCAGATACCGCTGCACCTTGAGCCAGGAGGGGCGGCGGGCGAGGAACACGGCGATCGTGCCGGCGGCCAGGACGATGCCGAGGTTGACCGCGATGCTGACGACGATCTGCACCGAGCCGAGGACGAGGCCCTGGAGCAGGACGTGCCCGCGGTCCAGGTCGATGAACTGGGGGATGAGCGACACGTACATGACGGCGATCTTCGGGTTGAGCAGGTTCGTCATCAGGCCCATCGTGAACAGCCTGCGGGGCGAGTCGTGCGGCACGTCCTGCGGGGCGAAGACGGAGACGCCGCCCGGCTTCAGGGCGCTCCAGGCGAGATGGGCGAGGTAGGCGGCGCCGGCCAGCTTCACCGTGAGGTAGAGCTCGGGTACGGCGGTGAAGACCACCGACAGGCCCAGGTTCGCGGCGACCAGGTACACCATGAAGCCCAGCGCCACACCGCCGAGGGAGATCATCCCGGCCCGCCTGCCCTGGGTGATGCTGCGGGAGACGAGGTAGATCATGTTCGGGCCGGGGGTGAGCACCATGCCGAGTGCCACCGCCGCCACGCCCAGGATGCCGCTCGCTTCGACCATCAGGACCCCTTGTTCGCTCGGTGTGTGGCGCGCCCGGCCTCCGCGAGGTCGTGCGCGATGTCATGGACCAGGTGGCGGGTGAGGAACTCGACGGTGAGCCGCGGGTCGGCCAGGCGCGGATCGTGGCGGTCCCAGTCGTCGGCGGTGAGCGTGGCGAGACGGTCGGCCAGCGCGGCGGCGGCCCGCCCCAGCTCCCCCGCCACCCGCAGTGGCTCCTCGTCCCGGTAGCGCACCTCCGGACCGGCCGCCGACGGCATCGGTGCAATCGGAGGGGCCCCGAGAATTGCATCGAGGCGGAGCGGGAACAACAGGCACATGTCCCGGACGTGACAGCCGCGCTCCAGGGGCGACCAGGCGGGCACGCCCGTGCGTCGGCTGCCCAGCCCCGGGTCTCGCAGCAGCCGCTGCCAGCCTGCGGCGTACTCGCGCAGCGAGTCGGCGAGGGAGTCCCTCGTGTGCGTCGTCGTGTTCACCGGCCCTGGACCCCCTTCCCGATCTCGGGCGGTGGGCGGAGCCTATTGCCTGCCGCCGATCGATGCAATCCACATCGATTCGCTCTCATTGCACTCGGTGCAATGCTGTGGTTGGGTGGGCGCGTGAAGGACTACCAGAGCGTCGCCGACACGGTGGCCGAGGAGATCGCGGCCGGTGCCCTCCGGCCCGGCGACCGGCTTCCCCCGCAGCGTGAGTTCGCGCGGCGGCACGGCATCGCCGGCTCCACGGCCACGCGCGTGTACCGGGAACTGGCCCGCCGCGGCCTGACCGTGGGCGAGGTGGGGCGCGGCACCTTCGTCCGCGCGGTGTCCGCGGGGCCCGCGCCCGGCGCCTCCGCGCTCACCGAACCCGCCGACGGCCGGATCGACCTGGAGCTCAACTATCCGGTCGTACCCGAGCAGAGTGCCCTCCTCGCCGACGGTCTCGGCGAGCTGCTGCGGCCCGACGCCCTGGGCGCGGTCCTGCGGCCGGTCGGCGCGTCGGGCCCGGAGGCCGTTCAGGAATCCTCCGCCGACCTCCTCGCCGCAGGTCACTGGCGCCCCGACCCCGCGCGGATCCTGTTCGCGAGCGGAGGCCGGCAGGCGCTCAACGCCGTCGTCTCGGCCCTGGTGCCGCCGGGCGCGCGGCTCGGCGTCGAGGAGCTGACGTACCCGGTCGTCAAGGCCGTCGCCGCCCGGCTCGGCATCACCCTGGTCCCGCTGGCCATGGACGGTGCCGGGCTGATCCCGGAGGCCGTCGAGGAGGCCCACGCCGCCGCCCCGCTGCACGCCGTCTACGTCCAGCCGAGGCTGCACAACCCGCTCTCGCTCTCGATGCCCGCGCAGCGCCTGGAGCGGCTGGCCGACGTGCTGCTGAGGCTCGGGATCCCCGCGGTCGAGGACGCCGTGTGGTCCTTCCTGCGCGACGAACTGCCCCCGCTCGCCGCGTACGCCCCCGAGCGGACCGTCCTGATCGACAGCCTGAGCAAGCGCGTCGCCCCCGGTCTGAACCTCGGCTTCGTGGTGGCGCCCGAGGCCCTGGCGGGCGAGATCGTCGCCGCCCTGCGCTCGGGTGGCTGGGTCCCCGCGCGGTTCGCCCTGGAGGCAGCCCACCGCTGGCAGCGGGCCGGCACCGTGCGCAGGCTCGTCGAGGCCAAGCAGCGGGACGCGGCCGTGCGGCAGGAGACGGCGGCGGCACACCTCGCCGGGTTCGCCGTGCAGAGCGACCCGCGCTCGTACCACTGCTGGTGGCGGCTGCCCCGCCCGTGGCGCGCGGACACCTTCGTCGCCGCCGCCGCGCGGCACGGCGTCGGCGTGGCGCCCGCCGCCGGGTTCACGGTCGGCGCCCACCACGCCCCGAACGCCGTCCGCCTCGGTCTCGGCTCCCCCCGCCCGGAGGCCCTCTCCCGGGCCCTCGCCACTCTCGCCCGACTCGCCCGCTCCGCACCGGAGGACCTCGTCACCGACTGACCCCGCCCCGGTCCCCGGTAGCGTCCCGTACGGCAAGGAAGTCCACTGGCCGACCCGGAGGTGCCATGTCCCCGCAGATGGAACTGGTCGCGATCACGCTCGACTGCCCCGACCCGGCGGCCCTGGCGGCGTTCTACCAGCAGGCCACCGGCTTCGAACCGCACCCGAAGTCGGACGCCGACTTCGCCGGTCTCACCCGCGCGGACGGGCTCTTCATCGGCTTCCAGCGGGTCGAGGACTACCGGGCGCCGAGCTGGCCCGACCAGGTCGTCCCCCAGCAGTTGCACCTCTGCTTCGCGGTCGGGGAGGACCTGGACGAGGCCGAGGCCCGGTTGCTGGAGCTCGGCGCGGGCAAGCCGGATCTCCAGGCGGGCGGGGACAAGTGGCGGGTTCTCACCGATCCCGCTGGGCACCCGTTCTGCATCACCACGCGCTGAGCCGGACGCGACACACTCTTGCAAGCGGATGCTTGCAATTGTTAGCGGCGGTGGGGCAAGGTGGAGGCATGGCATCGCTGAACGTCGGCAACCTCGGTGACTACCTGCGCGAGCAGCGGCGGAACGCCCAGCTCTCGCTGCGGCAACTCGCCGACGCCGCCGGCGTGTCCAATCCGTACCTGAGCCAGATCGAGCGCGGGCTGCGCAAGCCCAGCGCGGAGGTGCTCCAGCAGGTCGCCAAGGCCCTGCGCATCTCCGCCGAGACGCTGTACGTCCGCGCCGGGATCCTCGACGCCGAACGGGACCGGGACGAGGTGGAGACCCGCGCGGTCATCCTCGCCGATCCTTCGCTGAACGAGCGGCAGAAGCAGGTGCTGCTGCAGATCTACGAGTCCTTCCGGAAAGAGAACGGATTCGGGGGCGGCGAACCGGCGGCGGACGAGGACGGCGCACCGGTCACGGAGGCCGCGGCCGGCGACAGCGCCGTGCGCGGCACCCGCACGGCCGGCGTGGACGATGCCGATACAGGCCCGCGGCGGACGGCCGGATGAGCCGGACCAGGGCTCCGGCCGCCGCGCCGCGGACCACACCAACCTCAGCCGAACGCGAATCCGGGAGGACCTGATCACCATGGCCATCACCGACGACCTGCGCAAGACCCTCAGCGACCCGACTCCGCTCTACTTCGCCGCCGGCACCGCCGACCTCGCCCTCCAGCAGGCCAAGAAGGTGCCCGCCCTGGTCGAGCAGCTGCGAGCCGAGGCCCCGGCCCGCATCGAGGCCGTGCGCAACACCGACCCGAAGGCCGTCCAGGAGCGGGCCGCGGCCCGGGCCAAGGAGGCGCAGGAGACCCTGCAGACCAAGGTCACCGAGTTCATCGGCACCCTCGACGTGGACCTGAAGAAGCTCGGCGAGAGCGCCCAGGACCTGGCCCTGCGCGGGGTCGGCGTCGCCGCCGAGTACGCGGTCAAGGCCCGCGAGGCCTACGAGAAGGTCGCCGAGCACGGTGAGCAGGCCGTGAAGGGCTGGCGCGGCGAGGCCGCCGAGGAGATCGAGGACCTGGCGATCGCCGTCGAGGGCAAGCCCGAGCCGGTCCAGGCCGAGCCGAAGCCGGCCGACGACGAGGCCGAGACGGCCGCGGACAAGAAGGCCGCCGCGAAGAAGGCTCCGGCCCCCCGCAAGGCCACCGCCACGAAGAAGACGACGCCGCCGGCGAAGTGACCGGCAGAGCCGCCGACGGGCCGGGCACCACTGGGGTGTCCGGCCCGTTCTACGGGTACGGTTGCCGCGTACGGCGCGTACGGCGGGCAGGGATCGGGAGACAACGGGCGGTGGGCAGCATGCTGATGTTGGGCTTCGACGGGTTCATGGGGCTGTTGAAGATCGTCCTCATGGCCCTGGCCGCGTTCGGCCTCTTCGACGCCGCGTTCCGGCGCGAGGACGCCTTCCGCGCGGCCGACAAGCAGAACAAGGTGTTCTGGCTGATCATCCTCGGCATCGCGCTCGTGGTCAGCGCGATGTTCTCGATCCTCGGCATACTGCCGGTCGCCGGCCTGGTCGCGAGCATCGTCTACATCGTCGACGTACGCCCCGCGCTCAGGCAGGTCTCCGGCGGCAACGGCTGGCGCCGCCGCCGCGGAAGCAGCAGCGACGGCCCCTACGGCCCGTGGAACGGCGGGCGCTGACAGCTCCCCGGCGGTCGGTGGGCCACCCCTTGCGGCGAGCGCCTACGGCGCCCGGTCCAGCAGCACCACGGCGACATCGTCCGTCAGCTCACCGCCGTTGAGATCCCGCACCTCACTCACCGCGGCCCGCAGCAGCGCCTCCCCGCGCAGCCCCTCGGACAGCTGCCGACGGATCATCTGCACCATGCCGTCCTGACCCAGCCGCTCCCCGTCCGTGCCGACGCGGCCCTCGATCAGCCCGTCGGTGTACAGCATCAGGCTCCACTCGGCGCCCAGCTCCACCTGCATCCGCGGCCAGCGGGCGCCGGGCAGCAGCCCGAGGGCGGGGCCGTTGTTGTCGTACGGCAGCAGCCGGGCCGTCCGGCCCGGGCGGGCGAGCAGCGGGGCCGGGTGACCGGCCAGGCACAGGCCCGCGCGGCGGCCGTCGGGGGCGATGTCCACCGTGCACAGCGTCGCGAAGATCTCGTCGTCGGCGCGCTCGTGCTCCAGCACCTCCTGCAGCGTGCTCAGCAGCTCGTCCCCGCACAGCCCGGCCAGCGTCAGTGCGCGCCAGGCGATGCGCAGCTCCACGCCGAGCGCGGCCTCGTCCGGGCCGTGGCCGCAGACGTCGCCGATCATGGCGTGCACGGTGCCGTCGGGCGTGCGGACGGCGTCGTAGAAGTCGCCGCCGAGCAGGGCCCGGGAGCGGCCGGGGCGGTAGCGGGCGGCGAAGCGCAGCGCGGAGCCGTCCAGCAGCGGGGTGGGCAGCAGCCCACGCTCCAGCCGGCGGTTCTCCTGCGCGCGCAGCCGGCCCTCCGCCAGCCGCCGCTCGGCGCTGTCGGACCGCTTCCGCTCCACCGCGTAGCGAATGGCACGGCTGAGCAGCCGGCCGTCCAGCTCGTCCCGGAACAGATAGTCCTGGGCGCCGACGCGCACGGCCTCGGCGCCGCGCTCGGCGTCGCCGGAGGCGGTCAGCGCCAGCACGGCGTGCCGGGGCGCGAGCTGCAGCACGTGCTTGAGCACGGCCAGCTCGTCGTCGGCGTCGCTGCCCCCGGGCGCCGGGAGCGCGAGGTCCAGCAGGATGCAGTGGACGTCGTCGGTGAGCAGCCGCTCGGCCTCGGTGAGGTTCCGGGCGGTACGGACACGGATCGGCTTGCCGGACGAGTCCAGCAGGTCGGGCACGATCGGCGAGGCCGCCGGGTCGTCCTCGATCAGCAGCAGGGTGAGAGTGGCGCCGGTGCCGCTGGTGGGCGTGGCGTCGCGGTGGGCCTCTTCCTTGAGGGGGCCGCCGACTGCGGTGGCGGCCTGCGCCTGACCACTCTCCACGGCCGGGATCGCTCTCTGCCGCGGTACGGGTACGGGCATCGTGTTGGGTTCCTTCCCTCCCCCCGAGGGCACGGCGGCGTCGAGGGGTCTCGAGCCACCGACCGGGACCATAGCGGGTGCTCCCACCCCGATGGAATGGTGTGAGCCGCGTCGCTCGCGCGCAGGCCGTTGTCATATGCCGCGTTCCATACCGCAGTTGGACACCCCGCCCGACGAGCGGGGATGACGAAGCTCACGTCGGCCCCCGGTTTTGCGGGAGGTTGGTGGTGGACTGGGTCACATGGCGCACATCACGGGGACATGTCGGGAGATGACCTGGCTCACGCGTCGGGCCGTACGACCCCCAGGATCGGCATCGAACCGGCGCCCGCGACCGTCACGGTCCGCCCCGGGCGCGGGGCGTGGATGATCGCGCCGTCGCCTACGTACATCGCGACATGGCTGGCGTCGTCGAAGTAGATGATCAGGTCGCCGGGGCGCATGTCCTTCACGTCGACGTGCTTGAGCTGCTTCCACTGCTCCTGCGAGGTGCGCGGGATGGGGTGGCCGGCCGCGGCCCAGGCCTGTGAGGTCAGGCCGGAGCAGTCGAAGGAGTCCGGCCCCTCGGCGCCCCACACGTACGGCTTGCCGAGCTGGCCCGTGGCGAACGTGACCGCCTTCTCGCCCTGCGCGGAGGCCTTGCCGTGGATCCTGTCGAGGATGCCGGTGTCCAGCCACTTCGTCTGTGCCTTCAGGGCGGCCTGCTGCTCCAGCTGGTCGAGCCGCTCCTTCTCCTTCTTCTCCAGCTTCGATTCCAGCTTCTGCGCGGCCTCGATCTGCTGCTGGATCTTCTTCTTGGCCGTGGCCTTGGCCTTGCGCTCCGCGTCCAGCTTCTTCCACTGCGCGGAGGCGTCGTCGGCGTAGTCCTGCAACTCCTGCTGGGTGCCGGTCACTTCGGTGATCAGCTTGTTCGTCGCCCGCTGGCCCTGGAGCGTCAGGCCGGCCCCGTCCAGGAACTGGCCCGGGTCGTTGCTGAGCAGGAACTGGGCGGTGGGCGGCAGTCCGCCGGTGCGGTACTGGGACCGGGCCGCCGCGCCCGCCTGGTCCTTGAGCCGGGCCAGCTTCCGCTGCCCGGCGTCGATCTTCTTCGCCAGCTCGACGATCTCGGCGGACTGCTTCTTCGCCTTCTCCTCGGCCGCGTTGTAGGCGTCGGTGGCGACGGCCGCGTCGTGGTAGAGCCCGTCGAGCTTCGCGCGGACCTGTTCGAGGTCCTTGCTCTGCGGGGGAGTTGCCGACCCGCTCGGCGTGGGTGTGGGTGTGCGCGCCGACGCGAACGCCGTGCCGGGCGCCGCGAGCACGGTCACCGCGCAGACCACGGTCAGGGCAGCCGTGAGCAGGCCGCGCTCGCCCGTACGCATACCTCGTCCCCCAAACTGATTTACCGTCAGTAACTTGCGGTCGCCTGAGGGATCGTGCCACGGCCGCGCGCAAAGCGACAGAGGTCGTCCGAAGTCGGATTTCCCCCTTCACCCGCCCGTACGAACGATCTCCTCGCCGATGTGACGAACGACGCACGGAGATCGTTCCGTTCGCGGCGCACGGCGCACGGCGGTGCACATCCCGGGAGCCCCGGGAGGGAAAGGCGGCTGCACATCGGCCGGGTCGCCTCCCGGCCCCGGCCCCGGACCGCCTCAGCCGACGCCCGGCGCCAACGCTTCCCAGGACACGGTCAGTTCGCCCTGCCGCCAGCGGGCCGGGGAGTCCGTCACCGGCCAGTCGGCCGTCAGGTCCCGTACCGTGCGCAGCCAGCGCTGCCGGGCGCCGTAGGCGGCGTAGGGCGCGGCGGCGGCCCAGGCGCGGTCGAAGTCGCGCAGGAAGGCGTGCACCGGCTCACCCGGCACGTTCCGGTGGATCAGCGCCTTCGGCAGCCGCTCGGCGAGGTCCGAGGGGCGGTCCAGGGAGCCCAGCCGGGTGGCGAAGGTGACCGTCCGCGGGCCCTCCGGGCCGAGCGCCACCCACACGTGCCGCCGACCGATCTCGTCGCACGTGCCCTCGACCAGCAGCCCGCCGCGCGACCCGCCGCCCCCCGGGGCGAGCCGCGCGCACAGCCGCTCCCACACGGCGGCCACCTGCTCCTCGTCGTACTGGCGCAGCACATTGGCGGCCCGGATGAGCAGCGGGCGCCCGGGGACGGGGACCTCGAAGCCGCCGTGCCGGAAGTCCAGCCCCTCCCGCTCGTAGGGCCGGGCCGTCGCCACCCGCTCCGGTTCGATCTCGATGCCGACCACGCGCGCGCGGGGTGCGACGGTACGCAGCCGCCCGAGCAGCTCGACCGCGGTCCAGGGCGCGGCGCCGTAGCCGAGGTCGACCGCCACCGGGTCGGCGGCGCGCCGCAGCTCGGCGCCGTGCGTGGCCGCGATCCAGCGGTCCATGCGGCGCAGCCGGTTGGGGTTGGTCGTCCCGCGGGTCACCGTTCCCACGACGGGGGTCCCCGCGCTCGGGCGAAGCCGAGGGTGGGGGAGGGATGCGGCGCGGGCTCTCATGCCTACGAGGGTAAGCGGGGCACGGAGGCCGGCGACGGGCTCAGCGGGAGCCGTGGGCCGCCTTGCGACGCAGCGCGACGACGATGCCGGCACCGGCCGCCACCAGCGCGGCCGCCCCACCGGCGATCACCGGGGTGGTGCCGGAGGCGCCGGTCTCCGCGAGGTGGGTGCCGCCGCCCGCGGGCGACGGGGCGCTCGACGGGGCGCCGCTCACCACGGGAGACGCGGCGGCGCTGCTGCTGCTCCGCGCCGGGCTCGGGGTGGCGGACGGCACCGAGGAGGAGTCGTCGGACGGCGACGCCGACGCCGAGGGGGAGGAGCTCTCGGCGGGCTCGCAGCTGAAGTCGTCCGGGACGACCACCGGCGGCTCGAGGTCCTCGTCGACCCGGTCACCGGCCTTGACGTGGACCACGAAGGTCTCACCGGCGTACCAGTCCAGCGGGTGCAGGTCGACGTCCACGCCCTGCGCGGTCGGGTGGCCGATCGTCGCGGAGTCGACGTCGCGCTCCCCGCCGGGCATGCTCAGCTCCACCTTCAGGGTGACGGTGGCCGGGGTGCCGGAGCCGTCCTTGTCGGTGACGCGGATGACGGGCTTGCCGGTGCTGTCGCAGGCGGGGGCGGCGGAGAAGTCGGCGATGCTGCAGGCGAGCGCGGTCTGGGCGGCGGCGACGGAGAGCGCGGCCGCGGCGGCGGACGTGGCTGCGACGCGGGCGGCCCGGGCGGCGCGGTGGGAGAGAGGCACGCTTGTCCTTCAGGTACGAGGGGGACAGTCGACAGGGAAGCGTCTATCGGGCCTGTACGTGTCCTGTCAAAGGTTGTATCGCCGCAGGTCAAAGCTGACTCAAAGGCCCCTCCGGGTCGGGTCAAGCACGGGCCTTGCCGGTCGTGGGCCTGCCGGTCGTGGCCGTCCGGCGACCGTGCGCACCCCCCGCGTATCGAACGGTTGAGCGTATGGCGGTCATGATTGGGTAAAGCCGCTTGATCGGGGCTCGATCAGGAATGGCAGGGCACCCGCTCACTGTTGCACCCCGTCGGAGGGCGAGGTCGGTCCTCCGTTCGGCATGCCCGCAGCAAGGAGGACAGCCAGGTGAGCCAGTACGTCAGCAGGCTCGGGCGACGCTCCCCGTCAGTCGCCCCCCGGCTCCGGCTGCTCCGCAGGCCCCGCCGGGTCGCCATGCTCTCCGTGCACACCTCGCCGCTCCACCAGCCCGGTACCGGCGACGCCGGCGGCATGAACGTCTACATCGTGGAGCTGGCCCAGCGGCTGGCCGCGCACGGCATCGAGGTGGAGATCTTCACCCGGTCCACGGCCGGCGGGCTCCCCCCGTCCGTCGAACTGTCCCCCGGCGTCCTCGTCCGGCACGTCGACGCGGGCCCCTACGAGGGCCTCGCCAAGGAGGAGCTCCCGGCCCAGCTGTGCGCCTTCACGCACGGCGTGATGCAGGCCTGGGCCGGCCACCGCCCCGGCCACTACGACCTCGTCCACTCCCACTACTGGCTCTCCGGCCACGTCGGCTGGCTCGCCGCCCAGCGCTGGGGCGTCCCTCTGGTGCACGCCATGCACACCATGGCCAAGGTCAAGAACGCCAACCTGGCCGACGGCGACACCCCCGAACCCGCCGCCCGGGTCATCGGCGAGACGCAGATCGTCGCCGCGGCCGACCGTCTGATCGCCAACACCACCGAGGAGGCCGACGAACTCGTACGGCACTACGCGGCCGACCCCGCCAAGGTCGCCGTCGTGCACCCCGGGGTGAACCTGGACCGCTTCCGCCCCGCCGACGGCCGTGCGGCGGCCCGCGCCCGGCTCGGCCTGCCCCAGGACGCCCTGGTCCCCCTCTTCGCGGGCCGCATACAGCCCCTGAAGGCCCCGGACGTCCTGCTGCGCGCGGTCGCCGTCCTCCTCGACGAGCGCCCGGAGCTGCGCTCCCGCATCGTCGTCCCCGTCGTCGGCGGCCCCAGTGGCAGCGGCCTCGCCAAGCCGGAGGGACTGCAGAAGCTCGCCGCCCGGCTCGGCATCGCCGATGTCGTCCGCTTCCGTCCGCCGGTCGGCCAGGAACAGCTCGCTGACTGGTTCCGCGCCGCGTCCGTCCTGGTCATGCCCTCCTACAGCGAGTCCTTCGGGCTGGTCGCGATAGAGGCGCAGGCCGCCGGCACCCCGGTGCTCGCGGCCTCGGTCGGCGGCCTCCCGGTGGCCGTGCGCGACGGCGCGACCGGCTTCCTGGTCGAGGGCCACGATCCGGCCGACTACGCGCGCGTGCTGCGCCGGTTCGCCGACGAACCGGCCCTCGCGGCGACCATGGGGGAGGCCGCCGCCCGGCACGCCCGGTCCTTCGGCTGGGACGCGGCCGCCGCCACCACCGCCGAGGTCTACACGGCCGCGACCCAGGCCCACCGCCGTCGCGTACGCTCCCCGCATGGGTGATGTCGAGAAGGCCGGGCAGGTGCTGGAAGGCGTCTTCAAGGACGCCGAACTGGAGTGGGAGAGCCCCGAGCCCGGGACCTACGTGGTCAAGCTCCCCGGGACACGCAAGCTGTCCACGACGGTCTCCTTCCTCGTCGGCCGCCACTCCCTCTCGCTCAACGCCTTCGTCATCCGCCACCCCGACGAGAACGAGCCGGGCGTCCACCGCTGGCTCCTGGAACGCAACCTCAAGCTGTACGGCGTGAGTTACGCCGTGGACCGGCTCGGCGACATCTACGTCACCGCCCGCCTGCCCCTGGCCGCCGTCACCGCGGATGCGATCGACCGCCTCCTCGGCCAGGTCCTGGAGGCAGCCGACGGCGCCTTCAACACCCTTCTGGAGCTGGGCTTCGCCTCCTCCATCCGCAAGGAGTACGCCTGGCGGGTCTCCCGCGGCGAGTCCACGCGGAACCTGGAGGCGTTCATGCACCTGATCGACCGCCCGGCGGACTGATCACGCCGCACCTCTTCCCACCCCCCTCCTGGCAGTGGCATGCTCACCGCCAACGCATTCCTGAACGTTGTTCATATACATGACTGTGATGGGGTGGCTGGACATGATTCACGGGCACATCGGCAGGCGGACGCTCCTCGCCGGCGCCACGGCAGTGGCCCTCGGCGCGGCGACCGGCGCGACGGCCGGCACCGCGCAGGCGGCCGAAGTCGCCTCCCTGTGGCGCGAGTTCACCCGCAACCCCGACACCCACCCGCAGATCCCGTGCATCGGCCGGTCCGGCTACCGCGGCGGAGCGACCCGCTTCCCCCGCCCCCGCGTCGTCGCCGACGTCACCGACCACGGCGCCGTCCCCGACGGCAGCACCGACTGCGCCCCCGCGATCAACCGTGCCATCGCCGCCGCCGGACGGGCCGGCGGTGGCACGGTCACCATCCCGCCCGGCACCTACCGCATCGACGACCTGATCCGCATCGGCGACTCGAACGTCGTCCTGCGCGGCGCCGGCAGCGGCCGTACGACCCTGTACGCGACGAAGAACCTCACCGAACTGATCGGCCCCTACGGCTCCCGCTACGGCGGCGACAAGTCCTCCTGGTCGTGGGCAGGCGGACTCATCTGGCTGGCCCCGAGGGCGCGTTGGGACTCCCTGGTGGCCGCCGTCCGGTCCCGCGCCTGGCCCTTCGAAGGCTGGACCGGCAACAAGCGCGACGAGTGGACCACCCTCACCGCCGTCGCACCGGCCCGCCGGGGCGACCGCACGATCACCGTCACCGACCCCTCCGGACTGCGCCCGGGCCGGCTGGTCCTGCTCCGCCTCGCCGACGACGCCACCCACACCCTCCTGCAGCACATGGCGGGCGGCGGCCCCGGCCCGGAGTCGTACGTCTGGGACGACAAGACCAAGCTGCTGTCCTACGTCCCCTACGAATGGCCGGTCCGCATCACCCGCGTCCACGGCCGGCGTGTCACCCTCGAACGGCCACTCCCGCTCGACGTACGCCCCGAGTGGGACCCCCGGCTGACCACGCACGTACCGGAGCTGACCGGCTCGGGCGTCGAAGGTCTGACCCTGGAGGCGGTGGAGACGCCGCAGTCCCCGCACCTCCTCGACAAGGGCTACAACGGGGTCGTCCTGCAGTGCGCCTACGACTGCTGGGTGGACGACGTCACGGTCCGCCACGTCGACAACGGCTTCGGCCTGGTCGCAGCCTCCGCCTGCACCCTGCGCGGCACCCGGGTCGCCGGCCGCGGCTCGCACCACCCGTACTTCTGCCGCGAGGGCTCCCACGACAACCTGGTCGAGGACTTCACGATCGAGGAGCGCACGGTCCCCGCACCCCCCGGGACCCAGCTGCACGGCATCAACGTCGAAGGCCTCTCCTCCCACAACGTCTGGTCACGCGGCGACATGCGGATGGGCACCTTCGACAGCCACCGCGGCCTGCCCTTCGCGAACGTCCGCACCGACATCACGGTGGACAACGACGGCCGCCACGGCGGGGACGCGAGCGCGGGCCCGCTGTTCGGCGCCCGCTTCACGCACTGGAACATCCGCGTGACCAACGGCCGCGCCGGACTGATGAAGATCGACGGGCTGGCCCCCTGGTCGGCGACCGTCGGCCTGAACACGGTCACGGAGTTCGACCAGACCGACGTGCCCGACTTCACCGGCGACCTGCACTCCCGCCTGGAGCTGTACGGCACCACGGACGCCGTACGCCCGCGCAACCTGTACGAGGCTCAGCGGGCGCTGCTGCGGTAGCGCCCCGGGGTCACCCCGACCAACTTCTTGAAGTGCCGGGTGAGATGGGCCTGGTCGTAGAACCCGGTGGCCGGGGCCACCTCGCCCGGCGCCAGCCCGTCCAGCAGCAGCCGCCGGGCCCGCCCGACCCGCCGCGACATCAGGTACTGGTGCGGGGCGATGCCGTACGCGCCGCTGAACGCCCGCACCAGATGGGCGGGATGGGCGTGCAGCAGCCGTGCGGCCTCCTCCAGCGAGACCCCGTCGACGACCCGGGTGTCCAGCAGCTCCCGCAGCCGGCGGCCGAGCGCGGGGTCCCGGCGCGGGGTCACCGGCTCGGCCCGCCGCCGCAGATGGTCCCGCAGCCGCTCCCCGACGAGGACCAGCCTGCTCTCCGCCTCCAGCTCGTCCCCGGGCCGGGCGAGCGCGGAGTGCAGCTGTCCGACCCGCAGCCGCAGCACCGGGTCCCGCAGATCGGGCCCGTCCACGGCCGGGCCGATGAACTCGTCCCCGAGCCGGCTGCTGTCGAGGTACACGACCCGCTTGCGGAAGCCGTCCGGGGTGGCCGGCGAGCCGTTGTGCGGCACGTGCGGCGGGAGCAGGCTGACCGTGTCGTGCGGGGTGCCGTGCTCGTGCCGGTCCAGGTCGTACCGTACGGCGCCGTCGTCCACGATCAGCAGCGTCCACGCGTCGTGGACGTGCATCGGATAGGCGTACTCGGTGAAATGAGCGTGGAAGACCTCGACGACACCCGGGACGCGCGGGCGCCAGGCGGTGACTTCTCGCTGGTCGGCGGCCACGCAAAAAACGTACAAGACCCGCTGCCCGGCCGCCCGGCAGTCTCACTGCATGAACACCGAACCGACCCGCCCCGAGCCCGTCCGCTTCGACACGAAGATCGCCGTGCTGCTGCGCGAGGACCTGGAGCCTTGGCAGCGTCTCAACGTCACCGCGTTCCTGGTCAGTGGCCTGGGCAGCCAGGTCCCCGAGGTGATCGGCGAGCCCTACGAGGACGCGGACGGCGTCGGCTACCTGCCGATGTTCCGCCAGCCCGTGCTGGTCTTCGAGGGCGGCAAGGAGACTCTGAGGGCGGCGCACGACCGGGCACTGAGCCGGTCCCTGCCCCGCGCCGTCTTCACCGCCGACCTGTTCGCCACGGGCAACGACCGCGACAACCGCGCGGCGGTGCGTGCGGTCCCCACGGCCGACCTGGACCTGGTCGGGCTGGCGGTGTACGGGCCGCGGAACGGGGTGGACAAGGTGCTGAAGGGGTCACGCATGCACCCGTGACACGCATGCACCCGTGACCCCTCGCTGCCCGTCGTCCCGGTCCGTCAGCCGAACATGCCGGGCACGTAGTCACCGGCGGGCTGCTGCACGATGACGTTCGCGCGGTTGTAGGCGTTGATCAGGGCGATGAGGGCGACCAGCGCGGCGAGCTGGTCCTCGTCGTAGTGCTTGGCCGCGTCCGCCCAGGCCTCGTCCGTGACCCCGCCCGCAGCGTCGGCGATCCGGGTGCCCTGCTCGGTCAGCTCCAGGGCGGCCCGCTCGGCGTCGGTGAACACCGTCGCCTCCCGCCAGGCCGCGACCAGGTGCAGCCGGGTGGCGGACTCGCCGGCCGCGGTGGCGTCCTTGGTGTGCATGTCGGTGCAGAACGCGCACCCGTTGATCTGACTGGCCCGGATCTTCACCAGTTCCTGCGTGGCAGGGGGCAGCGCGGAGTCCCCGATGACCTTGCCCGCCGCGTTGAAGTGCTTGAAGAGCCGGCCGGTGACGGAGTTGGTGTGGAGGTTCAGGCGAGCGTCCATGGTCTGCTCCTGTGTGGTTGCCGCTGCTTACACCTCTCTGACGGGAGGGAGCGCGCAGATGTGACACGGCTGGGTGTGACGCGCGCCACGTCTCAGGTGGGGGCGGTCGACCGAAGGGGTGGACATCCCCTTCACTCGGCCCAAGCCCGTCGGCGTCTCCCCGGACGCGAGGCCGCCTGCCGCCACATTGGCGGTCAGCGCCATCGCATCGAACGGGAGGCAAAGGTGCGCTGACCCCCTTCTCGAAGCCACTGGGCCGTACGGATCTCGCTCGCCCTGGCGGCCGTCCTCGGCCTTCTCTCCGCGACCACGGCGCACGGGGCGGAAAGCAGGCCGGCCATGCCGAACCGCTCGGCCAGGGCGGCCGGCTCCGGGGACGAGGAGTCGTCGAGCACGTACGCCCCTGCCCGGACCGCGCTCGGTGAGGCGCCGCACATGCGTCCAGGTGTTCCGCAGCACGTCGACGGGCTCTCCGCACACCGGCAACAGCACGGCGACCGAGGGATACACCGTCGGACGCCGGCTCTCCACCTGCCGGCGGTGGGCCGCCAGGTCGAAGTCCCGGGTGAAGCCGGACCGTCCCCGCTCCGGCGTCGGGGAGATCAAGGCTCACGGTGGTGCTCCTCCTCGGCTGGGGTGGGACTCGGCTGGGCGGGGATCACCTCCCGCCCCAGTCAGTCGGCCCGTGAGAAGCGCGCGGGAGTGGGCCGCCTGCTGCACGGGCCACCCGGAGGAAGGAAGCGCCGAGGGGCGCGAACGGGTCCGTGAACGGAATCTGCACAGCCTGTCCGCATCCGCGGGCCGGGAGGGTTCCATTGGTGCGGGGTTGTCCCGGTCGTCGCGGCGGTGGCCGTACCCGCGGTGCCCCGGCGGGGCCCGGCATGTGGAGAAACTGGCCCCGGCGCGTGACCGAGTCCGCACGGATGGGTCACCGGTCGTCACCAACGGGCCGGGTGCGGAAGGCGGTTGACTGGATGCCCGGTGCGCTCCGTGGTTTGATCGCTCGCGCCGTCGGCATCGCGCCACCGTGGCCTGAAAGGGCGGCGCACGCCTGCGGCCGAAGCCCCCGCCCGTCCCCGGCGGGGTCGCTTCCCCTTGTGGACCACCCATGCGAAGGGCAGTTGTCATGAACTCCGCTCACCAGGTACAGACCCGCGAGATCGCGGACGCCGAACTCGACGGCGTCTCCGGCGGCCTGAGCCCCGAATTCGGTCTCACCGTCGACTCCGTGACCCTCGGCAGCGCCGACGCGCTGTCCCAGCTCGACGCCGTCAAGGGCGAGGCGCTGGGCGCCCTCGGCCAGCCCCACCAGATCGGCGTGAACGCCGCCTTCTGATCGCCGCACCGAGCCCCCTGCCCGCGCGTTCGCCGGCGGCAGGGGGCTCGGCCGCTCAGCCGGCGCGGACCTCGGCCCCGGCCTCGGCCTTCGGGTCGGCCACGGCCGGACGCCGCGGCGGCAGCCGCCGCATCAGCACCCCGTACCCGACCCCCGCGACCGTCCCCACCGCCGCGCACGTCGCCCACAGCCATGCCGCGCCGAGCCGGTCGATGACCGCGCCCGACATCAAGGGCGCGACCAGCGAGGCGACGGCCCAGGACAGGGTGTACATGCCCTGGTAGCGCCCGCGCCCGTGGACCGGTGACAGCAGGACCACCAGCCCGGTCTGGGTCGGCGCGTTGACGATCTCGGCGAGGGTCCACACGCACACCGTGAGCATGAAGACGCCGACCGACCCGGCGAAGGCGGTGAGCCCGAAGCCGTAGCCCGCGAGGAGCGAGGAGACGACCAGCAGGGTGCGTGGGTCGCGGTGCTCGATGAACCGGGTGACGGGGATCTGCAGGGCGACGATCAGGATGCCGTTGACGGCGATGGCCAGGCCGTAGTCGGCGGGCGAGAAGCCGGCCCGCCCCATGGCCACCGGCAGTCCGACGGACCCCTGCTGGAAGACCAGCGCGACCAGGAAGGACAGCCCGACGACGGCCATGTACCGCCCGTCGCGCAGCACTGTCCCGAGGCTGACCTCGGCATCGTCCTGCCTGGCCGTGGCCGCGGGCCGCGACTCGGGCAGCTTGGCGAAGACGACGAGGGCGCAGGCCAGGGTCATCCCGGCCTCGATCAGGAACCCGGCGAGATAGCTGAACTCGGCGATGAACCCGGCGGCCGTGGAGGAGACTGCGAAGCCGAGGTTGATGGCCCAGTAGTTGAGCGAGAAGGCCCGCACCCGGTCCTCGGGCCGGACGATGTCCGCCATCATCGCCTGCACGGCCGGCCGCGAGGCGTTGGTGGCCATGCCGACGGCGAAGGCGACGGCCGCGATGGCGGCCGGGTCGGTCATGAACCCGAGCAGCGCGACGGAGCCGGCGGTGGTGGTCTGCGCGATGAGAAGGGTCGGCCGCCTGCCCAGCCGGTCGGCCATCACCCCGGCCCCCAGCGAGGAGACGACCCCGCCGAGCCCGTACAGCGAGGCGACGAGACCGGCGTAGGAGGCGGAGTACCCGCGGTCGAGGGTGAGGTAGAGGGCCATGAACGTGGCCACGAACGCGCCCAGCCGGTTGATCAGGGTGCTGGTCCACAGCCACCAGAACTCACGGGGGAGCCCCGAGACGGTCTCCCGGGCGGCACGTCTGAGACCGGCGGCGGACATGACAGAACCCCCATGAAGACACAGCACCCCGATAGGGCGCTGTAAGTGACTGACGCGGTAGGCACAACTTACCCGCACCGGTCGGCCGTCGGCCCCCCGATTAACAGAGGCCGTCAATCGTCCACCCACCGGCCGGTCCGGGCAGCGCCCCGAACACGTGGATTACGCTCTGACCCATGGCCGACGCACCGTACAAGCTGATCCTCCTCCGCCACGGCGAGAGCGAGTGGAACGCGAAGAACCTGTTCACCGGCTGGGTGGACGTCAACCTGAACGAGAAGGGCGAGAAGGAGGCGGTCCGCGGCGGCGAGCTGCTGAAGGACGCCGGACTCCTGCCCGACGTGGTCCACACGTCCCTCCAGAAGCGCGCGATCCGCACGGCCCAGCTGGCCCTGGAGGCCGCGGACCGCCACTGGATCCCGGTCCACCGCAGCTGGCGCCTGAACGAGCGCCACTACGGCGCCCTGCAGGGCAAGGACAAGGCGGCGACGCTGGCCGAGTTCGGCGAGGAGCAGTTCATGCTCTGGCGCCGTTCCTACGACACCCCGCCCCCGCCGCTCGCCGACGACTCCGAGTTCTCCCAGTTCGACGACGCGCGCTACGCCACGCTCCCGCCGGAGCTGCGCCCGCGGACGGAGTGCCTGAAGGACGTCGTCCACCGGATGCTGCCGTACTGGTTCGACGACATCGTGCCCGACCTGCTGACCGGCCGCACGGTTCTGATCGCGGCCCACGGCAACTCGCTGCGCGCCCTGGTCAAGCACCTGGACGGCATCTCCGACGCCGACATCGCGGGTCTGAACATCCCGACGGGCATCCCGCTGTACTACGAGCTGGACGCCGAGTTCAAGCCGGTCACCCCCGGCGGCAAGTACCTCGACCCGGAGGCCGCCGCGGCGGCGATCGAGGCGGTCAAGAACCAGGGCAAGAAGAAGTAAGTTTTTTGATCATGCCCCTGAGCTGCGCTTTCGGCGCGGATCAGGGGCATTTTCGCGGTCTGGGACCTCTCTGGGACCTCAGCCCGTGTGATCTTGCGGGCGGAGAGCCTGGCCGAGAGCCTTCCGGGCCCGCTCCCCGGGAGCGCCCCGCGGCGCGCGTGGCTGCGGGGCGCCTTGTGGGGTTCAGTCAACCGCCTCCCCGTCGTGCGTACCGCCCTTGCAGACGTTGTCCGCCAGGTCGGCCATTCCGCCGCCCTGCTTGCACTCGGAAGGGGTGACGGAGGAGGGCGCACCATGTGTGGCGGCGGTGGCGGTGGCTGCGCCTGAGAGGCCGAGTCCGGCGAGGGCTGCCGTGGCGACGACGGCGGCGACGATTCGTCCGATGCGCATGTGGTTCCCCTTTCACGGATTGCCTCGGTTGGGGCACTAGCCAGCTTGATCTTCACCCATGTGGGTGGCACGTCCTGTTGCGCCATTCGGGTGACATCGCCGACGGGCGCGGGGTCGGTGACGCGACCCGTCGGACAGGCCCGCAGGGGGCGGCGTCCGCAACCGGCCCTCTGCTGAGAGCCGTGTTGACCTGCGGAAACGTGCCCTTGGTCGCGGAGTGGCCGGACGCTGCGGACGCTATTTTTGCGCGCTCACACCCGGTTCGCCGGGGTGATCTCGTCGAGCAGGACGCGGATGCGCCTTTCGATCTCGTCGCGTATGGGGCGGACGGCGTCGACGCCCTGTCCGGCCGGGTCGGGAAGCGTCCAGTCGAGGTAGCGCTTGCCGGGGAAGACGGGGCAGGCGTCGCCGCAGCCCATCGTGATGACCACGTCGGACGCCTGGACCGTCTCGACCGTGAGCACCTTGGGCACCTCGGCGGAGATGTCGATGCCTGCCTCCGACATCGCTTCGACGACGGAGGGGTTGACGGCGTCGGCGGGCGCGGAGCCGGCGGAGCGGACCTGTACGCGGTCGCCCGCGAGGTGCGTGAGGAACGCGGCGGCCATCTGAGAGCGCCCGGCGTTGTGGACGCAGACGAAGAGCACGGAGGGACGGGTGGCGGGGGTGTTCATGGCCGGTGTCTTTCTGGCGGGCCGGTCAGGGGAGTGTGGGGGCGAGTTCGGGTTCGCCGTGAAGAGGGGCGGGAGCGGTCTGTGGGGGTGCTGGGCGGCCGAAGACGGCGAGCACCAGTCCCAGCCCCACTCCGGCACCCACCAGCTGGGCGGCGATGAACGGGGCGAGCGAGCCGGGGGCGATGCCGGCGAAGGTGTCGGTGAAGGCGCGGCCGATGGTGACCGCCGGGTTCGCGAACGAGGTGGAGGACGTGAACCAGTAGGCCGCGCCGATGTACGACGCCACGGTCACCGGGCCGAAGCGGGCGCGGCCCGTGCGGGCCGAGCCGAAGATCAGCAGAATCAGCCCGGCGGTCGCGACCACCTCGCCCAGCCACAGGTGACCGGCGGAGCGGTCATGGGTGGACCACCGGACGAGCGGCTTGCCGAACATGGCGTCGGCCAGGAGGGCACCGGCGACGGCTCCCGCGATCTGGGCCGGGATGTAGGCGGCGACGTCCCGTGCGCTCGGTCCGTCCGCGCTGCGGCGGCCGGTGAACCAGGCCGCGAGCGTGACGGCGGGATTGAAGTGCGCACCGGAGACCGGCCCCAGGAGCACGATGAGCACGCCCAGGCCGAAGACCGTGGCCAGCGAGTCGGCCAGCAGCTGCACGCCGGCGTCCCGGGTCAGCTCGGTGGCCTGGATGCCGGCGCCCACGACCACCGCGACCAGGGCGGCCGTTCCCACGGCTTCGGCGACGGCCCGGCGGCCGAGCGGGGCGCTCACGCGGTCGCCTCGGCCGTCTGTGACGCCTTCAGGAAGGCGGCGAGCCGGTCGAGGGTGGCGGGCAGTGCCCAGTAGTGGACCCATGTGCCGCGCCGCTCGCAGTCGATCAGACCGGCCTGCCGCAGCAGCTTGAGGTGGTGGGAGATCGTCGGCTGGGACAGGTCGAAGGCCGGGGTCAGATCGCAGACGCAGATCTCACCGCCCGCTCGCGAGGCGATCATCGACAGCAGACGCAGCCGTACCGGGTCGCCCAGCGCCTTGAACAGCTTCGCCAGCTCCACCGCCTGGTCCTCGTCCAGGGGAGCGGTCACCAGCCCCGGGCAGCACGCGCCGTCCTCGTCGCTCTGTCCGAGCACCACAAGCTTTTGCTTCGACATGCGTCTATGTTGACATCCTTCGATTCAAGTCACAAGCTTGATTCGACAGACATCAATGCAAGCAGATGGGTGCCCTGCCATGTCCCGTGCTCAGCTCGCCCTGCGTGTCAGCGACCTCGAAGCGTCGATCACCTTCTACTCGAAGCTGTTCGGCACCGAACCGGCCAAGCGGCGCCAGGGCTACGCCAACTTCGCCATCGCCGAGCCCCCGCTCAAGCTCGTGCTCATCGAGGGCGAGCCCGGTCAGGAGACCCGGCTCGACCACCTCGGTGTCGAGGTCGAGTCCACCGCCCAGGTCGACGTCGCCACCAGCCGGCTCAGGGACGCCGGCCTGGCGACCTTCGAGGAGAACGACACCTCCTGCTGCTACGCCCTCCAGGACAAGGTCTGGGTCCACGGCCCCGGCAAGGAGCCGTGGGAGGTGTACGTCGTGAAGGCCGACGCGGACACCCTCGGCAAGAGCGCCGACCCGCACGCCACCGGCGACGGCTGCTGCACCGGCCAGGCCGCCGGTGACGTCTCCGCGTCAGCCGGCTGCGGCTGAGTCCACGGATCGGTGGGCCGGCTCTCCGCCCTGTCAGCCGGTGCAGCCCGGCACGGCGATGGGGCTGCCGGCGCAGTTGGTGGGCGTGTTGCCCTTGACCCGGGACGACGGGATGGTGACCGCGCCGCCGTCTTGAGGACGCCGCCCGGGGCGGCGGCCGTGTTGTTGTTGACGTTGCTGGACATGACGGTCGTCGTGCCGCCTCCGAAGTCGGCGACGCCTCCGGCCCGCCCGGCCCTGTTCTCGTTGAGGTTGGTGTCGACGATGCGCAGGACTCCGTCGTCGGCCGCGCCGCCTCCGGCACCGCCGGCCGTGTTGTCGATGATGCGGCGCACGGCAGTTACGGGCCGCAGAGGGATGTCCGCCCGGACGGTGTAGCCGTTTCCGCCCGACGGCGGACAGGGGGACACCCGGCACTCAGCCGCACGGCCCATTCCGGCGTCCCGCCACCGGCGACGGGGTGCGACCAGGTCTGTTGCCTCATCACCTTGCGGGGCCGGAAGTACTCGACCGGCATCGCTGCGCCCTCCAGGACGGGACCATGCCCGAGTCCAGTCGGCCGGATCGCTCCCTGCCGCCGGCCTCGGACGCCGTAGACCGGAGCCGGGCCGGCAACGGTCTCCGCGCTGCCCGTGGGAGCTCATGTCGGCGGGCGGGTGCTCGGCCGGTAGCCGTTCGGCGTCTTCCTCCTCCTCGACGGCGTGCCGAATATGGTCGGCCCTGCCGAGATCACCGCCATGCCTCACCGGCCGGTCCCGTCAGCCGCGATCAAGCCCCCTGCCGGCGGTTCGCCGCAGTCAGGGGGCTTGTCGCTTCACAGGCTGCGGGCGGTGATGTCGCCGTGGGAGGTGGTCGCCTGGATGGTCAGAGCCGCGGCGACGCCGTCGGTGTTCTTGAGCGAGTTCTGGATCCGGCCGTAGCTGGTGCCGGCGTCCAGGGTGGCGGAGGCTCCGTGAGCGACGCCGACCGAGATCTCGCCGTGCTCGGTGCGCAGCACGACCCTGCCCCGCACGGCCTCGGCGATGCGGAGGTCGCCCTTCTGGGTGCTGATCTCAGCGGCGCCGCCCAGGCGGCCGACCGACACGTCACCGGCTTGAAGGGTGAGACGGGCGCTCGCGGTCTCGTCGAGGTCGACGGTGGCCTGCGCGGCCTCGAAGACGACGTCGCCGAGCCGGCCGAGGCTCCGGAACTCGGCGGCGGCCGCCTTCGCCTCGACCCGGGAACCGGCGGGCAGTTCGACCGTCACCTCGACGGCTCCCGAATGACCGAGGAGCCGGTTCTTCGCCGGCGCGGCCTCGATCCGCAGGACGCCGTCGCCGTAGACGACCTCGATCTGCTCCGCCGCCTTCACGTCGCGGCCCTTGGAGGCGTCCGCCGGCAGAACCTCGACCGTGGTGTCGGCCCGGTCGGCGGCGACGAACCGGATGCGTCCCACGGGGATGTCGAGGACGGTCGAGACCGGGGCGGGGGTGTCGAACTTCTGCATCGTGCGCTCCTTCGGGTCATCGCTGTTTCTGACGAGGGAAACGCTACGTTGCTTTCCATATGGTGGCAACTAGATCGTTGCGCAATAATTTCAAAACTGCAGCTCAGTGGATAGAAATCGTTGCAACGAGTCGGATTCTAACGCAACGGGCCCTGCCTCCTTCATTGCAATGAGTGGGGTGTGAACGCTACAGGGCGGCATGAGGACGCGGCATGAGGACACAGAAAAAGGGCCGGCGTGCGTTGATCGCACACCGGCCCTCGTCCGTCGGTTCGTCAGGTCAGCACTGGCACGGGCTGCCCGACTGGCACCCGCAGCCGCAGCCCGAGCCGCAGCCGCACGCGCCGACCAGCGGCAGGCTCCTGATCTCGGCGGGCTGCTCGGTCTCGCGCTCCTGCGTGGGGTCGGGCGTGGTGCGGGGGGAATCGGCCATGGGACCCTCCTAGACGCTGGGGCAGGGGTGCCCTCGTCCATTTCATGCCCGCTCCCCTGGGCGCATCAACGGCGCACGGAGGCGTACGCGCGCCCCGTTCGGCGACCTCGCACCACCGCGCCCGACCCCCGGAGGGTCACGCGCCCTGGGTCCCCGTCGCCGGCTGGATGTCCGGCTGCAGCTCGTCCGCGTGCTCGCCCGTGACCAGGAAGACCACGCGCTTGGCCACGGCCACGGCGTGGTCGGCGTACCGCTCGTAGTAGCGGCCGAGCAGGGTGACGTCCACGGCCGTCTCGATGCCGTGCTTCCAGCGCTCGTCGATCAGGTGCTGGAAGAGGGTGCGGTGCAGGAGGTCCATCTCGTCGTCGTCCTGCTCCAGCTGCAGCGCGAGGTCGACGTCCTTGGTGATGATCACCTCGGCCGCCTTCGCCATCAGGCGCTGCGCGAGCTGGCCCATCTCCAGGATCGTGGCGTGCAGGTCGCGGGGCACCGCGCGCTCGGGGAAGCGCAGCCGGGCCAGCTTCGCCACGTGCTGGGCGAGGTCACCGGACCGCTCCAGGTCGGCGGACATGCGCAGCGAGGTGACGACGATCCGCAGGTCGGTCGCCACCGGCTGCTGCCGGGCGAGCAGGGCTATGGCCCGGGCCTCCAGGTCGTGCTGGAGCTCGTCGACCTTCTGGTCGGCCTCGATCACGCTCTCGGCCAGCTTCAGGTCGGCGTCCAGCATGGCGGTGGTGGCGCGTCCGATCGCCGACCCGACCAGCCGGGCCATCTCCACCAGACCGTCGCCGATCGAGTCCAGTTCCTCGTGGTACGCGTCCCGCATCAGGGTTCCCTCTCATAGGTGTGCTTGGTCCCCACGCTCCCACGTTCTGCCCCGCACGCGTCCGTTTCCGCCACCCCAAATGAACCAATCCTGGCCCCAAGGTGAACTCTGGGCGACGAGTGACGGTGCTCGCACCTCGACGGCTGTGGTCATGTCGTACGCCCTGCTTAACCTGGAGGCATGGACGTGAACGCGGCGGTCGCCGCAGCGGCAGCGATCGCCGGGGTGCTCACCGGTGTCATCGCCATGCTGGCGTTCCGCTGGAGCGAACGCGACCAGAAGCGACCGACCAGGACTTCCTTGCACACCGATCCCGTACTCCCGCCCGGCGTGGACACCGTGTTGTCCGTGCTCCGCTCCTCGGCCGTCGTCCTCGACGAGGCCGACGCCGTCGTCAAGGCCAGCTCCGCCGCCTACGCCCTCGGGCTGGTCCGCGGCGGCAAGCTCGCCGTCGAGCCCATGCTCCAGATGGCCAGAGACACCAGACGCGACGGGGAGATACGGCAGGTCGAGCTGGACCTGCCCCGGCGTGGCACCGGACGCGGTGAGGCCCTCGCCGTCTCCGCGAGGGTGGCCCCGCTCGGCTCCCGCCTGGTCCTGCTGCTGGTCGAAGACCTGACCGAGGCAAGGAGGATCGAAGCCGTACGGCGTGACTTCGTGGCCAATGTGAGCCACGAGCTGAAGACGCCGGTAGGCGCCCTCTCCCTGCTCTCGGAGGCCGTCATGGACGCCTCCGACGACCCCGAGGCGGTCCAGCGCTTCGCCGGCCGCATGCAGATCGAGGCGACCCGGCTGACCAACCTGGTCCAGGAGCTCATCGACCTCTCCCGGGTGCAGAACGACGACCCCCTCGAGGACGCCGAGCCCGTCCGGGTGGACGAGCTGGTCGCCGAGGCCGTCGACCGCTGCCGCCACCAGGCGGGGGCCAAGCAGATCACCATGGCCGCCGGCGGCACGGCCGACCTGCATGTCTGGGGCAACCGGGGCCAGCTGGCCGCCGCCCTCGGCAACCTGGTCGAGAACGCCGTGAACTACTCCCCGGCCCGCACCCGCGTCGGCATAGCGGCCCGCCGGGTCTCCGCGCCCGGGGGCGACATGATCGAGCTTGCCGTGACCGACCAGGGCATCGGCATCTCCGACAAGGACAAGGAGCGCATCTTCGAGCGCTTCTACCGCGTCGACCCGGCCCGCTCCCGGGCGACCGGCGGCACCGGCCTGGGTCTCGCGATCGTCAAGCACGTGGTCGCCTCGCACGGCGGGGAGGTCACGGTCTGGAGCGCCGAGGGTCAGGGCTCCACGTTCACTCTCAGGCTGCCGGAGGCGGGCGCGGCCCGCGACCGCGCACAACAGCACCCGGACCTCGAAGAAGAGGCCGGCGGCCCCGACTCATCCCCGTACGAACCGCTTCCCGCCCCGGAGGTCCTTCCGTGACCCGAGTGCTCGTCGTCGAGGACGAGGAGTCCTTCTCCGACGCCCTGTCGTACATGCTCCGCAAGGAGGGCTTCGAGGTCGCCGTGGCGGCGACCGGCCCCGACGGACTCGACGAGTTCGAGCGCAACGGCGCCGACCTCGTCCTCCTCGACCTGATGCTGCCGGGCCTGCCCGGCACCGAGGTCTGCCGCCAGCTGCGCGGCCGGTCCAACGTCCCCGTCATCATGGTGACGGCCAAGGACAGCGAGATCGACAAGGTGGTCGGCCTCGAAATAGGAGCCGACGACTACGTCACCAAGCCCTTCTCCTCGCGTGAGCTGGTGGCCCGTATCCGTGCCGTCCTGCGCCGCCGCGGCGAGCCGGAGGAGGTCACCCCGGCCGCGCTGGAGGCGGGCCCGGTCCGCATGGACGTCGACCGTCACGTGGTGACGGTCGCCGGTTCCAAGGTCGACCTCCCCCTGAAGGAGTTCGACCTCCTGGAGATGCTCCTGCGCAACGCGGGGCGCGTGCTCACCCGCATGCAGCTCATCGACCGCGTCTGGGGCGCCGACTACGTGGGCGACACCAAGACCCTCGACGTCCACGTCAAGCGCCTCCGCGCCAAGATCGAGCCGGACCCGGGCGCCCCGCGTTACCTGGTGACGGTCCGCGGCCTGGGTTACAAGTTCGAGCCGTAAACCCGGGCGGCGCATGCCATGGGCCGGTGGTTCGCGGTTCCACGACGAAGGGCGGCACCCCGGCCGGGGTGCCGCCCTTCGTGCGTGTACGGCTGCTCAGTTGCCGGCGGTCGACTGGGAGGCCGAGCCGCTCGGGGTCGCGCCCGTGCTCGCCGTGTCGCTCGCGGAGCTCGACGGGGTGGTCCTGCCGCGCTTCGCGGGCTTGCCGCTGCCGGAGGCGGACGCACCCGGGGCAGGGGAGGCCGTCGCCGGGCCGGACGGGATCTGGCTCGGGCCCCACTTGTCGAAGTAGCTGGTGGCCGGGACCACGAAGGCCTGCAGGCTCACGTCGCCGGTCTTGCTGAACGTGAAGGTGATCTTCTGCGCGCTGCCGTCCTGGACGGACTCGTGGCCGTTGGGGATCTCGGCGGAGGCGTTGTCCTTGCCGCCGAGGACCAGGGAGCCCTGCGCCGGAACGGTCAGGCTCTGGCCCTTCGCGGGGGTCAGCTTGACCGTCTCGCTGCTGCCCGGGACGGTGATGGACTGCAGCGTCTGCGGGTGCGTGTCCGAGTTGAACACCGTCGCGGAGATGACGGCCGGACCGGTGGACTTCAGGTCGGGCTGGGTGATGATCGTGGCGTTCTGGACCTTGATGGCCCCGACGCTGGTCGCCGCGTTGTCCGGCTTGACCTCCAGGGTCTGCGAGTTGTTGCCGGCGCCACAGGCGGCGAGCGAGGCGATCGAGAAGACGATGGCGGAGGCGGCGAGGGCGCCGCGTCGAAGGCTGCTGCTCACGGCGGCGGCAACTCCTTGAACGCGCGGGCGGCTCCCCTTATAAAGCCGCCCTAAGTGTCTGTCAGCGGCCTCAGGTTACCGAGCCGTTCCTCCGCCGCCGCACCCGACCCTCCCCCAAGCAACCGGCTTCCCTCCTGCTGGGGGTACCGCCGGCCCTTCGCCCCTGGGGGCTCGACCGACCCTCCCGTCGCTTTGCCGGAGGGCTCGTCCGTCATTCACATAACCGCTCGCAAAATTTCCGTGAAGGAATGCGTGACCACCCTTGATATTGATCAGGGACCAGATCGGCGAGCACATCAACGAGCGGATGACGGAGCACAACACGGAGCAGAACACGGCCCTCATCGGGGACGTCATCACAGGCCGCATCACGAACAGATCACGGACCCCCGTCCGGCCGTCGTTGATCAATTCCGGATTCGGCGCGCATCCCCCTCCGGTCACCGAACGGAGTAGCGGAAGTCGTACGCTTGGAACCGGACAAAACGGGACGTTCGTCCACTTGGAGAGGGCTTCCGAGGTCGATGACGAACGTGTTTCGCCCCGCCCGAACAGCCCCTCCGACCTGCGAATACCCGGTTCCGCAGGCCTCTCGCAGCACGTTCCTGTTGCTGTTGTCAAGCCCCGAGATATGCCCTGACCTGCGAAAACGCCATTCAGAACCGCCGGTTTCCGTGTTACCCTGGATAGCCACGGAAGGGGTACCTGTCACATGACGTTCAAGGTTGGCGACACCGTGGTCTATCCCCATCACGGGGCCGCGCTGATCGAGGCCATCGAAACTCGCCAGATCAAAGGCGTGGACAAGACCTACTTGGTGCTGAAGGTCGCCCAGGGTGACCTGACGGTACGTGTGCCAGCGGACAATGCGGAGTTCGTCGGCGTGCGTGATGTGGTCGGTCAGGACGGGCTGGACCGGGTCTTCGAGGTGCTGCGCGCGCCGTACGCCGAGGAGCCCACGAACTGGTCCCGTCGTTACAAGGCAAACCTGGAGAAGCTCGCCTCCGGCGATGTCATCAAGGTCGCGGAAGTCGTGCGTGACCTGTGGCGTCGCGAGCGCGAGCGCGGTCTCTCCGCCGGTGAGAAGCGCATGCTCGCCAAGGCCCGCCAGATCCTGGTGAGCGAGCTGGCGCTCGCGGAGAACACGAACGAGGACAAGGCCGAGGCCCTGCTCGACGAGGTGCTCGCCTCCTGACGCGCCCGGGCAGCGGTTCCCCGCTGCCGGCCCGCTCAGCACAGTGAAATGCCGCGGTGCCCGATGACACTGATCCTGTCGCCGGGCGCTGCGGCATGTTCGTCCCCGCAACGTGTTTCTCGGGGCAGCCGGTGATCAACCCCCCGATACTTGAGGTGCCGGGCCCGGGCGGTCGGCTCGACCAGGGTCACGGAAAGGGTCCGGTCAAGGCGTCGCGCCCGGCACTCCTCAGGCCATACCCACCTGAGTCGAGCACACAAACCTGACAGGAACCGATGTCTGACGAATCGCGCCCTTCACCCGCGCAGAACCCCGTCGCCGCCGTGATTCCCGCCGCCGGACGGGGCGTACGCCTCGGTCCGGGCGCCCCCAAGGCGCTCCGCGCGCTGAACGGCACGCCCATGCTGATCCACGCGGTCCGCGCCCTCGCCGCGTCCCGCCATGTCGCCCTGGTGATCGTCGTGGCGCCGCCGGACGGCGCCGCCGAGGTCAAGTCCCTGCTCGACGCGCACGCGCTGCCGGACCGCACCGACTTCCTGGTCGTCCCCGGCGGGGACAGCCGGCAGGAATCGGTCCGGCTCGGCCTGGACGCCCTGCCGCCGGAGTACGGCATCGTCCTCGTCCACGACGCGGCCCGCCCGCTCGTCCCCGTGGACACGGTCGACGCGGTGATCGAGGCCGTGCGCGACGGCGCGCCCGCGGTCGTCCCCGCGCTCCCGCTGGCCGACACGGTCAAGGAAGTCGAACCCGCGGCCACCCCGGGCGACCCGGAGCCGGTCGTCGCCACGCCCGAGCGGGGCCGACTGCGCGCCGTCCAGACACCTCAGGGTTTCGAGCGCGCGACCCTGGTCCGGGCGCACGAGACGGTCACCGAGAACGTCACCGACGACGCGAGCATGGTGGAGCAGCTCGGCCTGACGGTCGTCGCCGTCCCCGGCCACGAGGAGGCCTTCAAGGTCACCCGCCCGCTCGACCTGGTCCTCGCCGAGGCGGTCCTGGCCCGCAGGAGGCTCAACGATGGCTTCTGAGGCACCGCTGCTTCCCCAGGTCGGGATCGGCACCGACATCCACGCCTTCGAGGAGGGCCGCGAGCTGTGGTGCGCCGGCCTGAAGTGGGAGGGCGAGGGTCCCGGACTGGCCGGCCACTCCGACGCCGACGTCGTCGCCCACGCGGCCTGCAACGCCCTGTTCTCCGCCGCCGGACTCGGTGACCTGGGGCAGCACTTCGGCACCGGCCGCCCCGAGTGGTCCGGCGCCTCCGGCGTGACCCTGCTCACCGAGGCGGCCCGGATCGTCCGCGAGGCCGGCTTCACCGTCGGCAACGTCGCCGTCCAGGTGATCGGACCCCGCCCGAAGATCGGCAAGCGGCGCGACGAGGCCCAGAAGATCCTCTCCGAGGCGGCCGGCGCGCCCGTCTCCGTCTCCGGCGCGACGACGGACGGCCTCGGCTTCCCGGGCCGCGAGGAGGGCCTGATGGCGGTGGCGACGGCCCTGGTGGTCCGTACCGGCTGAGCGCGCCGAAGCCCGGGCCGCGCTCGTGGTGCGGGTGAGCCGAGAGCGTGCGAGGGTACCCGGAGAGTCACTGCAGCGTGACCGTGACCGTCGCGTCACCGCTGACCACGGCTTTCCGGAGGTACCCATGCCCGCCGCCCTGTCCGACCAGCTCAAGTCCGTGCTCGACGGCAAGGTGTTCATCGTCGTCGGCACCGTCCAGCCCGACGGCAGCACGCAGATGTCCCCGGTGTGGGTGAAGCGGGACGGTGAGCAGCTCCTCTTCTCGACGACGGTCGACCGCCGCAAGAAGAAGAACCTGGACCGCGATCCCCGGGTGACGGTCGTCGTCGTGAACCCCGAGCAGCCCTACGAGTACGCCGAGATCCGCGGCACCGCCGAGCTGACGACGGAGGGCGGCCCGGAACTCATCGACGAACTGAGCGAGAAGTACACGGGCCAGAAGTACGCCGACTTCAACCCGGCCGCCGGCCAGGACGCCGAGCGGGTGGTCGTGCGGATCACGCCCCGGAAGGTCGTCGGGAGGCTGTGAGGGCGGTCCTGCGGATCACGCCCCGGAAGGCCGCCGGGAGGCTGTGGGGCCGGGAATTCCCGGGGTGAAGTGACCGGGCACTGGTCCGCGCCCACTACCCTGGAGTCGTGACGATTCGCCTGTACGACACCAGCGCCCGGCAGATCCGTGACTTCTCCCCGCTCAAGCCGGGCTGCGTCTCGATCTACCTGTGTGGCGCCACCGTGCAGGCGGCCCCGCACATCGGCCACATCCGCTCGGGCCTGAACTTCGACATCATGCGCCGATGGTTCGAGTACCGCGGCTACGAGGTGACGTTCATCAGGAACGTCACGGACATCGATGACAAGATCATCGCCAAGGCCCACGAGCAGGGCCGGCCGTGGTGGTCGATCGGGTACGAGAACGAGCGGGCCTTCAACGACGGCTACACCGCCCTCGGCTGCCTCCCGCCGACCTACGAGCCGCGTGCCACCGGGCACGTGACCGAGATGGTCGAGATGATGCAGCGTCTCATCGAGCGCGGACACGCCTACGCCGCCGACGGCAACGTCTACTTCGACGTACGGTCCCTCCCGCAGTACCTCGAGCTGTCCCGGCAGGAGCTGGACAACCTGCTCCAGCCGTCCGCCGAGGGCGAGACCGGCAAGCGGGACCCGCGCGACTTCGCCATGTGGAAGTCGGCGAAGCCGGGCGAGCCGACCTGGCCGACGCCGTGGGGTCCGGGCCGTCCGGGCTGGCACCTGGAGTGCTCCGCCATGGCGCACAAGTACCTGGGCTCCGCCTTCGACATCCACGGCGGCGGCATCGACCTGATCTTCCCGCACCACGAGAACGAGATCGCCCAGGCCAAGGCCTTCGGCGACGACTTCGCCCGGTACTGGGTGCACAACGCCTGGGTCACCCTCGCCGGCGACAAGATGTCCAAGTCGCTCGGCAACAGCGTCCTCGTCTCCGAGATGGTCAAGCAGTGGCGCCCCATCGTGCTGCGCTACTACCTGGGCACCCCGCACTACCGCTCGATGATCGAGTACAGCGAGGAGTCGCTGCGCGAGGCCGAGTCCGCGTTCGCGCGCATCGAAGGCTTCGTGCAGCGCGTCACCGAGCTGACCGGCAAGACCGTCGAACCGGCCGCCGAGGTCCCGCCCGCCTTCGCCGAGGCGATGGACGACGACCTGGGTGTCCCGCAGGCCCTCGCGATCGTGCACACCACCGTCCGGCAGGGCAACAGCGCGCTGGCCGCCGACGACAAGGAGGCCGCCGTGGCCCGGCTCGCCGAGGTGCGCGCCATGCTCGGTGTCCTCGGCCTCGACCCGCTCGACGAACAGTGGGCCGGCGCGTCCGACCAGGGCGAGATCGTGCTCAACAAGAGCGCGCACGGCGTGGTGGACAGCCTCGTACGGCTCGTCCTCGACCAGCGCGAGTCCGCCCGCGCCCGCAAGGACTGGGCCACCGCCGACGCCATCCGTGACCAGCTGGGCCAGTCCGGCCTGGTGATCGAGGACAGCCCGCAGGGCCCGCGCTGGACCCTCGGGTCCCGGTAGCCCCGGCCCTTGATCGATTGTGCCGTCCGGCCCCCCGGGCGGCACACTGCATAGACGTACACACACTTTCGTAGAGAACAGGTAGGTCATGGCCGCGAACAACCGCCGCATGTCCGGCAAGAAGGGCGCGCAGGTCGGCAGTGGCGGCCAGCGGCGCAAGGGGCTGGAGGGCAGGGGCCCGACCCCGCCCGCCGAGATGCGCAAGGGACACAAGAAGAACCGCATCGCCACCGCCAAGGCCAAGCAGGCCACGCGCCGCCCCGCGGTCCGCGGCCGGGGCGGCAAGTCCGCCTCCGAGCTGGTCGTCGGCCGCAACCCGGTCGTCGAGGCGCTCCGCGAGGGCGTCCCCGCCTCGACCCTCTACGTCCAGCAGTTCATCGACAACGACGAGCGCGTCCGCGAGGCACTCCAGCTCGCCGCCGAGCGCGGTGGCATCAACCTGATGGAGGCCCCGCGCCCCGAGCTGGACCGCATGACGAACGGCCTGAACCACCAGGGCCTCGTGCTGCAGGTCCCGCCGTACGAGTACGCGCACCCCGAGGACCTCGCCGACGCCGCCGCCGACGAGGGCGAGGACCCGCTGATCGTCGCCCTGGACGGCGTCACCGACCCGCGCAACCTCGGCGCGGTCGTCCGTTCGGTCTCCGCCTTCGGCGGCCACGGCGTGGTCGTCCCCGAGCGCCGCTCGGCCGGCATGACCGCCGGCGCCTGGAAGACCTCGGCCGGTACGGCCGCCCGCACCCCGGTCGCCCGGGCCACCAACCTCACCCGCGCCCTGGAGGCCTACAAGAAGGCCGGCATCACGGTCGTCGGCCTCGCGGCGGACGGTGAGGTCGAACTCGGCGACCTCCAGGCCCTCGACGGCCCGGTCGTCATCGTGGTCGGCAGCGAGGGCAAGGGCCTGTCCCGCCTGGTAGGCGAGACCTGCGACTTCCGGGTGCGCATCGCGATGCCGGGTGGCGCGGAGTCGCTGAACGCCGGTGTGGCGGCGGGCATCGTGCTGTACGAGGCGGCGCGCCGACGCGCCTGAACACGCGTCCGGCACTTCACCCGTGCAGGGTAATTCACGCGCTCCTGTGCCGTTCGGCATGGCTTTGACGCGGTCCGGACACATCCGCTCGGTCAGAGACGTGTCCTAACTCCACGTCACTCGGTTAGATGAGTGTGGACACCAGAACACCCCGCACACCCACGGGGGACCGCTCGTCGGGATTCCAGTCCGGGCTCGACGACGCTCCCGCGCTGAGCATGGTGAAGGTGCCGAGCGATCCGGCGCAGGTCATCGTCAATCACGCCAGCTTCCGCGTGCAGTTGGGCGCGTCGGCGAGGCGGACCCAATCCCCGCGGATCGCCCGGCACCTGAGTGCCGCCCAGGACACCGGCCGGATGCCCGTCATGGGCACGGCGGCCCGGGCGGGCGCCGCCGGCCGCCGCCGCCCCGTCGTGTGGAGCGGCAAGTCCGCCCCCGACGACACCGGAGCCCACCGGCTCCTCCAGGCCGTGCGGGGCAGCAGCGTCCGCCACGCCGAGGAGCCCGAGGCCGGCGCCACCCAGGTCATCCCGCGCGTCCAGACCGGCTACGCCGACACCTACGACCAGTTCGGCCGGACCGTCGAGGCCCCCGTCGTCGGCCACCAGCGCACCGCCTCCGACGCCGAGGCCGGCACCCGCCTCCTGCCGCACATGCGCACGGTGGGCGGCGCCTACGACGAACCCCCGTACTCCGGCGCCGACTTCGAGCCGTACGAGGACTACGAGAACTCCGAGAACTACGAGAACTACGACGAGTACGCCGACCCGTCCGACGCCGAGAGCCCGCACCCCACCAGGCGGCGCGGCGACGACCCGGCCCGGCACGCCTACTACCCCGGCCGCCGGATGAACCTGGGCGTCGTCCTGCTGCCCCTGCGGATCTTCCTCGGCTTCATCTCCATCTACGCCGGCATGGGCAAGCTGTGCGACCCCGTCTACTTCGACGGCGGCAAGCGCGGCTCGATGGTCAAGTGGCTCAACACCCTGCACCCGTGGAACGTGGCCGAGCCGCTGCGCCAGTTCGCCCTGCACCACCCGGTCGGCTCCGGCCTGGTCATCGCCTTCCTGCAAGTCGTCGTCGGCGTCCTGACCGTCCTGGGCTGCTGGCAGCGCGTGGCCGCGGTCGTCGGTGCCCTGCTCTCGGCCGCCCTGATCGTCACGGTCAGCTGGAAGACGGTCCCCGCCTACGACGCCCCGGACATCATCTACCTGGCCGCCTGGTCCCCGCTGATCATCGCCGGCGCGCCCGTCTACTCCGTGGACGGCCGGCTCGCGGCCGGCGCCTGGCGCCGGCTCGGACCCCGCTCCGACATCTGGGAGCTGCGCCGCTACGTACTGCGCCGCGGCGCGCTGCTCACGGCGATCACGGTCGGCGTCACCCTCCTCGCCGGCTCCCTGCTGGGCGGAGCCGTCCGCGACTCCAGCCGGGTTGTCGTCCCCGGCCCCGGCGAGGCCCCCCGCAACAACCTGCCCGGCTCGCCGCTCCCGCAGGAGCCCGGCACGCGGCACCAGAAGACCCCGGCGGCCTCCGCCTCGCCGACGGGTGGCGCCACGGCCGGCGCGAGCCCGTCCGGCGCGGCGACGACTCCGGGCGCCGGCCGGACCGCGGGCAGCACGACCACCACCCCCAGCCAGACCCAGGGCACCACGGGTCAGATCCCGCCCCACCAGTCCTCCCCGACGGGCGGCGCCCCGAGCACGACGGCGGGCCCGACGAGCACGGGCGGCTCGACCGGCTCCGGCGGCACGTCGACGGGCGGCACCAGCAGCTCCGGCGGCTCCTCGTCCTCGGGCCAGCCGGGCCTGGTGGGCGGCCTGCTCGGGTAAGGACTCGGAGCAGCACAGGGCCCCGCATCACGAAGATGCGGGGCCCGCTGCTTTTGGTCACCGCCCCAGAGGCTTCTCGGTCACCACCTGCGGAGGCCTCTCGGCTACCGCCCCAGGGGTTTCTCGGCACCGCCCCCCGAGGCCTCTCGGCTACCGCCCCAGAGCGGCCAGCTCCTTCGCCGCCTCCGTCAGATCCTTCGCCGTGTCGATGGCCCGCCAATAGGCCCCCTGCGGAATCGGGAACCCGAACAGCCTCCGCTCCCGGGCCAGCCCGGGAAACGTCGTCCGCTCGTGATCCCCCCGCTCGGGCAGCATCCCGGCGAACTCGGGCGAGAAGACGTACACACCCGCGTTGATCTCGAACGTGGACGGCGGTGCCTCGATGAAGTCGGTGATGTGCCCGAACCCGTCGGTCTTCACCGCGCCCCAGGGGATACGCGGACGAGCCAGCGCCAGCGTCGCGACAGCGTCCCGCTCGGTGTGGAAATCCGCCATGTCCCGCAGGGAGAAGCGGGTCCAGATGTCACCGTTGGTGGCGTACCAGGGCCGGTCGGGGCGGGGAAGATGCGCGGCGGCGTACTTGAGGCCGCCGCCGCGGCCGAGGGGCTCGGTCTCCACGACGGTGGTGACCGAGACGGGCAGGTCGGCCGAGTCCAGCCACTTCTGCAGGACGTCGGCGAGGTGGCCGCACGAGACCACCACGTCCGTCACGCCTTCCTCGGCGAGCCAGGTCAGCTGATGGCCGATGATCGGGGTGCCCGTGCCGGGGATCTCGACCATCGGCTTGGGCCGGTCGTCGGTGTACGGACGCAGCCGGGATCCCTGGCCACCGGCCAGGATCACGGCTTGAGTGGGGCGCGACGCGGCGCTCGGATCGGTCATGCCCGAACTGTACGCGGCGCCCCGGCCGGGGTTTTCCCCGGCGACAGGCTCCTCGTTGAGCCGTGGCCGACGTCCCGGCCGGCCAACGGCTGTCGTCGGCTGTCGTCAGCTGTGCGCGGCCAGGACACCCGAGGCGAACGCCGTGTCGCACACCGGTCGGGCGTAGGACTGGGCGCGCGGGGCGCCGTAGATGCGTACCGCGGCGCGGCCGAGGGCGCGGGCGATGGAGGAGCAGTGCCGGGCCAGCGACGGGTGTCCGTTGACGGCCTGCTGGAGGTGGGTGAGGACCACCCCAGGGTTCTGGTTCTGCAGCTCGTTCATCAGCTGGTCGCGGAGCACGTCCTGCGGGGCGTGGGAGACCGCCTTGGAGGAAACCTCCGCCGAGGTCACGTCGGAGGCGGTCAGCACCGAGCCGGAGGGGCTTCCCGTCCAGTTGACCCGGGTGACCGCGAGGGTCCCGGAGAGCACCAGGACGACGGGCAGGACGAGGGCGAGAGTGCGGCCGATCCGGCGGGCAGGGCCGCCCCGATGGCCGCGTCGCGTCTGAGGGGTGGTGGAGTGCTTCACGCGTGTGAGGGTAGCGCCCGGTAGTGACATGGCGACATTGAGTCACTCTTACGGGGGATGAGATCGCGCCGCATTCTGGGTAAGGGGTTGACGTTCCACGCCCGAAATGATCGCTCTGCCGGGGTATATCGCCACGGCCCACGACGCCGTGAGGGGCCCCGCGGCACTCCGCGGGGCCCCTCACGTCACCTCACGGCCCGCTGCTCAGTCGGAGAGCCGCTCACCCGTGGACGTCGAGAACACGTGGGTCTCGCCCGGCCGCGGCACGACGTGGAGGGTGGAGCCCTTCTCCGGGACCTGACGCCCGTTGACGCGGACCACCAGGTCCTTCACCTCGCCGCCGACCTCGGCGGAGCCGTAGACGTAGCCGTCGGCGCCCAGCTCCTCCACGACGTTCACGGAGACCGCCAGACCGGCCGGCGCGTCCGCGCTGTCCTTGGTCAGGGAAGCGGCGGCACCGCCGCCCAGCTCGACCACGTCGAAGTGCTCGGGGCGGACACCGACCGTCACCGTACGATCACCCTTGTCAGCGGCGGCCTTCAGGGCCTCGCGGTTGACGGGGACGACGCTGTTGCCGAACTTCACCCCGCCGTCGGTGATCGGGACCTCGACCAGGTTCATGGCCGGGGAGCCGATGAAGCCGGCGACGAAGAGGTTCGCGGGCTTGTCGTACATGTTCCGCGGGGAGTCGACCTGCTGCAGCAGACCGTCCTTGAGGACCGCCACACGGTCGCCCATCGTCATGGCCTCGACCTGGTCGTGGGTGACGTAGACGGTGGTGATGCCGAGACGGCGCTGCAGGGACGCGATCTGCGTACGGGTGGAGACGCGGAGCTTGGCGTCCAGGTTGGACAGCGGCTCGTCCATGAGGAAGACCTGCGGCTCACGGACGATCGCGCGGCCCATGGCGACACGCTGGCGCTGACCGCCGGAGAGCGCCTTCGGCTTGCGGTCCAGGTACTCCGTGAGGTCGAGGATCTTCGCGGCCTCCTCGACCTTCTGCCGGATCTCCGCCTTGTTGACGCCGGCGATCTTGAGGGCGAAGCCCATGTTGTCGGCGACCGTCATGTGCGGGTAGAGCGCGTAGTTCTGGAACACCATGGCGATGTCCCGGTCCTTGGGCGGCAGGTGCGTGACGTCGCGGTCACCGATGCGGATGGCGCCGCCGTTGACGTCCTCCAGGCCCGCGAGCATCCGCAGCGAGGTGGACTTTCCGCAACCCGACGGGCCGACCAGGACGAGGAACTCGCCGTCCTCGATCGCGATCTCGAGCGAGTCGACGGCGGGCTTGGTGGAACCCGGGTAGATCCGGGTCGCCTTGTCGAACGTGACAGTGGCCATGGTGAATGGGCCCCCTTCTACCGGCAGGAACGTGCCGGACGATCCGTTGTAGGAAGGTGGTTGGTGTAGTCCACACACGTGAACTGGATCGAGACGGTACCTGGCGTTCACTCGCTCTGTCAGTAGCTGGACCACTGTGAACTTCGCGGAAATTTTCGACGGGACGCACCACGGACCTGGGTACACTGCACGAGCACCCCGGTGCACGCCTCCTTAGCTCAGCTGGCTAGAGCACCGCTCTTGTAAAGCGAAGGTCGTCGGTTCGAATCCGACAGGGGGCTCCAGACCCAGGTGGGACCCGGTCCCGCCTGGGCTTTTTCATGTCGGTCGGTGGGGATTTCCAGCTGGCGGTCCTCGATCGGGCGGCCGCCCTCCACGTCCCACAGGGCGTTCTGCAGCGGCCGGCCCGGCGTCCGGGCCCGCGCGCGCTCCCGGTCCAGGCCGAGTAGCTCGGTCATCGCGTCGAAGCGCCGGCGGACCTCGGCCGCCTCGAAGCGGTTGTCCAGGGCGGGCCACAGCTCGAAGCCGGGGTCGTCGGCGAGCGGCCCGGGGTCGGGGCTACGTCTCCTGAGCCCCGGCCAGTGAGCCGGGGATGTCAATCACGGGCCGGACGATGCCGGCGTGCGTGAATCGGCTCATGCGAATTACCCGGGGCCTGGGCGCGGTGTGGGGTTACGTCCGCAGCGCTCCCGGCACGTACGTGTGGCTGGCGATTCTGTTCATGACGACCGTCGCTCTGCACCACATGTCGCCGGAGTTCGAGCAGCACTTCCTGCGGCAGCGGTCGACCAACATCCACGAGCTGTCGCGCAATCCGGTGCGGGTGCTGGTGGCGAGCGCGATGTGGATCGACGGCGGTCATTGGCTCCCGTACGTCCTGCTGTACACGGTGTTCCACGCGCCGGCCGAGCGCTGGCTGGGTACGGTTCGCTGGCTCGTGGTGTGCGCGCTGGCGCACGTCCTGGCCTCGTTGATCAGTGAGCTGGCGCTGCTGAGGGCGATCCGGGACGGCATGGCCCCGCATTCGGCGGTCAACACTCTGGACATCGGGGTGAGTTATGCGCTGGCCGGGGTGATCGCGGTGCTGGTGTACCGGATCGCCGTGCCGTGGCGGTACGGGTATCTGCTGGCGGTGCTGCTGGTCTTCGGGCTGCCGCTGACCGAGGGGCCGACCTTCACCGACCTCGGTCACTTCGTCTCCGTGCTGATCGGGCTGGCCTGTTATCCGCTGACGCGGGGGTGCGCAAAAGCATGGAATCCGAAGGAGACACTGGCCGCTCTCAGGAGTTAGCGTCCCGGCCATGAGCAGCTCGGCAAGCAGTGTCGTGAACGGTGGCGTCTCTTTCTGGTACGCGGACGACGGGCTCCCGGCGGTGCGGGAGCCGCTGTCCGGGGACGCGTCGGCGGACGTCGTGATCGTCGGCGGTGGGTACACGGGGCTGTGGACGGCCTACTACCTGAAGAAGGCGGCCCCTTTCCTGCGGATCACGGTTCTGGAGCAGAAGTTCTGCGGGTACGGCGCGTCGGGGCGCAACGGTGGCTGGCTGTACAACGGCATCGCGGGCCGTGACCGGTACGCCCGGCTGCACGGCCGGGAGGCCGCCGTACGGCTGCAGAGGGCGATGAACGGCACCGTGGCGGAGGTGATCGCGGTCGCCGAGGCGGAGGGCATCGAGGCGGACGTGCACCGGGGCGGGGTGCTGGAGGTGGCGACCACGCCTGCCCAGTTGGCGCGGCTGAAGGCTTTCCATGAGCACGAGCTGTCGTACGGCGAGAAGGACCGGGAGCTGTACGGCGCCCGGGAGACGGCCGAGCGGATCCGGGTCGCGGACGCGGTCGGCTCGACCTGGACCCCGCACGGGGCGCGGCTGCATCCGGTGAAGCTGGTCAAGGGGCTGGCGGCGGTGGTCGAGGCTCTGGGCGTCACCATTCATGAGTCGACCCCGGTGACGGAGGTCCGACCCAAGCACGCGGTCACTCCCTACGGCACCGTCCGCGCCCCGTACATCCTGCGCTGCACCGAGGGTTTCACCGCCGCTCTGAAGGGTCAGAGGCGCACCTGGCTCCCCATGAACTCCTCGATGGTCGTCACCGAGAGGCTGACGGAGGAGCAGTGGGCGGGGATCGGCTGGACCGGTCTGGAGACGTTGGGTGACATGGCGCACGCCTACATGTACGCGCAGCGCACCGCGGACGGCCGGATCGCGCTCGGTGGGCGTGGGGTGCCGTATCGCTTCGGGTCCCGCACGGACAACGACGGCCGTACCCAGCCGGCGACGATCGAGGCTCTGCGTGAGATCCTGACCCGTTTCTTCCCGTCTCTGGTGGGTGTCCGGGTGGAGCATGCCTGGTCGGGCGTCCTCGGTGTGCCGCGCGACTGGTGCGCGACCGTCACCCTGGACCGTTCGACGGGTCTCGGGTGGGCGGGCGGCTATGTCGGTTCCGGTGTCGCCACCACCAATCTGGCCGCCCGCACTCTGCGTGATCTGGTCCAGCAGGACTCCGGGCAGGGCGGCCGGACGGAGCTGACGGACCTGCCGTGGGTGAACCACAAGGTGCGCAGGTGGGAGCCGGAACCCTTCCGTTGGCTGGGTGTGCAGGCCATGTACGCCACCTATCGCATGGCCGACCAGCGCGAACGCCTCCATCCGGCCACGGAGTCGTCCCGTCTGGCCAGGCTGGCGGACCGGGTGGCGGGACGGTACTGAGGGGTGGACGGGTGACCGGCACGGGCCCGTTGCGGCCGGCGGTCACCGTGCCGTCCGTGTCCCGGAAGGTGCTTCATGGCTCCAGCACCACCTTTCCGATCGTGGCGCGGCGTTCCAGTGCGCGGTGGGCGGCGGCGGCCTCCGCGAGGGGAAACCGGGTGACGGCCGGGCGCAGTCGGCCCCGGGCGGCCTCGGCGAGTGCCCGCGCTTCGAGGGCGCGCAGGCCGCCGGCCCTGCGGAGCATCTCCGGGCCGAGGACGTTCTCGGAGACGCCCTGGACGGTGTACCCGTGTCCGTCCCCGATGCCTTCCGCCGACCAGCCGAAGACGAGGTGTCGTCCGGCGGGTCCGAGCAGGGTGACGGCCTCTCGGGCGATCGCGCCGCCCACGCCGTCGTAGACGATCGTGGCGGGGTGTCCGCCGAGTCCGGCGCGGACCTCGGCCGACCAGTCGGGGCGGGTGTAGTCGACGGCGAGGTCGGCGCCCTCGGCCCGGGTGCGGGCCGTCTTCTCCGGGCCGCCGGCGAGCCCGACCACCAGGGCTCCGGCGGCTTTGGCGTACTGCACGAGCAGGGTGCCGACGCCACCTGCCGCGGCCGGTACGACGATCACGTCGTCGGGGCCCGGTTCGGCGAACCCCAGGATTCCCAGCGCCGTGCGCCCTGTGCCGATCATGGCGACGGCCTCGGCGAAGCCGAGGTGCTCCGGGATCTCGTGCAGGCGGTCGGTTCCGGTGACGGCCAGCTCGGCGTAGCCGCCGGGGGCGAAGCCCAGGTGGGCCACCACCCGTCTGCCGAGCCACCGGCCGTCCGCCCCGTCGCCGAGCGTGTCCACGACTCCGGCGACCTCGCGGCCGGGCACGGTCGGCAGGGTGGGTGGTTCGGGCGCCGGGCCCCGGTGTCCGGCGCGCAGGGCCGCGTCCAGCAGGTGCACCCCGGCCGCGGCGACCGTGATGCGTACCTGGCCCGGTCCCGGGACGGGGTCCTCGGTCCGCTCGTGGGTCAGGTTCTCGGCCGGGCCGAAGGCGTGCAGACGGACGGCGTGCATGGGACCCCCAGGAGGACGACTGGCTGCGCGGTCCCAGCCTCCGACCTCGACCATGCTTGAGGTCAAGCGTGCTGATCTCGTGCGGGCCGCGCTCAGGGTTCGCCCAGGTCACGGGGGATTGTCAGTGGTGGGGTGCAGCATGGGGGCATGGCGAGGAGAGCGATGGGCGGCCGGGCCGCGGAGCGGGCGGGGGCGGCGGACGGGCCGGGGGCGGCGGGCCGTGCGGCGGTGAAGCGTGCGCGCCGGCCGGAGGTGCGGCTGCCCGCTCTGGAGGTGTGGACCGACGGGGAGTTGGAGCCCGACGGGGACTACGACGGGCTGGAGTTCCGGGAGGTGGACCTGTCCGGGCAGGAGGGTGCGGGTGCCCGGTTCATGGACTGCGCGCTGACGGGCTGTGCGGTGGACGAGACGGCGCTGGGCCGGACCCGGGTGCTGGACTCGGTCCTGACCGGGCTGCGGGGCGTCGGCACGCATCTGGCGGAGTCCACGCTCCGTGACGTCGAGGTGATCGATCCCCGGCTGGGTGGCACGCAGCTGCACGGTGCGGTCCTGGAGCGGGTCGTGATCCGTGGCGGCAAGATCGACTACCTGAATCTGCGGGAGGCCCGCCTGAAGGACGTCGTCTTCGACTCCTGCCTCCTGGTCGAGCCCGACTTCGCGGGCGCTCACCTGGAGCGGGTGGAGTTCGTCGACTGCGCGGTGAAGGGGGCCGACTTCGGCGGCGCGACCCTGAAGGACGTGGACCTGCGCGGCGCCGCCCCGCTGGAGATCGTCCGTGGGCTGGACCGCCTCTCCGGCGCGGTGATCAGTACGGGCCAGCTGCTGGACCTGGCGCCGGTGCTGGCGGCGGCCCTGGGCATACGGGTGGAGTAGGGGCTACGGCACGCGGGGGAAGCGGGCCTGGAGGGTCCAGAGCGCGGGGTTGTCCGCCAGCTCCTCGTGGAGGTCGGTGAGGTCCGCGATCAGGTCGTGCAGGAAGTCGCGGGCCTCGCGGCGGAGTTCGGTGTGCGAGAAGTGCAGTGGGGGTTCCTCGGCCGGCGTCCAGTCGGAGGTGATGTCCACCCAGCCGAAGCGGCGCTCGAACAGCATCCGGTCGGTGGACTCGGTGAAGTCCAGTTCCGCCCGCTGCGGCCGGGCGGCGCGGGAGCCCAGCGGGTCCCGGTCCAGCCGTTCCACGATGTCGCACAGCGCCCACGCGAAGTCCAGCACCGGCACCCATCCCCAGGCTGTGGACAGCTCCCGGTCCGTCTTGGTGTCCGCGAGATAGACGTCCCCGCAGAACAGGTCGTGCCGCAGCGCGTGGACGTCCGCGCGGCGGTAGTCGGTCTGGGGAGGGTCCGGGAACCGGTTGGAGAGGGCGTAGCCGATGTCGAGCACGTGGGAGATGGTGTCACGCCGGCCGGGGAACCCGTGCACATAAGATCACTGACATGTCCAGATCCGTGCGCCTTGTCCCGGCCGCAGCGGCCGTCCTCGCCCTCGCCCTGACCGCCACCGCGTGCGACGGCGGTGTGCACGGCACCCCGGGCGGGTCCGGCGTACGCGACCCGTACTTCCCGAAGGCCGGCAACGGCGGCTACGACGTCGGGCACTACGACCTCACCCTCGACTACACCCCCGCCGGCCGCCGTCTCACCGCCACCGCGGTCATCACCGCCCGCGCCACCCACGACCTGTCCGCCTTCGACCTCGATCTCGTCGGGCTGCACGTCGACTCGGTGACCGTCGAGGGCAGGAAGGCCCGCTTCAACCGGGCCGGTCAGGAACTCACCGTCCGCCCGCACGACGACCTCCGCAAGGGCGAGACCTTCCGCACGACCGTCCGCTACTCGGGCACCCCGCGCACCCTCACCGATCCCGACGGCTCCGAGGAGGGCTGGCTGCCCACCGCCGACGGCGCCCTCGCCCTCGGCGAACCGGTCGGCTCCATGGCATGGTTCCCGGGCAACGACCACCCCTCCGACAAGGCGACCTACGACCTCACGGTCACCGTCCCCGAGGGGCTGCAGGCCGTGTCCAACGGCGAGTTGACGGACCGTTTCACCAAGGGCGACCGCACGACCTACCGCTGGCACACCGCCCAGCCCATGGCGAGCTACCTCGCCACGGTCGCCATCGGTCACTTCGACGTCACCCGCACCACCGGCCCGCACGGACTGCCGGTCGTCACCGCCGTCGATCCCACTCAGGTGAAGGCCAGCGCGAAGGTGCTCGCGAAGCTCCCCGGCATCATCAAGTGGGAGGAGACCAACTTCGGCCCCTATCCCTTCTCCTCCACCGGAGTGATCGTCGACCGCCCCGACGATGCCGGATACGCCCTGGAGACGCAGAACCGGCCCACCTTCCCCGGCGCACCGGACACCGGCACGCTCGTGCACGAACTCGCCCACGAGTGGTACGGCGACTCGGTCACCCCGGAGTCCTGGCAGGACATGTGGCTCAACGAGGGCTTCGCCACGTACGCGGAGTGGCTGTACGAGGAGGACTACGGCGACAAGAGCGCCCAGCAGACCTTCATGGACTACTACAACGGCGACCACGAGGCCATATGGGCCTACCCGCCCGCGAAGCCGTCGAGCGCCGCCCACATATCCGACAGCCCCGTCTACCAGCGCGGCGCGATGGTGCTGCAGAAGATCCGTCAGAAGGTCGGCGACGACAGGTTCTACGACATCATCCAGGGCTGGGCCGCCGCCCACCGCCACGGCAGCGCGAGCACCGCCGACTTCACCGCGTACGTGGAGAGGAAGGCCCCGCACCAGGACTTCACCGAGATCTGGAAGGACTGGCTGTACGGCGACAAGAAGCCGTCCCACCCGTGACGCGACCGGCGCCGGACCGCCCGCGGCGAACACCTCCGGCGCCCCGAGGCACGGTCATCCGCCGCCCGCTCGGCTCTCCCACTCGTCCAGCAGCCGCGCGAGGCCGGGCGGCCACACCGGCTCGGGTTCCTCGGCCAGTTCCCTTCTGCTCCACCAGCGCCCGGTGAGGATGCCGTCGGCGGCGTGCGCGGCGGCGAGCCGGTGGCCGGCCGGGTCCCGGCGGGGGCCGTGGGTGACGTAGATGTGCTCGTGCTGGCGGACGGGGATGTTCATGCGGGTGAAGTCGTGTTCCCAGGTGCACAGCAGCGGCCCCGGTTCCAGATCCGTCCAGCCGGTCTCCTCGGCCAGTTCGCGCACGGCACCGTCGCGCGGGCTCTCGCCGGCCTCCAGTCCGCCGCCGGGCAGGGCCCAGTGGGTGCCGATCTCGTCGTTGTCGTACCGGAAGAGGAACACCGCGCCGTCCGGGGCCACGACGGCGATCCGGGCCGCCTTCCGCGGTGTGCGTGGCGAGGTGCCCAGCACCTTGCGCAGTACGGCGCAGGGGCGGCCCAGTTCGCGGTCGGGGCGGTGGTCGATCACCTCGTAGCCGAGGGCGGTCCAGAAGGCCAGGGCTTTGGGATTGTTCGCGAGGACGGCAAGCCGTACGGCCTCGCGGCCCTGTGCGCGGAAACGGTTCTCGACGAGGTGCGCGAGGGTGCGGCCGTGGCCCTTGCCGTGCTCGGCCGCGTCCACCATCAGCAGTCCGATCCACGGGTCCGGGTCGGCGGGGTCGGGGTGGTGGGCGAGCGTGCCCGCGAGCCCGACGAGGCGCCCCTGCTCGGTGCGGGCGAGCAGCACCTCGGTGTCCGGCCCGGCCAGATCCTCGGCGAGCGTGGACGCGACCTGCTCGGGCCGTACGTCGTCGGGGTCGGGGAAGTCGCCGCTGAGTCTGTGGAACTCGTGGTTGGACGCGTACAGCGCGGTGAGTTCGGTCAGCAGCGGGGCCGGGATGTCCTGGCCGGCGGCGAGGGGCTCGAGGATCACGGGGGGAAAGCTATCCCCGAGGTGCCCGGGGGCACCTCCGGTTTTCCGAGCCGGGGCTCCGGCCGCTGGTTCCGTCGGGCAGCGGCCGGAGCCCCGGCGCGGCGTGCGTCAGACGTTGACGCCGAAGTCCTGGGCGATGCCCACCAGGCCCGAGGCGTAGCCCTGGCCGACAGCGCGGAACTTCCACTCCGCGCCGTTGCGGTACAGCTCGCCGAAGACCATGGCCGTCTCGGTGGCGGCGTCCTCGGAGAGGTCGTAGCGGGCGATCTCGGCGCCGCCGGCCTGGTTGACGATGCGGATGTACGCGTTGCGGACCTGGCCGAAGTTCTGGCCGCGGTTCTCGGCGTCGTAGATGGAGACGGGGAAGACGATCTTGTCGATGTCGGCCGGGAGCGCGGCCAGGTTGACGTTGATCGCCTCGTCGTCGCCCGCGCCCTCGCCCGTGCGGTTGTCACCGGTGTGGACGATCGAGTTGTCCGGGGTCTGCTTGTTGTTGAAGAAGACGAAGTGGGCGTCCGAGTAGACCTTGCCCTGGGCGTTGACCGCGATGGCCGAGGCGTCCAGGTCGAAGTCCGTCCCGGTGGTGGTGCGGACGTCCCAGCCGAGGCCCACGGTGACGGCGGTCAGGCCCGGAGCCTCCTTGGTGAGCGAGACGTTGCCACCCTTGGACAGGCTTACAGCCATTGTTGGGAGTCCCTTCCCTAGATATCCCTGCACAACTGGTGTGTGCCGACGAAGCTACCGTCACCCGGAAGAACGTCGAGGGGGGTCCCGCCGGTTCCGGATCCCTTTACCTTTTTTACCGAGCCGGAAATCCAGGTGACGTGGACCGGACGGGGCCGGGAAGATGGAATGCATGTCCGGTCCCTATGTCGTCCGCGGCTCCGTCTCGCTCCCCGAGGCCGAGCTGATGTGGCGTTTCTCCAGATCGTCGGGGCCCGGCGGACAGCACGTCAACACCAGCGACTCGCAGGTGGAGCTGCGCTTCGACCTCGCCCGCACCGAGGCGCTCCCTCCGGTGTGGAAGGAGCGGGCCCTGCAGCGGCTGGCCGGCCGGCTCGTCGACGGCGTCGTCACCGTCCGCGCCTCCGAGCACCGCTCCCAGTGGCGCAACCGTGAGACCGCCGCCGTACGCCTCGCCTCCCTCCTCGCCGAGGCCACCGCGCCACCGCCCAAGCCGCGCAAGGCGACCCGCATCCCGCGGGGCATCAACGAACGCCGGCTGCGGGAGAAGAAGCAGCGCGCCGAGACGAAGCGGGGCCGCTCGGGACGGGACTGGGGTTAGGGGGCTTCGTTCGGATCGGCCCGGGCCGGACCTGATCCGGACGAAACCCCCGGTCCGACGGATCGCGTGTGCCACCCGGTCGCCCTGTCCCCTCGCGCCCCTGTCACATCCGAGGGTTCGGCGACGTCAGGGTGATGCAGGAGCACCTGGAGACGACGGAGAGGCCGCGCCCGCCATGACCGACAACGACTTCCTCGCCGAGCGGTTCGAGGCCTACCGCGGGCACCTGCGGGCCGTCGCCTACCGGATGCTGGGCTCGGCCGCCGAGGCCGAGGACGCCGTACAGGAGGCGTGGTTCCGGCTGAGCCGGTCCGACACCCGGGAGGTCGAGAACCTCGGCGGCTGGCTGACGACCGTCGTCGGCCGGGTCTGCCTCGACATGCTGCGCTCGCGCCGCTCCCGGGGCGAGCAGCCCCTGGACACCTGGAATCCGGCGCCCTCCGCCGACCCGGACCCCGCGCACAGCGCCCTGCTCGCCGACTCGGTCGGACTGGCCCTCCTCGTCGTCCTCGACACGCTCTCGCCGGCCGAGCGGCTGGCGTTCGTGCTGCACGATCTGTTCGGGGTGCCCTTCGAGGAGATCGGCGGCATCCTCGGCCGCACCCCGGCCTCGGCGCGGCAGCTGGCCAGCCGGGCCCGGCGCCGGGTGCGGGGCCTCGAGGCGCCGGAGGCCGATCTCACCCGGCAGCGGGAGGTGGTGGACGCCTTCCTCGCCGCCGCGCGGGACGGGGACTTCGAGGGGCTGCTCGCGGTGCTCGACCCGGACGTGGTGGCCCGTAGCGAGGCCGGTTCGACCAGCGGCGCGACCCGGGTCGCCGCCGGGGCGACGAGCTTCGCGCAGCTGGCGCGCATCGCGACCCCGGTCCTGGTGGACGGCGCGACCGGCCTGGCCGTGTACGTCGACGGACGTCTGGAGCGGGTCCTGTCCTTCGCCTTCGTCGCCGAGCGCATCTCGGCCGTCGACGTCGTCACCGACCCGGCCCGGCTCGCCGGCATGACGGTGGAGTCGGCGTAGGGCCTGTCCGGCGATCCCGGCCCGCCCGTGCGCCGTGCGGACCGGTGCCCCAGCCTTCGGCCGGGGTACCCCGGGGCACGCCGCGACGCCGCACGGCCGCCCCTCGGGCGAGGACGCGCACGGCCGGACAGGCCCTGGCGGGTCACGGATCCGCACGCCCGCCGTCTGTCCCGCGTCGGCCCGCCCGTCGTGCGGAAGCCGAGGCGGCGGCAGAACGCCTCGGGGCCGGCCGGGCCGGGGGTGCCAGGTGACGTACGGCTCCTTGCCGCCGCGCCAGCGGGGTGGACGCCTCGGTGAGGGACTTGAGGACGAGGGCGACGTTCTCCTCCTGGTCGGCTGTACGCGGATTGCGACGGCGGTGCCGAAATTCCCCGGCGGTACGCGTTCCAGACGGAGTGTCATCCCGGCACCCCCGGCACGCGTGTTTCCCGGGAGCCACGGAATTTTCCGGGAGCCGCGGAATTCCGGGGCCGTCGAATTCCCGGCTCAGCCCAGCTGCCGGTACCGGCCGCGGAAGTACAGCAGCGGGCCGCCCTCGGCGCTCGGCACGCTCGCGGTCAGGACGCGGCCGACGACCAGTGTGTGGTCCCCGGCCGCCACCCGCTGCTCGGTCCTGCACTCCAGCGTGGCCAGCGCGCCGCCCACCAGCGGGGCGCCGGTGGCCTCGCCGCGCACGTAGGGGATGTCCTCGAAGAGCAGACGGTCGCTGATGCGGCCCTTCATGGCGAAGCGGCCGGCGATGTGCCGCTGGCTCTCGGCCAGGACCGACACCGTCCACAGGGGCTGCTCGTCGAGCAGGTCGTCCATGCGGGAGCCCGCACGCAGGCTGACCAGGACCAGCGGCGGGTCGAGGGAGACCGACATGAAGGCGGTCGCGGTCATGCCGACGTCCTCCATGGCCGGCGCGGCCGGGTCGTCCGGATCGAGCGGCGGTTCCTGCGCGGTGACCAGGACCACGCCCGCGGCCAGCCGGGACATCGCGGCCCGGAACTCGTCGTTGCTCACCCCCTCAGCATGCCCGGAAGCTGCGACGGCGGTGGGGGAGGGAGTCTTCAGCACGCCGGAAACGCTAGTCTCCGCTCCGCGGCGGTGACATCGGGCCTTCGCCCGACCCGGGTCCTAGGACCAGCGGCGGACCCGTGTGTGCACGATGTGCGCAGACGCACAAAGCTTGCGTCCGGTAAGCGCACAACCCAATTGCAAGAAAGCCACTCAATTGTTCACGTTCTCCTGTGACTTGAGTCACAAGAAGCAGGAATTGTTGACCCTGTGTACCGAGTGGGCAGCGCGCTGTGATTCAGTGGCTGGGACGCCGAACCAGCATCGTAAGAAGCCATCGTAAAGAAGCGCCGAAGACAACCCTTGATTCGCTGCGAGGTCTCGGGGGGAGGGCGAGCATGGAGACCGAGTCGGAGCCGTATGTCCGCCTTGCGTCCCTGCGGCAGCTGCACCAGGTCATGGCCGACATGAACACGGCACGCAGCCTGGCGGACACCCTGCAGACCGTCGCCGACGGCGCGGTGAACGCCCTCGGCTACGAGATGGCGTGTGTGAACCTCGTACGCCCCGACGGCGATCTCGTCGTCGCCGCGTTCTCCGGCAACTCCGCCGCCGAGGCCCTGATCACCGGCCGGGCCGGCTCCCGCGACTCCTGGGACCGGCGGCTGAACATGGGCGAGCGCTGGGGCGACCTCGTCTTCATACCGCACACCGAGGGCTGGGTCCTCGACGACGACGACGTCCCGCAGTGGTACACGGACGGCCCGGCGCCCCGCTTCGAGGACGAGTGGCACCCCTCCGACCGCCTGTTCGCGCCGATGTACACGCCCGGCGTCTCGGGCGGCTCCTCGGGCGAACTGCTCGGGGTCATCTCCGTGGACCGCCCGCGCAACGGCCGCCGCCCCGGCGCCTGGGGCCGCGAGGCCCTGCAGATGTACGCCTTCCAGGCCGCCATCGCGATCAGCAACGCCCGGCTGCGGGCCAACATGCAGCGCGCCCTGGTCCGCCTGGAGCGCGAGCAGCAGGCGCTGCGCGCCAGCGAGGAATCCTTCCGGCAGGCCTTCGAGTACGCCCCCTCCGGCATGGCCATCGCCGAGATGGGCGGCGACCAGCACGGCCGCATCCTGCGCACCAACGACGCCCTGTGCCGGCTGCTGGGCCGCCCGGCCTCCGCGATGCGCCGCTACTCCTTCTCCGACCTGGTCCACCCCGAGGACATCGGCACGCTGCTGCGGACGTCGGCGGAGGGCGGCCGGGCGGAACTGCGCCTCGGCCGCCGCGACGGCACTTACGTGTGGGTGTCGCTGCGCAACTCCGTCGTCGCCGACGCCGCCGACGGCCCCCGCTTCCTCCTCACGCACGTCGAGGACATAGAGGAGCGCAAGCGCCGTGAGCTGCAGCTCGCCCACCGCGCCTCGCACGACTCCCTGACCGGGCTGCCGAACTCCGCCGAGCTGCGCTCCCGGCTGTCGGCCCGCCTGTGCCGGCGCCCGGCCCACTCCGGCGAACTGGAGTCCCTGGACGCGGCCTACGGCCACCCCGCCTTCGACGGCCCCGCCGGCCACGGCTTCGACTTCACACCGGGCGCGGGCGAGGCGTACGACGGCTACGACCACCATGTGCACACCGCAGCCCCCGAGGACGACCACGACGACGGCACCAAGGGGCTCGCGGTCCTCTTCTGCGACCTCGACGGCTTCAAGTCGATCAACGACAGGTTCGGGCACAACGCGGGCGACGCGGTCCTCATCGAGGTCGCCCGGCGCCTGTCCCGCCAGGTCCGCGACGGTGACACGGTCGCCCGGCTCGGCGGCGACGAGTTCGTGATCCTCGCCGACGGCCTCGGCCGGGCCGACGCCCAGGACCTGGCCGTACGACTGCGCAACGAGATCATCCAGCCGATCCGCGCCGAGGGACGGGCCGTCCGGGTGGGCGCGAGTTTCGGCATCGGTTGGGCACACTGCGGCATGACGGCGGACGAGGTGTTGAAGTCAGCCGACGAGCGGATGTACGTAGAGAAACGATCTCGTCCCAAACAGCACCGACGCGCCGGATGAGCCGCAGGTCAGGGACTTGATGCGATTCGAGTCACCCGTTTGGCTCCGCCGGAGCGGGTAGGCTCGCCCTTCCAGACGTGTATCGCATCCACCCCGCACCCGCTGAGGAGACCAAGGGATGACGCCCGGCGAAAACGGCCCGAGCACGCCCGAGGACGACGACCCGTTCGGCTACCTGTACGCCGACGGCCAGGCCAGAGGAGCACAGCCGCCGTCCGGCGGTTACGGCTACCCGAACTCGGTCAGCAGGGTGCGTACGGTCGGCGAGCGCCAGTACGGCCAGCAGCAGGCCACCTACGGCCAGGGCGTGCCCCCGCAGGGCGCCTACGGCCAGCAGGCGCCGCAGCAGGGCGCGTACGGCCAGCCGAACGCCCACTACCAGGCCCCCGAGACCCTGACCGGCGGTGCCCCGGCCGGCCGGCAGCCCGCCCGGCCCGCGCCCGGCCGCCGGGGCCCGAACACCAAGGGTCTGCTGATCGGCGCGATCGCGGTGGTCGCCGCGGTGGTCATCGGCATCGGTGTCGCGATGATCAACGGCAACTCGGACGACGGCGACAAGAACGCCGACCAGGTGGGCACCGCTCCGACGCAGTCCCAGGGCCACTCACCGAGCCCCTCGGGGAGCAGCTCGGCGGCGAGCGACTCGATGCAGTCCGACGCCTCGGCGCTCGAGCCGGCCGGCGGCGCGTCGAAGGCCTCGGACGTCAAGGGCGCGAGCTCCTCCGACGGCAGCTATGTGACGGGCCTGAACCAGCCCGGCGCCTCGGTCACCTGGAAGGTCGACGTCCCGTCGGACGGCCCGTACACCCTGTTCGTGTACTACAGCGCGGCCGGCGCCGACCAGTCGATGTCGGTCACCGTCAACGGCACCCCGTTCGGCAGCAAGCTCGACATGCAGAACTACCGGCACGCCAAGGACGGCGACTTCACCAACGGCTGGACCCACTCCTTCGTGTGGCCGACCCTGAAGAAGGGGTCCAACACGATCTCCGTCTCCTGCGGCGCGGGCGACAAGTGCAACACCCTGATCAGCAACGTCAAGCTGAAGCCGGGGCAGGTCAAGAAGGACAGCTAGGCCGCGGTGACCTCGCCGGTCACCGCCACCCGGCCCCGCAGCTCCTCGTACGCCGCCCGGTCGAACTCGCCCGCAGCAGGGGCTCGTACCGTCGCCGCCGACAGGGCGACCGCGCGGGAGAGGCGGTCCGGCCAGGGGAGGCGTTCCACGAGCCCCGACAGCAGGCCCGCCACCGCCGAGTCGCCCGCGCCGGTCGGGTTGCCGTGGACGCGGGCGGGTGGGGCGGCGCGCCAGCGGCCCTCGGGGGTGACGGCCAGCAGGCCCTCCGCGCCGAGGGAGGCCACGACCGCGTGGGCGCCACGCCGGCGGGCGTCCTGGGTGGCGCGCAACGGCTCGTGGGAGCCCGTCAGTTCGGCCAGTTCGTCGGCGTTCGGTTTGACGATGTCCGGGCGGGCCGCCACGCCGCGGCGCAGCGGCTCCCCGCTGGTGTCCAGCAGGACGGGGACGCCGAGCGCGCGGGCGCTGCGGACGAGGTTCCCGTACGCCCCCACCGGCACCCCCGGCGGCAGGCTGCCGCACAGGGCCACCGCCGAAGCCGAGGGCAGGAGTTCCTCGTAGCGGTCCAGGAAGGCGCCCCACTCGGCCGGGGTGATCTGCGGGCCCGGCTCGTTCAACTGGGTGGTGTCACCCGAGCGTTCGTCCACGACCGCGATCGTGCGCCGGGTCGACCCGGCCACCGGGACCAGCGCGTCCGTCACCCCGGCCGTGTCCGCCAGCCGTTCGCGCACCACCCGCCCGGTCGCGCCGCCCGCGAAGCCCGTGACCGTCGCCTCGTGCCCGAGCGCGGCCAGCACCCGGGCCACGTTCACACCCTTGCCGCCCGGCCGCTCGACGACCTCCGAGACGCGGTGCGAGGCGTGCGGCCGCAGCGACCGCACGCGATAGGTGATGTCGAGAGCGGTGTTCAGTGTGACCGTGAGGATCACCCGGGCCGACCTCCCTCGATGTCCGTGCGTCTGTCATCGGTTTCCGGGGGCACGATCATGCCAAAGAGACGGCGGCCGGCCCAGTCAGAGGCCGGCCGCCGTCCGGGGAAAAGACGGACAGATCAGACCAGTTGGGGCGCCCCCACCCACTCGCCCCGGCGCATCACGCCCTTCACGTCGAAGTCCGCGTCCAGCAGCACCAGGTCCGCGTCCTTGCCGGGCTCCAGCGAGCCGATCCGGTCGGACAGGCCGAGCAGTCGCGCCGGGTTCACGGACAGGGCCGTCACGGCGTCCTCCACCGACAGCCTGTCCACGGTCACCGCCCGCCTGAAGGCGCGGTCCAGGGTGAGCGTGGAGCCCGCGATCGAACCGCCGTCCACCAGCCGGGCCACGCCCTCGCTGACCTCGACCTCCAGCGGGCCGAGCATGTAGCGGCCGTCGCCGGCGCCGGCCGCGTCCATCGCGTCCGTGATGAACGCGACCCGGTCCGCGCCCGCGTGATGGAACGCCAGCTCCAGCGTGGCGGGGTGCAGATGGGTGCCGTCGTTGATCAGCTCGACCGTGACCCGCTCGTCCTCCAGCAGGGCGGCGATCGGGCCGGGCGCACGGTGGTTCAGCGCGGGCATGGCGTTGAACAGGTGGGTGGCGACCGTGGCGCCCGCCTCGATCGCCTCCACCGTCTGCTCGTAGCCGGCGTCCGTGTGCCCGATCGCCGCGATGACGCCGTGCTCGGCGAGCAGCCGCACGGAGTCGATGCCGCCCGGCAGCTCGGTCGCGAGGGTCACCATCGTCGCCCTGCCGCGCGCCGCGTCGATCAGCTTGCGGACCTCGGCCGGCTCCGGGTCGCGCAGCAGCTCCTCGGAGTGCGCGCCCTTGCGGCACGGCGAGATGAACGGCCCCTCGAAGTGGATGCCCGCGATCTCGCCCTGCTCCGCGAACTCGCTCAGCAGGCCGGCCTGCCGCACCAGCAGGTCCATCTCGTCGGTGACGGTGGAGGCGACCAGGGTGGTGGTGCCGTGCCGGCGGTGCGTGCGGATGGCCGTGAGGATGTCCTCCGGCGTACCGGAGAAGGAGGCTCCGCCGCCGCCGTGGTTGTGGAGGTCGACGAACCCCGGGACGAGCCAGTGGCCGCTCACGTCGACGACGTCGGCGCTCTCGGCGACCGTGGCGGCGATCCGCGTGCCCTCGACGGCCACGCGCCCGCCGTCCACCACTCCGCCGGGCAGCACCACCCGAGCACCTGCGAGAACCAAGCTGGGAGCCATCAGGCGGTTACCTCCGAGGGGTCGGTGGGGTCGAGGTCGGTGGGGTCGAGGTCGGTGGAGTCGAGCAGGTCGCGGGCCAGTAGTCCCGCCCCCAGGCAGCCGGCCGTATCGCCCAGGGCCGCGGGGACGACGGTGGGCAGCTTCTGAAAGGTGACCCGTTGCCGGACGGCGTCCCGCAGGGGCTGGAACAACACTTCCCCCGCCTCGGCCAGACCACCACCGATGATCAGCGTGCGCGGGTCCAGCAGGGTGAGCGCGGTGACCAGCCCGTCGGCGAGCGCGTCCACCGCCTCCTGCCAGACCCGGACGGCGTTCGGGTCACCGGACGCGACGGCCTTTGCGCAGTCGGCGGCGTCCGCGTCCGGGTCCCCGCAGGCCGCGGCCCAGGCCTCGCTGACGGCGGAGGCGGAGGCGTACCGCTCGAGGCAGCCGTGCTGCCCGCAGGGGCAGGGGGTGCCGGAGGGGCGTACGACGATGTGGCCGATCTCGCCCGCGAAGCCGTGCGCGCCCGACTCCACCCGGCCGTCGATGCCGATGGCGCCGGCGATCCCGGTGCCGAGCGGCACGAACAGGAAGCGGTCGGCGCCCTTGCCCGCACCGATGCGGCCCTCGGCGAGCCCGCCGGTGCGCACGTCGTGCCCGAGGGCGACCGGAACTCCGAGCCGCTGCGCCAGCAGGTCGCGCAGGGGCACGTCCCGCCAGCCCAGGTTGGCCGCGTAGGCGGCGATGCCCCGCTCCTCGTCGACGATGCCGGGGACCGCGATCCCGGCCGCGGCTGCCGGGGTGCCGTAGTGCTCGACGCCGTACGCGCGCAGCTCGGCGGCGAAGTCGAGGATCGTCCCGACCACCGCGTCCGGCCCGCGCTCGCGGCCGGTGGCGCGGCGGGCGCGGTGCAGGAGTGCGCCGTCGTCGCCGACCAGGGCGGCCTTCATCCCGGTACCGCCCACGTCCAGGGCGATGACATGTCTCACCACGGTCCCTAGTGTGACCCTCCTACCCGTGAGAGGTCTAGTCCACTCGCGTGGTGTAGACCTTATGTGTCCACATATTGAACGGTCAGACAGCAGGGTTGGGGTTTTGAGGGTGCGTCGGCGTACGGCAGGAACGATCGCGGTGGTGTCCGCACTGGGCATGACGGCGGTGCTCGGCGGCTGCGGGAGCACGGGCTCCTCCGACGTCACCCTCAGACTTGTCGCCGCCGACTACGGCGACTCCGCCGCCCACAGCTCCAAGAAGTACTGGGACGCCCTGGCCGAGGACTACGAGTCCCAGCACCCCGGCGTGAAGGTGGACGTCACCGTCTACTCCTGGAACGACGTGGACCGCAAGGTCAAGGAGATGGTCGACGCCGGGCACGCCCCCGACCTCGCCCAGATCGGCGCCTACGCCGACTACGCGGCCGCCGGCAAGCTCTACCAGGCCTCCGACCTGCTCTCCATCCACACCCAGGCGGACTTCCTCGGCCCGCTCTCCGACGCCGGCGAGTGGAACCACACGCAGTACGGCATCCCCTTCGCCGCTTCCACGCGCGTTCTCTTCTACAACAAGACCCTCTTCGCCAAGGCCGGCATCGCCCCGCCCACCACCTGGGACGAACTGGCCGCCGACGCCGCCGCCCTCAAGGCCAAGGGCGTGAAGTACCCCTACGCGCTGCCCCTCGGCCCCGAGGAGGCCCAGGCCGAGACCATGCAGTGGCTGCTGAGCGGCGGCAACGGCTACACCGACGACGTCGGCACCTACACCCTGGACTCCGCGCAGAACGTCGAGACCTTCACCTGGCTCAAGGACGATCTGGTAGGCAAGGGCCTGACCGGCCCGGTCGCGCCCGGCAAGCTCAACCGCGCGGACGCCTTCGCCGCCTTCGCCGACGGCCAGGTCGGCATGCTCAACGGGCACCCCACGCTGATCCAGCAGGCCGCCAAGAAGGGCGTCAAGTTCGGCATGGTCCCGATGCCGGGCCGCACCGGCAAGGCCAGGGCCTCCATGGGCGTCGCCGACTGGATGATGGCCTTCAAGCAGAACGGGCACGCCGAGCAGATCGGCGACTTCCTCGACTTCGTCTACAGCGAGAAGAACGTCCTCGCCTTCTCCCGCGAGTACGGCCTGCTGCCGGTCACCGGTTCCGCCTCCACCGCCATGAGCGACTCCGACGCGGCCAAGGACAAGGCACTGCGCCCCTTTCTGGACCAGCTGCCCACGTCCGAGCTGTATCCCGTCGGCAAGACCTCCTGGGCCTCGGTCAGCGCGGCCGTGAAGCAGAACATCGGCCAGGCCGTCACCCCGAGCGGCAGCCCCGCCGGCGTCCTGGCCCGCCTCCAGGCGTCGGCCACGGCGGCCGACAGCAGCAACGCGAACTGACCCCGTTGTCGGTGCGCCGCGTTACGGTGGCGCACATGGAACTGGGCAGCCGCGAACAGGCCATCCTCGCGCTGGAGCGCCGGGGCTTCACCGGCCCCGGCGCGAAGGAGCGCGCCATCCGCGAGGAGCTGGGCCTGGCCCCGGTGCGCTACTACCAGCTGCTGAACGCGCTGCTGGACGACGAGAGCGCGCTGGCGCACGATCCGGTGACGGTGAACAGACTCCGCCGGGTCAGAGAGACCCGCAGAGCGGAGCGCTGAGGCCGACCGGGTCGGAAGCCCTGCCGGCTGTGGCGGTGGAGCCGGCCGGTCGAGGGTCACGCGAGGGGAACCGCTGAGCCGGTGGGAGGGGACGTGCCACGGCGCTGGCCGGGCTGCCGTTCCGGCCGGCCGCGGGCGGCCGAGGCGGGGTTCGAGGGCGGAGCCCACGGCGGGATCCGTGGCGGGTCCGGGCGGCCGACCCAGGAGTGAGGCCGGTCCGCGCTGGATAGTGTCGCTGTATGGATCCTCTGCCCACCCCGCGGACCCAGCCCGGCCGGGACGGACTGGCAGCCCTCCTCGCCAAGCCGAGCACAGCGGTCGTCGGCCTGGACTTCGACGGCACCCTGGCCCCCATCGTCGCCGACCCCGAACAGGCCCGCGCCCACCCCGAGGCCGTACCCGCTCTCGCCGCCCTCGCCCCCAAGGTCGCCTCCGTCGCGGTGATCACCGGCCGCCCGGCCGGCGTCGCGGTACGGCACGGCGGCTTCGCCGGCGTCCCCGGCCTGGAGCACCTGACCGTCCTCGGCCACTACGGCGCCGAGCACTGGGACGCGGTCACCGGCACCGTCACCGCCCCGGCCCCGCACCCCGGCGTCGCGGCCGTCCGCGCGGAGCTACCCGGCCTGCTCGACCGCGTCGGCGCCTGGCACGGCACCTGGATCGAGGAGAAGGGCCGGGCGGTCGCGGTCCACACCCGCCGCGCCGACGACCCCCAGGCCGCCTTCGAGGCCCTGCGGCAGCCCCTCACCGACCTCGCCGGCCGCCACGGCCTGATCGTCGAACCCGGCCGTATGGTCCTGGAGCTGCGCCCGCCGGGCATGGACAAGGGCGTCGCGCTCAGCGAGTACGTCCGCGACACCGGCGCCGAGTCGGTCCTCTACGCCGGCGACGACCTCGGCGACCTCCCCGCCTTCGCCGCCGTCGACAAACTCCGCTCCGAGGGCGTCCCCGGCCTCCTGGTCTGCAGCGGCAGCACGGAGGTCACGGAACTGGCCGAGCGCGCGGACGTGGTGGTCGACGGCCCGGCAGGGGTCGTACGACTGCTGCGGACCCTGGCGGCTCAGCTGGACTGAACCTCCCTGAGCGCCCGCAGCTGATCCAGGAACCACTGGGCGGGCGGCAGCGCGGTGGCCGCGGCACCCAGCCGCTTCGACCGCTCCGCCCGCTCCTCCGGCCGCAGGGACAGCGCCTCGTGCAGGGCCCGCGCGGTCTCCAGCACGTCGTACGGGTTCACCGCCAGCGCGTCGGCGCCCAGTTCCTCGTACGCCCCGGCCTCCCGGGACAGCACCAGCGCACAGCCCTGGTCGGAGACGACCGGGATCTCCTTGGCGACCAGGTTCATGCCGTCCCGGATGGGATTGACCAGGGCTACGTCGGCGAGCCGGTAGGCGGCCAGGGAACGTGCGAAGTCGTCCTTGACGTGCAGCACGACCGGGGTCCACCCGGGCGTGCCGTAGGACGAGTTGATCTCCTCGGCCACGCGCTGCACCGCCGCCGTGTACTCCCGGTAGACGGCGAGGTCCTGCCGCGACGGATACGCGAACGCGATGTGCACCACCCGCTCGCGCCACTCGGGATGCTCGTCCAGCAACTGCCGGTACGCCAGCAGGCCGCGCACGATGTTCTTCGACAGCTCGGTGCGGTCGACCCGGACGATGCTCTTGCGCCCCTCGCCGATCTCCGCCCGCAGCGCCGCCATCCGCTCCTCGACGTCCGGCTCGTGCGACCGGGCCCGCAGGAAGTCGCCGTCGGCGCCGAGGGAGTGCACGCCGACCTCCGTACGCCGGCTCCCGCGCAGGTGCTCGACGTGCCGGGGCGCCCCCGACGGCCAGGCCACGCGGTAGTCCTCGGGGTCCAGGCCCTCCGCGCACTTCATGAAGGCCGTCGCCCACCGCCAGGTCAGGAACGCCACCCGGTCCGCGCCGAGCATGCCCGCCAGCAGCTGCTCGCGGATGTCCTCCGGCAGCAGCCCGAAGTACTCCGCGGGCGCCCACGGCGTGTGCGAGAAGTGGCCGATGCGCAGGTCGGGGCGGAGCTCCCGGAGCATTCCGGGCACCAGGCACAGGTGGTAGTCCTGCACCAGCACCGCCGCGCCCTCGGCCGCCTCCTCGGACAGCGCCTCGGCGAACGCCCGGTTGTAGGCCTCGTACGACGCCCACTGGCGCCGGAACTCCGCGTCGAACACCGGCTCCAGCGGGGTCTGGTAGAGCATGTGGTGGACGAACCACAGCACCGAGTTGGCGATGCCGTTGTAGGCGTCCGCGTGGACGGCGGCGTCGATGTCCAGCATCCGCACCCGCTGCCCGCCGCTGTCCCCGGCCGGCAGCAGCCCGCCGTCCGCGCGCCGCACCGCCTCGCGGTCGCCGTCGCCGAGCGCCGCGCACACCCACACCGAGTCCGCGTCGGAGCCGATGGCCGACAGTCCCGAGACCAGCCCGCCGCCACCCCGCCTGGAGCGCAGCGAGCCGCTCTCGTCCACCGTGTACGTAACCGGGCCGCGGTTGGACGCGACCAGCACCTCAGCACCGTGCCTGGAAGCCATGGTCCTCAACCTAGCCCGGCCCGGAAACGCTCAAACGTACGGCTACGCCCGGCACGCGGACGTATACGACCGGAGACGGCCGGTTCACGCCACCTTGCGCTCGGCGTACTCCGCGATCTCCACCATCGGCGGCCGCTCCTCGGTGTCCACCGAGTAGGTGCGCGGCTCGAAGCCGTCCGCGCCCCGCTCGAACTGGGTCAGCGACGGCCGGACCAGATGGCCCCGGGCCAGCCGCAGCTGGGCCGTGCGGTAGATCGCGGCGGCCATCCGGCCCAGCGCCTGGCCGTCCTGGTGCCGGTGCTTGCGGACCCCGACGTCGACCTGGGCCAGCGCCTCCAGTCCCACCAGGTGCAGCGCGTCCACCAGCATGCCGAGCTCCACCCCGTACCCGACGGGGAACGGCAGCTGCTCCAGCAGGGAGCGGCGGGCCGCGTACTCACCGCCCAGCGGCTGCACGAAACCGGCCAGCTGCGGCCAGTGCATGTTCAGCAGCGGGCGGGCCATCAGCTCGGTGACCCGGCCCCCCTGCCCGGCCGCCCCGCCCAGCGGACGGTCGTACATCGCCTTGACCAGCTGCACGTCCGGTTCGGTGAGCAGGGGGCCGACGATCCCGGAGACGAAGTCGGCGGAGAACTCCTTCAGGTCGGCGTCGATGAAGCAGAGGATGTCCCCGCCGGTCACGAGCAGCGAGCGCCACAGGACTTCACCCTTGCCGGGGACGGCGGGAACGCGCGGCAGGATCTCGTCCCGGTGAACGACCCGCGCGCCCGCGGCGGCGGCCACCTCGGAGGTGCGGTCGGTGGAGCCGGAGTCGACGACGACGATCTCGTCGACGAGCGGAGTCCGTTCCACGAGTTCGTGGCGGATGACCGTGACGATGTCGCCGACCGTCTCCTCCTCGTCGAGGGCCGGCAGCACGACGCTGATCGTCTGGCCGCTGCGCTGCTTGGCGGACACCAGGTGGTGGAGAGGGCGGTCGGTCACGGACCAGGAGCGGGTGGCCAGCCAGCGCTCGACTTCTTCCAGCACGGTCTGCGGCTCCTCACTGTTCGTGATCACAGGGCGTGACCGTGTGATCCATCTCGCGGTTCGGACGACTATCTCAACTGTCCTGGCCTTCGGTTACAGTCTTGAACAACGCCGGTGACCATCGCATGTCGGGGGTCGAGAGGCGTTCACAACCGCATACAGCTCATCCAGAGGGGCAGAGGGAAACGGCCCGATGAAGCCCCGGCAACCCTCCAGTCGGTACTCGTAGATCGGCCCGATCAGGCGCGATCGCTCCGCGAGGCTCCCGGCTAGGGAAGGTGCCAAATCCGTCTCACGGCGAAGTGCGTCGTGAGGAAGATGAGGAGAAAGGGCCTCGCCTCCATGGCTGTGCAGACAGTTGCAAGCACCTCCGGTTCCACCGTCGATCTCGGTCCCGCCGCCGCCCTGAGCTGTCGTGAGTGCGGTCACCGGGTACCCCTCGGCCCCGTGTTCGCCTGCGAGGAGTGTTTCGGCCCGCTGGAGATCGCCTACGACTTCTCCGCGTACGACACCGAGGAACTGCGCCGGCGCATCGAGGCGGGCCCCGCGAACATCTGGCGGTACGCGCCGCTGCTGCCCGTCCCCGCCGACGTGGCCGACAAGCCCAACATCAACCCGGGCTGGACCAAGCTCGTCAAGGCCGACAACCTCGCCGCCGAGCTGGGTGTCACCGGCGGGCTGTACGTGAAGGACGACTCCGGCAACCCGACGCACTCCTTCAAGGACCGCGTCGTCGCGCAGGCCCTCGAGGCCGCCCGCGCCTTCGGCTTCACCACGCTCTCCTGCTCCTCCACGGGCAACCTGGCCGGTGCCGTCGGCGCCGCCGCCGCCCGGGCCGGCTTCCGCTCCTGCGTGTTCATCCCGCACGACCTGGAGCAGGGCAAGGTCGTCATGGCCGCGGTGTACGGCGGTGAACTCGTCGGCATCGAGGGCAACTACGACGACGTGAACCGCTTCTGCTCCGAGCTGATCGGCGACCCGGCCGGCGAGGGCTGGGGCTTCGTCAACGTCAACCTGCGGCCGTACTACGCGGAGGGCTCCAAGACCCTGGCGTACGAGATCTGCGAGCAGCTCGGCTGGCGGCTGCCCGACCAGATCGTCGTCCCGATCGCCTCCGGCTCCCAGCTCACGAAGATCGACAAGGGTCTGCAGGAGCTGATCGAGCTGGGTCTGGTCGAGGACAAGCCGTACAAGATCTTCGGCGCCCAGGCCGAGGGCTGCTCGCCGGTGTCGACCGCCTACAAGGCCGGCCACGACGTCGTACGCCCCCAGAAGCCGAACACCATCGCCAAGTCCCTCGCCATCGGCAACCCGGCCGACGGTCCCTACGTCCTGGACATCGCGCGCCGCACCGGCGGTGCCGTGGAGGACGTCACGGACGAGGAAGTCGTCGACGCCATCAAGCTCCTGGCCCGCACCGAGGGCATCTTCGCCGAGACGGCGGGCGGGGTGACCGTCGGTGTCACCCGCAAGCTGCTCAAGGACGGCGTGCTGGACCCGGCGAAGACCACGGTCGTCCTCAACACCGGCGACGGCCTGAAGACCCTCGACGCGGTGGCCGGCACCGGCCTGACCGCCACCATCCGCCCGACCCTGGACTCCTTCCGAGAGGCTGGCCTCGCATGAGCGTGACCGTCCGCATCCCCACCATCCTGCGCACCTACACCGGTGGTCAGGCCGAGGTCGCCGCCCAGGGCACGACCCTCGCCGAGGTCATCGAGGACCTGGAGAAGAACCACACGGGCATCGCGGCCCGGGTGCTGGACGACCAGGGCAAGCTGCGCCGTTTCGTCAACGTGTACGTCAACGACGACGACGTCCGCTTCGAGCAGGGCCTGCAGACCGCCACTCCGGACGGTGCCGGCGTCTCGATCATTCCGGCGGTCGCCGGCGGCTGATCATTACCTTGGGTAACTTCGGTTACCGATGGTGCATTGAATTGCCCCCTCCGTGAGAGAAGCGGAGGGGGCAATTCAGTGTGATTGAGCGCGGTAGAGTTGGGGAACGCGCTCCCGGTCGGACCGGTCGGGAGCCCTGTATTCATGCCGCAGGCCCGACAAGAAGTAGCCAAAGTGCGCGGGTTCTATGCGGCTTTTGTGGCTTTTATGGGGCCCGACTTGCCCTGACTGTGCATGAATTTTCGCCACATTCCGGACCGCTCGCGTCCAGAATTCTCGTCCGATTGACCTGTTGCAGACGGCAGTTGGACAGATACATTCAGCCGCGGTCGACGCGTTCCGGCGCACGCCCCCGTCGATGGGGGGTGAGGTCTGACCCGGGTCCGCGAAGTGTGGATCTGTGCAAGGGCCAGTAATAGGGGAGTTAGGCATGGCTCAGGGCACCGTCAAGTGGTTCAACGCGGAGAAGGGGTACGGCTTCATCGCGGTCGACGGTGGTGCGGACGTCTTCGTCCACTACAGCGCCATTCAGATGGACGGCTACCGCACCCTGGAAGAGGGCCAGCGGGTGGAGTTCGAGATCTCGCAGGGCCAGAAGGGCCCGCAGGCCGACATGGTTCGCCTCAGCGCCTGAACGTTTCTTGTCGACGAAGGGCCCGCACCGGCACAGGGTGCGGGCCCTTCGCCGTGCCCGGGGCCGCTCCGCGCCCGGGCGTGTTCGCGGGCGGCTGAGCGCCCCTCCGGGAGGGCGGAGGCGCTTGCACTCGACCATGCCGAGTGCTAATCATTGCGTTAGCACTCTGAAGGTGAGAGTGACAAAGAAGGACCGGGTCGGTGAGGCCCGCAGGCCACGTGGGGCAAGGAACCACAGGCCGGCGAGCCGTCCGTCGCGGGCGCGGGCGCGGTCCGAAGGAATCACCCCCAGTCCTGGAGGGACCACTTCACATGGCCAAGATCATCGCGTTCGACGAGGAGGCGCGGCGCGGCCTCGAGCGCGGCATGAACCAGCTCGCGGACGCCGTCAAGGTGACGCTCGGCCCCAAGGGTCGCAACGTCGTCCTCGAGAAGAAGTGGGGCGCCCCCACGATCACCAACGATGGTGTCTCCATCGCCAAGGAGATCGAGCTCGAGGACCCGTACGAGAAGATCGGCGCCGAGCTGGTCAAGGAAGTCGCCAAGAAGACGGACGACGTCGCCGGTGACGGTACGACCACCGCGACCGTGCTCGCCCAGGCCCTGGTCAAGGAAGGCCTGCGCAACGTCGCCGCCGGCGCCAACCCGATGGCTCTGAAGCGCGGTATCGAGAAGGCCGTCGAGGCCGTCTCCGCCGCCCTGCTGGAGCAGGCGAAGGACGTCGAGACCAAGGAGCAGATCGCCTCCACCGCGTCCATCTCCGCCGCCGACACCCAGATCGGCGAGCTCATCGCCGAGGCCATGGACAAGGTCGGCAAGGAAGGCGTCATCACCGTCGAGGAGAGCAACACCTTCGGCCTGGAGCTCGAGCTCACCGAGGGTATGCGCTTCGACAAGGGCTACATCTCCGCCTACTTCGCGACCGACATGGAGCGCATGGAGGCGTCGCTCGAGGACCCGTACATCCTCATCGCCAACTCCAAGATCGGCTCCGTCAAGGACCTGCTCCCGCTCCTCGAGAAGGTCATGCAGTCGGGCAAGCCGCTGCTGATCATCGCCGAGGACGTCGAGGGTGAGGCCCTGTCGACTCTGGTCGTCAACAAGATCCGCGGCACCTTCAAGTCCGTCGCCGTCAAGGCCCCGGGCTTCGGCGACCGCCGCAAGGCCATGCTCGGCGACATCGCCATCCTCACGGGCGGCGAGGTCATCTCCGAGGAGGTCGGCCTCAAGCTGGAGAACGCGACCCTGGACCTCCTGGGCCGCGCCCGCAAGGTCGTCATCACCAAGGACGAGACCACCATCGTCGACGGTGCCGGCTCCTCGGAGCAGGTCAACGGCCGCGTCAACCAGATCCGCGCCGAGATCGAGAACAGCGACTCGGACTACGACCGCGAGAAGCTGCAGGAGCGCCTGGCGAAGCTCGCCGGCGGTGTCGCGGTCATCAAGGCCGGTGCCGCCACCGAGGTGGAGCTCAAGGAGCGCAAGCACCGCATCGAGGACGCCGTCCGCAACGCGAAGGCCGCCGTCGAGGAGGGCATCGTCGCCGGTGGTGGCGTGGCCCTGCTGCAGGCCTCCCAGGTCTTCGAGAAGCTGGAGCTCGAGGGTGACGAGGCGACCGGCGCCAACGCCGTGAAGCTCGCGCTGGAGGCCCCGCTCAAGCAGATCGCCGTCAACGGTGGTCTCGAGGGTGGCGTCGTCGTCGAGAAGGTGCGCAACCTGACGGTCGGCCACGGCCTGAACGCCGCGACCGGCGAGTACGTCGACATGATCGCCGAGGGCATCATCGACCCGGCGAAGGTGACCCGCTCTGCCCTGCAGAACGCCGCCTCCATCGCCGCGCTGTTCCTCACCACCGAGGCCGTCATCGCCGACAAGCCGGAGAAGGCCGCCGCGCCGGCCGGCGGCGGCATGCCGGGCGGTGACATGGACTTCTGATCGACCTGACGGTTGATCGCCTGTCCTTCGGACCGAGGGCGGTACGTCCAGCTTCTGGCTGGGGGTGCCGCCCTCGGGCTTTCGCGGTGGGTTCAGTCGGCGTACTCCTTCAGCATCTCGGTGTCGAGGGTGATGCCCACCGGAGGCGGCAGCTCGACGGTCGCACCCCAGGGGCGGGTGGAGCACTGCAGGTAACGCCCGTCCTTCGGTTCGCTGTACACGCTGACCGTGCTGCTGTCGCGGTCGATGAGGAGGTAGACGGGGATCTCGGCCGCCGCGTAACCCACGGGCCTTTCGATGCGGTCACGCTGGTCGGTGTCGCGGTCGTGGGAGGTGATCTCCACGGCCATGAGGGCGCCGTCGGTCGAGGACCAGTTGCCGTGCCCCCTGAAGTGGCCTACGGGTGCGAGGAAACCGTCCGTGATGGCGCGGCCCTTGCGGTGGGCCTCGGCCTTGACGCCCCTCTCGGGCATGAGGTTCAGCTCGGGGCGCTGCTGCATGCACTGACGTAGCAGCCACATGAAGATCTCGCCGTGGTTGCCGTCCGGCATGGCCTTTACGACCACCTTTCCGTTGATGTACTCAAGCCGCACGGTTTCGGGGGCGGCCTCGGCCAGCTCCTCGAACTCCTCGACATCGAGCGGCCCGTGCCGGATGCACAGCTTCCCGCCGAGGAACTCCAGCGGGTTCCGCAGCTCCCTGGGAGCCCTGCGGACAAGTTCCTCGAAGTCCTCGAGGGACATCTGCGGGCGTTCTTCGGTATCAGGGGTCATGGCGTCGCCTCCTCCCCCTCCATCGTGCCCCTGAGTGGTCATGTCGGACCGTGGAAGCCGTCATACGGGTGTCCTCTCTTGTCGTCGTACGGACATCGCAGCCCGGATCGCGTCTGCGCGGGCGTGGACTGCGAGGGCCGGCAGGGGCGTACGGGGTTGTGCGGGAGCGCGTTCGCCGCGACAGCCGCCGCACACTCCCCCCGGCAGTGCCTCCGGCCGCCCCGGCACCCCGCATTCCGAGCACTCCAGGACCCGGCGGGGTGCCGGACGCGGGACCGGTTCGGGTGGGAGCTTGTCGACGAGTCTGCGGCGGACCAGGGCGGCCGGGTGGTGGACCGGCGTCGGCAGACCCTCCGTCAGCGCGCGGAGTACGGCCTCGTCGGTGGCCCCGCGTGCGAGCCACTCCGTGAGGAGCGGGGCGAGCGCGGCGCAGTCGGCGGCGGAGAGGGACAGGACCGGGGCCGTGCGGCCGAGGGCGGCGAGGAGGACGTGGGCGCGGGAACGGGTGGGGCCGGGCCGTTCGGGCGGGTGCGGGTCCTCCGGCACGGCGCCGCGCGTGAACGCCGTCCACCAGGAGTCGTCGCGTGCGGTACGGGACCACCACGATCGGGTGATCCAGCGCGAGCCCCCGTCCTCCGTCTCCAGCCGCTCCCTTCCTCGCCGCAAGTGCCCCGCCGCCTGGATGCGGTTGAGGGCCGTACGCAGCGCGCACTGACCGTAAGGGAGCTGCTTGGCCAGCGTTTTCACCGAGATGTCGGCGCCTTGGGGGAGCCGGTCGATGTATGCGGCGATGGCGGCTTCGCGGGGCGGGAGGTGCGCGAAGTCATGCTTGGTGCGGCGGTGTTGGTCCGGCGCGGAGCGCTTGCCGTAACCCGGGTTGGCCATCGGGTGGGAGGACGCGTGCGTGAGCGGGAGAGCAGGACTAAGCTTGGCTTCAGCCATGGGATCGACTCGCATTCGATCTTGTTGGTCAAGCCCCCGCAGGTGTTGGCGCACCTGACGGGGGCTGTTCGTTATGCGGGGACGCTAGAGGATCGTCACCGTGCGTGGCAAGTCGAGCGCGTCGCGTCAACTCGCGGGGTGGGAGGGTGGGTTGAGACCCCACCCATTCCGTGCAAAGAGGGCTCGGAGCTCAAGGCTTGAGGTTCGCGACGAACGCCGACCAGGCCTCGGGCCGGAACACGAGATTCGGGCCGTGGGGGGCGGTCTTCGAGTCGCGTACGGGGACGAGGGCGGGGTGACCCTGGGCGACTTCCAGGCAGTTGTCGGCGTTGCCGCTGTGGCTCGACTTGATCCATGCGGCCGCAGCCAGGTCTTGGTCAGGGATGTGCCTCATGGGCGTAATCCTCTGCCAACGCCTCGACCAGGGCCAGGGACTTCGCTTGCGAGAGCGCAGAGGCCACGAGGAGGTCGAACACGAACCTCAGTTGGGTGACGGTCGCCGGGTCGTCCTCCAGCCGTCCCGTGCGGACTCCTTCCAGGTAGACAAGCGGAGGAGCGTCCTCGAAGTCCATCAGCTTCAGGGCACCCTCCATCGCTGTGTGCGCACCCGCGCTGAGCGGCAGCACCTGCACGATGACCCGGCCCCGCCGGGCCAGACCGGCGACGTGGCGCAGCGCCTCTGCCATCACCGCCCGGCCCCCTGTCTCTCGGCGCAACGCCGCCTCGTCAAGCACCGCCCACAACAACGGCTTTGTTGGGTGGTCGAGTAGGCGGGCCCGCGCCATCCGGTTGTCCACCCACTCCTCGATGGTCTCCTCCGGTGTCGTCGGGTCGTACGCGTGGTTCACGGCCCTTGCGTAGGCGGACGTCTGCAGGAGCCCGGGAATGAGCAGCGGGGCGTACTGCCTGATCGCCGTGGCGCGGGTCTCCGACTCCGCCACCTCTGCGAAGTGCTCCTGGTATCGCGATTTGGCTGCCGCCATGCAGTTCCGCGCGAAGAACCCCCCTGTCTCCAGCACCTCATCCAGCATCCGCGCGATATCAGGCTGCATCCGCCGTGTCCCCGCCTCCAGCTGCCCGATGAACGACCCGCTCACGAACAGCCGCTGGCCCAGCTGGTCCTGGCTCAGCCCCATCCGCTCCCGGGCGTGCCGTAACTCGGCGCCCAGCAAGGCGCGTGGTGATGACGACGGGTCGAGGTCCTTCGGTCCTGCCATGGCAACTCCCTGTCACACACATGGGCTTGTTGGGACGCCGTATCTGGCCAGGTTAGGGCGCCGGCGACCACGCTGTGTGGTGAAGGGGAACGCTCTGTGTGGAGGGACTGGAGCAATGAGCACGAAGGAAACGGCCGCAGGCGAGCGGCCCGCCCGGACCGCCGAGGAAGCCGTCGAGCGGCTGCGCGCGGCCCTGCGGGGAGTCGGCGTCGTCCTGCCGTCGCTCCGGGTCGACCCGCTGAGCGTCTCGGACGAGGACCCCTGCGCCCTGGTCGACCTCGGCCGCTGCAATCTCGTCGTGGCCTCCCGGCTGGCGGCCGCTCTGAGCCGTACGCCCGAGTACGCCGTCGACACGCGCAGCGGGCGGATCGGTGAGGTGATGGGGCAGGTGGGCGGCCGGGTGCAGTTGCGGCCCATCGGGGGCGGGCGGGAGTGGGACTGTCCGCCCGGGTCGGTCGAGCCGGCGCCGCCGGACGAGGTGCTGCGGGAGCGGGTGCGGCGGCTGAACCGAGACAGTGTGAGTGGCGTCACGTGAGGGTCTTCGGTGAAGCCGGAATGTGGGACAGGGCATAGGCGATTACTTAAGGAGCTGCAACAATGCGTGCTCACATACCGACCGGTTAACATCGCCACTCACGAGGAGCCCCCCACGTGACCGTCACGCCCGCCGCCACCTCCCGCGCGGCCCAGATCCTGTCCCGTCCGATCACGCTGAACGGTCTCACCGTCCCCAACCGGATCGCGATGGCGCCGATGACCCGTATGTTCTCCCCGGGCGGCGTGCCCGGTGAGGACGTCCGCTCCTACTACGCCCGTCGTGCCGCCGCCGGTGTCGGCCTCATCGTCACCGAGGGCACCTACGTCGGCCACGAGTCGGCCGGCAACAGCTCGCGCGTGCCCCGGTTCCACGGCGAGGAGCAGCTTGCGGGGTGGGCGAAGGTCGCCGAGGACGTGCACGCGGCGGGCGGCACCATCGTGCCCCAGCTGTGGCACATCGGCATGGTTCGCGAGCAGGGTCAGAACCCCTTCCCGGACGCACCCGCCGTCGGCCCCTCCGGCCTGGTCACCGCGGGCGCCGAGCCCACCGGCAAGGCCATGACCCAGAAGGACCTGGACGACGTCGTCGCCGCGTTCGCGCAGGCCGCCGCGGACGCCGAGCGCATCGGCTTCGACGGCGTGGAGATCCACGGCGCCCACGGCTACCTCGTCGACCAGTTCCTGTGGGCGGGCACCAACACCCGCACGGACGCGTACGGCGGCGACCCGGTGGCCCGCACGAAGTTCGGCGCGGAGATCGTCGCCGCGGTCCGCGAGCGGGTGTCCGCCGAGTTCCCCGTCATCTTCCGCTACTCGCAGTGGAAGCAGCAGGACTACACCGCCCGCCTCGCCGAGACCCCCGAGGAGCTGGAGGCGATCCTCACCCCGCTCGCCGCCGCCGGCGTCGACGTCTTCCACGCCTCCACCCGCCGTTACTGGCTCCCGGAGTTCGACGGCTCGGACCTCAACCTGGCCGGCTGGACCAAGAAGATCACCGGCAAGCAGGTCATCACCGTCGGCTCGGTCGGCCTCGACGGCGACTTCATCGGTGCCTTCCAGGGCGAGGGCTCCCCGGTCCAGGGCATCGACAACCTCCTGGACCGCCTGGAGGCCGAGGAGTTCGACATGGTCGCCATCGGCCGTGCGCTGCTCCAGGACCCGGAGTGGGCGGCCAAGGTCCTCGCCGACCGCTTCGACGAGCTGAAGCCGTACGACGCGGCGGCGCTGCAGACGCTCAGCTGAACCCGCCCGTACGACCGGGCACTTGTGTGCGCTCCCGTCCGTTCCCCTGGTGACCAGTGAGGAGCAGCATGACGACGAGTGAGCCCCAGGTCCCGGAGACCGGCGTCCCGGACACCGACGGCCCCGTGGTGCGCACCGCTTCCGGCGCGGTGCGCGGCCTGCGCGAGCAGGGCCTGTCGGTGTTCCGGGGCATCCCCTTCGCCGCGCCCCCCGTCGGCGCGGCCCGCTTCCGGGCCCCGCGCCCGGTGCGGCCCTGGGACGGCGTCCGGGAGGCGTACGCCTTCGGGCCGCCTCCCCCACAGGACCTGGGCATCGCGGGTGGCCCGGCCGGTCCGGCCGGCCCCACGGGTGACGACTGGCTGACCGTGAACGTGTGGACGCCTGAGGCGGACCCGGCCGCCGGCCGCCCGGTCATGGTGTGGATCTACGGCGGCTCGTACAAGATGGGCCACGCAGGCCAGCCCAGCTACGACGCGCAGGCCATCGCCCGGGACGGCGACGTCGTCGTGGTCACCCTCAACTACCGGGTGGGCGTGGAGGGTTTCACCCGCATCGACGGCGCCCCCGCGAACCGGGGCCTGCTGGACCAGGTGGCGGCCCTGGAGTGGGTGCAGGAGAACATCGCGGCGTTCGGCGGCGACCACCTGCGGGTCACGGTCTTCGGCGAGTCGGCCGGAGCGGGCTCGGTGGCCTCGCTGCTGGCCATGCCGAGAGCCCGTGGCCTGTTCCGGCGAGGGGTGGCGCAGAGCGTGCCGGGCACCTTCTTCTCCGACGAGCTGGCGCGTGACATGGCGGCGGCGCTGGCGGCGGAGGCGGGCCACAAGCCGACGGTGGCGGACCTGGCCGGCGTCGACCCGGCTCACCTGGTGGCGGCCGGACAGGCCTTGGGCGCCAAGATGCCCCAGTACATCGGCAGATGGGGGCAGGCGGCACCGACGCTCACCCCGTACTCCCCGGTCGTCGACGGCGACGTCCTGCCCACCACTCCCTGGCAGGCCCTCGCGGCGGGCGCGGCCCGCGAAGTGGATCTCCTGGTCGGCCACAACCGCGACGAGTTCCGTCTCTTCATGGCCATGGGCGGCATGCTGGGCAAGATCACGGATGATCGGCTGACGGGGACCCTGCGCCTGCTGGCCCCGGGCGGCGAGGCGGGCGAACGGGCCTATCGCGCGGCCTTCCCGCACGCCTCCCCGACCGACCTGTTCGAACGGGTCCAGACGGACTGGCTGTTCGCGATGCCGAGCCTGCACCTGGCGGAGGCCCAGCGGGCGGGCGGCGGCACCGCGCACGTCTACGAACTCACCTGGCCGGCCCCGGGCGGCGGCGGTGTCCTGGGCGCCTGCCACGCCCTGGACGTCGCCCTGCTCTTCGGGACGTACGGCGCGGTGCTGGGCGGCCTGCTCTTCGCGGGGGCGGAGACACCGGCCGAGGCGGAGGCCCTGTCCTCCTTCTTCCGCCGCGCATGGACGTCGTTCGCGCGCACGGGCGACCCGGGCTGGCCGGCCTACGACACGGCAGCACGCCTGGTGCAGATCCTGGACGCGGAGCCGCGGGTCACGCCCTACCCGGAGGAGCGGAGCAGACGCCTGTGGGAGGAGCACGCGTTCCTGCCCCTGCCCCTGACCCCCTAGAGGTTCCCCATCGGCTCGATCTCGACGTACACGGGGTTCCCCCACACCCGCAGCACCTCGTAGTCGGTGAACTCGTGCACGAGCCGGTAGGCCATCGCGGGCCGGGACGAGCGCCGCTGGGCGGCGAGGTACAGCTCGGCCTCGCGCCGGTCCCGCCGGGGCGTCCCGCAGAGCTGCCACTCCTGTCCGTTCCACAGCTCCGGCAGCCACCGCTGCTGGGGCTGCGGCCGGTCACCGCGGACGCCGTAGCGGGACGGCGCGGTGGTCACGGGCTCGGCGGGCCTGCCGCCACCTTGGAACTCCGACCGCCGGGCGGCCCGGCGCCGGGTCTCACAGAGGAGACACAGGTCGGGCGCGCTCTCGTCCACGGGTCCCTGCGGGTGCTCGGGGCAGCGGGTGGCGGGCGCGTTGGAGGCGACGCTCTCGTCCAGCAGATCGAGCGCCCTGCGCAGATCGGCCTTGATCTCGTGCAGCCGGGCGTCCGGGGTGTCGGCGGTCAGGGCCTCCCCGTGCTCCCCGAGGAGCCGGAGCGCCCTGCCGAGGGCGGCGAGCTGGGCGTGGTTCATGGTGGGCCTGCGCAGTCCTTCAACGTCACGGTGTCCAGTGTGCGCCCATCGAAGGCGCCGGCTCGACGGTAGCGGCTGGGGAGCGGGTGCGAGGGGGCGGCCGGTGATGTCTCGCCGGTGGGCCGGTGGGCCGGTGGGCCGGTGGGTGTGGGCCGGTGGGCCGGTGGACCGGTGGACCGGTGGGGTGATGGGCAGATATGTTCCACCCGCGCCAGATCGACCGAGTGCACACGCCCGAACGAGAGGCCCCCGCCCTCCGGCCTGCCTGGAACGGATCTGCCAATAGGCCGCTCCGGCCAGCCCACGACCGTCCGCCCCCATCCCCGCCCGGCGTGGAGCCGACGGTTCGTGTCAGTCTGGGGGCGTGTCAGTGCTGCCGAGCCGGATAGTCGACGCCCTTCAGCGTTTCAACGCCGCCCACCCCTGGGATCACAACGCCCGCTACCACCCCTGGCTGCTGCGGCAGGTGCCCCGCCGTTTCCGTGCCGGCCTGGACGTGGGGTGCGGCAGCGGGGACCTGGTGCGCTTGCTCGCCCGGCGGGCGGAGGCGGTCGTCGGGGTCGACGCCGACGCCGGGATCCTGGAGAGCGCAAGGAAGTTGACGGGTGCGGACCTTCCCGTGACCTATGCCCTCGCCTCCGCCCCGGACGACCTCCCCGCCGGGCCCCACGACGTCATCACCTGCGTCGCCGTGCTCCACCACATCCCCTTCGCCGAGACCCTCGCCCGGCTGCGGCAGGAGCTCGCCCCCGGCGGCACCCTGGTTGTCGTCGGGTGTGCGCGGGACGCGAGTCCTGTCGATCACCTGCTCGGGCTGGTGTCCATACCGCTCAACGCGGCGACGGGGTGGAGGAAGAACCGTGGGCGGCCGGAAGCCTCCAGACCCGTGTCCATGACCGCGCCCACCCGAGAGCCGGAGATGACGTTCGACGAGATCTCCCGCGCCGCCCGTCGGCTCCTTCCCGGGGCCCGGCTCCGTCGGCGGCTCTTCTGGCGGTACACCCTGGTGTGGCGGGCTCCCGTTCCTACGGTCGGGTAGCCGGTGCGGGTGCCGGCGCCGTCAGCCGTGGTGAATGAGGCTTCCCTTGCCGCACGCATGGGCGGGCGCGCCGGTCAGCGGCAGCGGGGAGACCGCCTTGAGCGCGGGGATCACAGCTAGTTCACCGGCGCACTTCGCGGTGCCGGTGGCCGTCCAGTGCTGGTTGTCGGCGTGGGCGGGCGCGGCCAGGGCGGCGGCGGAGGCGGCCGCGAGGGCGGCCGTGGCCAGGAGCTTCATCGTCGTCATGCCGGGGCAACGACCGGCCGCCCCCGTGTGTCACGCGGTTGCGGCCACACGAGGGCGGCGCGGGAAGCCCAGGGGGTACGTCAGTCGGCCGCGTGCGCCAGCGCGGCGCGCAGATGGCCGTCGGACTCCTCCAGGAGGCGGGCGGCCGTCGGACCGTCCACGCCGGCGAGGAGGGTCAGGATCGCGTTCTTCACCTCGCCGCCGGTCTCGGTGAGGGCCCGCTCGATCTCCTCGTCGCTCGCGCCCGTGGCGAGGGAGACGATGCGGCGGGAGCGGGCCCGGAGCTTGTCGTTGGAGGCGCGGACGTCGACCATCAGGTTCCCGTACGTCTTGCCGAGCCGGATCATGGTGAGGGTCGAGATCATGTTCAGGACGAGCTTCTGGGCCGTGCCCGCCTTCAGCCGGGTGGAGCCGGTGATCAGTTCGGGGCCCACGACGACCTCGATGCCGTGCTCGGCGGCGGCCGCGAGCGCGCTGTTCTCGTTGCAGGCCAGGCCGACGGTGAGGGCGCCCAGCGCGCGGGCGTGTTCGACGGCGCCGACGGCGTACGGGGTGCGGCCGGAGGCGGAGACGCCGACAACGGTGTCGTCGGGCCCGAGTTTCAGCGCGTCCAGGTCCTGGCGGGCCAGCTCCTCGGAGTCCTCGGCGCCCTCCACCGAGGTGACCATGGCCGTGGGGCCGCCCGCGATCAGGCCGACCACCTGGGTGGGGTCGGTGTTGAAGGTGGGCGGGCACTCGGAGGCGTCCAGCACGCCGAGCCGGCCGGCGGTTCCGGCACCGGCGTAGACGAGGCGTCCGCCGCGGCTCATGCGGGCGGCCACGGCGTCGATCGCGGCGGCGATCCGCGGGAGCTGGGCGGCGACGGCGGCGGGCACGCCGGCGTCCTCGCCGTTCATCAGGCGGGCGATGTCGAGGGTGGACAGCTGATCGATGTCGGCGAGTTCGGGGCGGAAGGCTTCGGTGGTCAGGGAAGCCAGTTCGGTACGCAGATCGTGGGAGTGGGAGGTCATGGGGGGTGGCTCTCTCCGAGTCGGGTGCCGATGCGCGTGCTGGTGGTCACCTGGGGGTGCTGCGGTGCCGGTGAGCCAGCGCCTCGTAGGAGGCGGCCAGCGCGGGCGCCGCACTCTCGTACGTCCGCTGCGCGACTCCCACGAACAGGCAGTCCACCACCAGCAGCTGACTGGTCCGCGAGGACATCGCGGCCGGCCGCAGCTCGGTCTCGCGGGAGGTGGACGTGGTCAGGACGTGGTCGGCGTACTGGGTCACCGGGGAGTCGGGGCGCCCGGTGATGGCCACCGTCGTCGCCCCGTGTTCGAAGGCGACCCGCAGCGGCTCGATGACGTCCCCCGTGGATCCGGAGTGCGTGATCGCGATCGCCACGTCGCCCGAACGGAGCTGTACCGCGTTGGTCACCGCCAGGTGCGGATCGCTGTGGGCGTGGGCTATGAGACCTATCCGCAGCAGCTTCTGGGTGAGGTCCTGGGCGACCAGCCCGGACGCTCCTATGCCGTACACGTCGGTCCGCCGGGCGCCGGCCAGCGCGGTGACGGCCGCGCCCAGCTGGGCGGTGTCGAGTCCGGCGGCCGTGTCGGCGAGGGTCTGCTGCTCCTCGTAGGCGAGCTTGGCCACCACGTCGGCCAGGGAATCGTCCACCGCGATGTCGGTCGTGATCGCGGGGGCGCGGCCCGACTGCTGCTGGGCGGCGAGCCCGGCGAGGGCGAGGCGCAGGTCCCGGTAGCCGGGGTAGCCGAGGAGGCGGGCGGTGCGGACGACCGTGGCCTCGCTGGTGCCGGTGAGTTCGGCGAGGCCGGTGACGGTGAGGGCGGCGCAGCCGGCCGGGTCGCTCGCGACGGCCTCGGCGACGCGCTGCATGGACCGTGTCATGGAGGGGGCGAGGGTGCGCACCTTGGCGGCGAGCGAGCCCGCCGGGCCGCCGAAAATTTCCTTCATGTCCTGGGTCACATGTGAAAGATATTTTCGGTCGGTGTTCCGGTCAAGAGTGCGCACAATGGGTTCCATGGAACCCGTCAGTCCCCTTGAGCAGGCCTTGCATGCCGCCCGCGCCCTGGTGCTCGCCGACCTCGTCGCGAGCCGGGTCGCGGAGGCGGACGTCGTCTCGATGGTCGAGGAATCCGTCTCCCAGCGCCGCTGGTGGGTCGAGCAGTGGCCGGACGGCGCGGCCTACGTCGCCGGGCTGGTCGCCCAGGACGTGCAGGACGCGCTGCTGGAGCGGTACGGCCGCTGGCCGCTGTGCCCGGTGTGCGGCTCGGGCGACCCGCACGCCCTGGACGTGGAGCCGGAACTGGGGCCCGACCCGCACTGGGTGTGCTCCGAGGCGGGCGTGAAGGTCGCGGCGGTGGGCTCGCTGGGCGCGGCCACGGGCGGGACGGCGTCCTCGTGAGGGGGCGCCGATGACGGTGTACATCGACCCGCCCACCTGGCCGGGCCACGGGCGCATGTGGTCGCACCTGGTCAGCGATGTGTCGTACGACGAACTGCACGAGTTCGCCGCCGGTCTGGGCGTGCCCCGGCGGGCCTTCGAGCGCGACCACTACGACGTTCCGTCGCACCGGTACGCGGACGCGGTGGCCGCCGGGGCGGTGGAGGTCGACAGCCGCGAGGTGGTGCGGCTGCTGCGGGCGTCCGGCCTGCGCCGCCCCAAGGGGCTCGCTCAGCGGCGCAGTTCGTAGGTGGCGAGCGTGTCGTCCGTGCCGACCAGCCGGAAGCCGGCGCGGGAGACCACCGCCCGGGACGCGCTGTTGTCCAGGTCGATCTTCGCGAGCAGGGTCCGCACGTCGTCCCGGTCCAGCGCCCAGGCGGAGAGCGCGCGCAGCGCCTCCGTGGCGTACCCCTGGCCCCGGGCCGCCTCGGCGAGGTCGTAACCGATCTCCACGAGGCCTTCCTCGTCCGGGGCTCCGTGGAAGCCCATGGCGCCGAGCGCCCGGCCGTCCTCGGCGCGTACGAGCGCGAAGACCCCGAACTCCGGCCGGTGCACGCCCGCTTCGTACGCCTTGAGGAGCATCCCGGCCGCATCGCGGGTGCCCTGGTACGGGCCGCCGTCGATCCAGTCGAAGCCGCCGTCGCCGCCGAGGTTCAGATCGCGGGCGGCGGCCGGGCGGACGCCGGTGAGGGCGACGCGTCCGGCGGGGATGACCAGGTTGTTGCGCCAGCGCCAGTCGGTGACCGGGGCGCGGCCGGGCAGTTCGCCGCGGCCGGTGGCCCACAGCAGGGTCGGCCAGGGCGCGGGGCCGGGCTGGACGTGCGGGAACAGCCAGGTGAGCACGGACTCGGCGAGGTCGGCGGAGGGCTCGAAGGCGAGGCCGAGCCCCTCGGTGATGTCGTGGGTGTGCAGCAGCACCTCGGTGACGCCCATCGCGGCGAAGCCCTCGCGGTCGGCGCTGCCGAAGGGGTAGGGGTGGAAGGCGCGGGCGCCGGGCGGGGCGGTGCGCACGGCGGCGGCGAGCAGGGCCCCGGCCGTCTCGACCACGTGCAGCAGCCCCGCGTTGTCGGTGCCCTCGTCGAGGGTGATCTCGAAGGGCACGTACGAGTCCCCGGCGCGCCCGGCGAGTTGGCCGGCGTACGCGACGAGGGCTTCGGCGACGTGGAATGCCGTCACGTGGCAGTTCCACTCCAGCTGCCCGGCCGTGGCCCTTGTCCAGTCCCGGTCCACCGCCGGTCGCAGTGCCGTCAGGCACTCCGCGACGGCCTTGTTCACGTCATCCCCGTTTATCGGTCGCATGGGCGCACCCTAGGGGCACGGTCCCCTCAGGTCGACAGCATTTCCAGCTCCGAGGTGAGGTTGTAGCGGGCGGTGGTCTCCCAGTGCTCCTGCCCGTAGGGGGTGCGGAACAGCCGCGGCAGGGCGAGGAGCTGGCGCAGGATCGCGGAGCGGCCCGCGCGGAAGGCGTCGTTCGGGACGAAGTGGTACTCCTCGCGGACCTCGGCGGTGTAGCCGGCGTACGCCGACGGGGGCGCGGCCAGGATCGCGAGGTCCGCGTCGCACAGCACCTGACCGTCGCGGTCGTCGTCGGCCGGGTCGTGGCCGACGGTGAGCCGGACCAGGCGGGCGACCTCGGCCGTCTTGGCGTCCGACAGGCCGGCCTCCGGCAGGGCGCGCTCGGCCAGCCGCGCGGACCGCTCCTCGTTCTCGGACCGCTCGGGGAGGTAGACGGCGTCGTGGAACCAGGCGGCCAGCCGTACGACGTCCGGGTCGGCCGCGTACTCCTGCAGCGCGTCGACGCGGTCGAGGACGGCGGTGAGGTGGGCGAGCGTGTGGTACCGGCGCTGCGGCTCCTGCCAGCGGGCGAGCAGGTTGTCGGCGTAGGGCGCGGGGTCGGGACCGCCGCCCGGGCCACGGGCCGCTTCCAGGGCGCGGACGAAACGGAGGCGGAGGGCGTCTGGGTCGGCCATGGAGCCATTCTTCCGTGACGGGCCGGCTCCGGCCTGTTCAAGAATTTCCCTCGGATCGGGCCGGCTCGGCCGCCGGCACTTCCGTGACCCCGGCCTGATCCGAACGGAAGACCCTAGCTCTGTTCGGCCCGCTCCGTCTGTCGAGGCTGCCCCGTCGCGGCCACGCACACGCCGACCACCCACAGCGCCACGGCCAGGGCGGCGGCCGAGGCGCTGGACGACGGGTGCAGCGACCATGCCCACGGCTCGGGGGTGTTGTCACTGCGTACGCCCAGCAGCAGCGTGGGTCCGAACATGCCCAGCGGCAGCAGCCAGGCGAGGCCGCTGCCGAAGAGACGGGCGCCGATCATGGCGAGCCCGAGATAGCCGACGACGTTGCGGGCGGCCGACACGATCACCTGTCCCGTGGCACCGGCGAGCAGCGGCAGCGCGCTCAGCCCGAGGGCCAGGAGCAGCAGTACCACCAGGTAGACACCCCGGTGGCGCCTCATCGGCTGGGCCGCCGTCTGCTCCAGGTCGGCCATGGGCGAGAACATCGTGGTCGCGAGGATCACCGCGTGGGCGAGCGGGACGACTTCGGCCACCGGCACGCTGAAGTCGACCAGGTACCGGAACTCGGGCACCGCCAGACGCTGTCCCGCGAAGGCGGTGGCCACCAGGGCGACGAGCAGGGCGAGGCCGGCGGCCCGGGGCAGGCCCCGGCAGCGGACGAAGGCGAGGGCGGTGGGCACAGGGTTCACCTGGGGAGCGCGGGCAGGGGTCGGCAGGCGCGGATCTGCTTGGCCGCCTGCTGGATCCAGACGTCCTGTTGCGCGCGCGAGGCGCTGGTGACCCGGGTCACGGCGCGGCCGAACTTCTCGCCGTAGTACTCGCCGGGTACGCCGATGCGGGCGCGGACGACGGCTTCGAAGAGGAACGTGTCCGGGTAGCCGCCGGTTTCCTGGAGCAGGTGAGGCGGGCAGTCCGGCGACGTGGGCTGCGGCAGGGCTGCCGAGAACAGGGCGTCGGTCAGGTCGGCCTGGCTCTCCGCGGGCGACATCACGGACAGCTCGGCGGTGTCGCCCGCCGGGCGGTGGAGGCCGCTCGCGTAGAACGCGCGGTTGAACCCGGCCAGGGGCCCGAGCGCCGAGTCGACGGTCTGTGCGGCGGCGCGGGCCTGCGGCAGGAGATGGCGGTCCTCGGGCCACAGGCACACCCTGGTGCGACCGCTGACGGCGCACAGCGGGTGTGCGGGCTGTTCCTTGCGCACCGCCCAGTAGGAGTCGGGCACGGGCGTGCGGAAGGCCACCAGGGTGCCGCCCGCGGCCAGTGCCACCAGGGTGAGCGCGCCCAGGGCCGCTGGCCGGGGCGCGAGCGCGGCGCGGCGCCGTAGCGCGGGCAGCGCGGTCAAGACCAGGCCGAGGGACAGACACCAGGCGACGGCGATCAGCATGCGCGTCGTGTTCGGCTCGAACTCCGAGCTCCAGAACTCGTCGATCGCTGGGAACAGCTTGTCGAGGGGGGTGTCCGGGACGAACGCGACGAAGACGAAGAGGCCGTACCACAGGATGCCGGCGAAGGGCGCGACCACCCGTGAAGGCAGGGCCGATCCGATGGCGATCCCGAGGGCGATCTCCAGGCCCATCATGCTCGCGCCGAGCAGCAGCGGGGTCCACGCGGGCCGGGTGACGTCGCTGACCGCCGCGGTGCGGGAGAACGCGACGGCGATGAACACGGCGTACGCGCACAGGGCCCACAGCCAGGCGGAGAGCCACAGCAGGAGCGCCTGCGACCATCCGTTCCTGGCGGCGGTGTCGGCCCAGGCCCGGGTGCGGTGGCGAAAGGCGCGGCCCGCTCCCCAGGCGGCTGCGGCGCTCATCACCGAACCCATGACGATCACTGAGAACAGCTGGATCCGCAGACTCGTCTGCGTCCACCAACCGATCCAGTCGCTGTCGCCGGGACTCCCCGAGGCGAAGTAGTAGAGGCCGATGGCGCCGGTGAGGGCGGCGGCCCACTTGGCCTCGCCCCGTCTCATCTCGATCAGCAGGATGCGCATCAGGTCGCCACCCCTTCCGCGCCGGCCAGATGGAGGTAGCCGGCTTCCACCGCTTTCCCGTCGACCACCGCCTCGGCGCCGCCCGATGCGCCGGAGCCGGCTGTGGACGTGCCCCCGTCGGGCAGAGCGCACAGTTCGGCGACTGTTCCCGTGAAACGGGCCGTACCGTCGAGCAGGACGGCGACGCGGTCGCACACGTGCGCCACGTCCTCGGCGAGATGCGTGCTCATGACGACGGCGCACCGGTCGCCCAACTCTTTGATCAGGCCGCGGAAGCCGACCCGCTGAGCCGGATCGAGACCGACCGTCGGCTCGTCAAGGAGTACCAGCGAGGGCTCGTTCACCATGGCCTGGGCGATGCCCACGCGACGCAGCATGCCGCCGGACAGGGCGCCCATCCTGCGGTCGGCGTGCTTCTCCATCTGCACCAGGCGCAGTGCCTCGAGGGCCCGTTCGCGCCGCTGGGCCGCGGGCACCTTGCGCAGCCATGCCGCGTACTCGGTGAACTCCCGGACGGTGAAACGCGGATAGAACCCGAAGGACTGCGGAAGTACGCCGATCCGCCGCCGGAGCCGCTGCACCCGCGCCCGTCCCGACGCGTCCTCTCCGAGGAGGGTGACGGAACCGGAGGCCGGTCTGCGGGCCGTGCTCAGCAGCGACAGCAGCGTGCTCTTACCCGCGCCGTTGGGTCCCAGGAGCCCGGTGACGCCGGCGGGGAAGTCGAGGGAGACGTTGTCGAGTGCGGTCGTCGATGCGTACCGCACGGTGGCGCCCGCAACCGCCGCGACCGGCTGTGCGCCGGCCGCGGCGGTGCTTGACTGACTGGTCACGTGAGTCCTGGTTCCTGATCGTGGATCAGTTCTGTGCGTTCACGTAACCATAGGCTCGGCTGCCGGGGATACCGGCCCACGAGGCCTTGGTGTAGTACTTGCCGCCGGTGCTGGTGCCCTTGTACGAACCACAGCCGTACGACTGCTTGTAGCTGCGGGACGCGCTCGCGATCTGCGGGTCAGGACGGAAGCTCTTGTCCTGGTAGATGTACGCGCTGAACGTCCTGGTGTCGTTCACCGGGACATCGCCGCAGGCCTTGGCGTGCCCGCTGCCGCTGCCCTTCCAGCGGTCACCGTCCTCGCTGCTGCCCGCGGTGGCGACGGAGAACGGAAGCCTGCTTCCGTTGATCTCCGCCGCGACCGCACTCACCGCGGGCACTCCGACGGCGATGGCCGTCAGCACTCCTACGGCCGCGAGCTTGCGTCGTCCCGTCACACTCCTGCGCATGAATCCCCCTGAAAGCAGGACTACTTGGTCGCCGAACAACCTACGTGGCGGGCCGGAAAATTGCTCGACAATAAGTTCGATTGAGTCAATGTGTGACTCCCGTGCGACACGCGGCGGTCTTGCTTGATCGAGAGCCGTGGGCTTGATAAGGCCGGGCTGCTCACGGGCGCCGGACCCCCGGGGACGGTACGCCGGCGGCGTCACCGTGCTCGTCCGGCTCCGCGGGTGCCCGCTGGGCGGGGTGGCGCACGGGTCGGTGGGGTGCGGGGAGGGAGGCTGGACGCCCTCGGGCGGGCGGCGGCCCCGGGCGGGCCCGGGGCAGGCGTAGTCTTGGATTGGACTAGACCTCTATGGGAAGAGCTGTACGGCGGGAGCCGTACGGCTCGGGCTGTACGGCTAGGACGACTGGACCGCCACCGACGAGTGCCGATGAATGGGGTGCCATGAGCAAGCGTGCAGTCCTGGAGGTGATCGCCCTCGACACCGAGGACGCGGTCGCCGCCCAGGCCGGAGGCGCGGACCGCCTGGAGCTGGTCACCGAGATGGCGGCCGACGGGCTCACCCCGTCGCCCGCCACCGTCGCCGCGATCCGGGCCGCCGTCGACATCGACCTGCGCGTGATGCTCCGCCTGGCGGACGGGTTCGCGGCCGGTGACGTGCGGCGGCTGGTCCGGGTGGCCGGGGAACTGCGGGCGGCCGGCGCGGACCAGTTCGTGCTCGGGTTCCTCGACGCGGACGGCGCGGTGGACCTGGCCGCGGTGGAACAGGTCGTCGAGGCCCTCGACGGCTGCCCGTGGACGTTCCACCGGGCGATCGACCGCGCCGCCGACCGGCACGCCCTGCGCAAGCAGCTCGCCGACCTGCCCGGCCTGGACACCTACCTCACGGCGGGCTCCGCCACGGGCGTGGACGCCGGCCTGCCCACGCTGGTCGCGGAGGCGGGCCACGACGGGGAGCCCGGGTACGGGCAGCGGATCCTGGTGGGCGGCGGACTGCGCCTCGAGCACGTCCCGAAGCTCCGCTCCGCCGGGATCGACGGCTTCCACATCGGCGGCGCGGCGCGTCCCGACGGCTGGCGGGGGCCGGTCTCGGCGGAGGCGGTCGCCGAGTGGCGCGCGATGCTGGACGGCCCGGCCGCCTAGCGTCCGCGTCTTCTCACACCGGTCTCCTCACCTCACCGGCTGCAGGCAGACCGTGGTCAGGTCCGTGCCGACGTCGGCGACGTACTCGCCGGACGTGCACAGACCGTCCTTCGGGGCCTTGACGCGGAACTGCGCGTCGGCCGCGCCACAGGGCACCTTCTTGAGATCCCAGTGGGTCAGGGTGCCGTCGTTGCGGGCGCAGTCCCCGGCCGACACCGGCGCCGCGCTCGTCGTCGGGGCGAGGCCGGTGGCGCCCGCGGTGCCGTTGTCGTCGGCCGTCGCGCCGATGATGACGAGGGCGGGAAGGGCGACGAACAGCATCAGGGCGAACGCGGTGATCGGGAGGAGCCCGAACAGCCCGGCCGGGCGCTTGAACACCGGCCGGCCCGGATCCAGCGGCGGACGCCAGGCGGCCGTCGCGGGGGCGGGGAGCTTCCGGATCCGGGAGAGGGCGCCGAGGTTGATCAGCAGGGTGATGGGCGTGATCACCACCGACATCGCACCCCACCAGCCCTGCAGCAGGGTGTCGGCCTGCATCTTGCGGAAGATCGCCAGGCCGCAGGTGCGGCACAGCACGCCCTTGCGCCGCAGGAACCGCATCATCACGATCATGCCCTGATGCCCCCGGACCGTCACCGGCCCGGCCGGCGAGGCACCGCACACCTCGCACCCGGGCGCGGGAGTGGGAGCGGACGGGTACGGGCCGGAGGTCCGGGGGTGGGGGGCCTGCGGATAGGGGGCCTGTGCGTACGACCCCGGAGCCGGAGCCTGCTGGTACGGCCCGGGGGCCTGCGGATACGGCCCGGAGGCCTGCGGGTACGGGGAGTGCGGGGGCGGCGGGGTGCTCAACGACGGCCTTTCCGAGCGGACATGACAGAACGGCACAGCACCCTACTCACCCGGGCCCCTGCTCCCGCCCCGCGCCCTTTCAGCCCAACTGCTGCGGCAGCGGGGCCGCGTGCGTCACGATCAGGCCGGACACCGCTCGGGTCAGCGCCACGTACAGGCGGCGCAGCCCCGTCCGCTCGTCCGGTTCCCCGTCCACCACCGCCTGCGGCTCGTCCAGCACCACGTAGTCGTACTCCAGACCCTTGGCGAGCGAGGCCGGGACCAGGGTGAGGCGGGTCTCGCGCGTGGTCTCCTCGCCGGGCGCGAGAGACGGGATCCCCGCCGCCGTCAACGCCTCGGCCAGCTCGGGCACCCGGGCGTCCGCGGCGATCAGGCCGGTCGAGCCCTCGTTGCGCAGCAACTCCTCGCAGGCGGCGATCACTTCGGCCGTCTCACAGACCGTACGGACCTCGAAGAAGCCGGGGTTCTCACGGACGGACGCGACCGGCGTGAGGCCGGGCGCGATGTGCGGCAGGAGGCGCGAGGCGTAGGTGATGACGTCCGTGGGGACACGGAAACCGGCCGTCAGCTCCTCGATGACCCCGTCCTGCTTGCCGAGGTGGGCGAGGGCCTCGGCCCAGCTCCGGGTCGCCCACGGCGTCGTGCCCTGCGCCAGGTCGCCGAGGACGGTCGCGCTGCCCGTCGTGCACCGGCGGCCCACGGCCCGGTACTGCATCGGCGACAGGTCCTGCGCCTCGTCCAGGACCACATGGCCGAGCGAGTGCGTGCGCTGGGTCAGGTCGGCCGCCTCGTCGATCAACACGGCGTCCGCCACGGACCACTTGGCGGCCTTCACGCTGCGCACCGGTCTCGCCCACAAGATGGTCTTCTGCTCGTCCTCGTCCAGGATCCCCGCCGCGTGCTCGGCGAGGAAGTCCGCGTCCGTCAGCAGCCGCAGGACCAGCTTGGCCGGGTCCACGGCCGGCCAGATCGCCTTCACGGCCGCCTTCACCGCGCTGTTGCGGGCCACGGCGTCCTGCACCCGGTCGTCCGGGGCCTCACCGGCCCGCTCCATCTGCACCAGCACCGCGTGCGCGATGCGCTGCGGCAGGGCCTCGCGGGCGGCGCCGTAGCGGATGTCCCGCTCCAGCAACTGCTTCACCAGGTCCTCGAGTTCGTACGCCGGGACCCGCCAGCGCCGCGAGCCGCGCACCACCACGACCGGCTCGGCCGGCAGCGTGACATGGGAGTACAGGGCCCGGCGCAGCACCTCGGCCATCCGGGCGTCGCCCTTGACGACCGCCGCGGCGGCCTCGTCCGTGCCGCGCACCTCGACGTGTGCGACCAGGTCGTCCACGGTGGCCTGCTGCACGCTCAACTCGCCCAGCGCCGGGAGGACCTGCTCGATGTAGTGCAGGAAGGAACGGTTCGGCCCGATCACGAGGGTGCCGGTGCGGGCGAGCCGCTCCCGGTGGGCGTAGAGCAGGTACGCGACCCGGTGCAGGCCGACGGCGGTCTTTCCGGTGCCGGGGCCTCCCTGGACGCAGACGGTGCCGCCGAGCCCGCTGCGGACGATCTCGTCCTGCTCGGGCTGGATGGTGGCGACGATGTCCCGCATCGGGCCGACGCGGGGCCGCTCGATCTCCTGCTGGAGCAGTTTGCTGGTGGTCGCCGCCTCGGCCGGGTCGGAGAGGTGCTCGTCCTCGTAGGCGGTCAGGTCGCCGCCGGTGTAGCCGAAGCGGCGGCGCAGCCCGACGTCCATCGCGTCCTTCTTGGACGCCCGGTAGAACGGCTGCGAGACCGGCGCACGCCAGTCGATGACCATGGGGTCGCCGTCGGCGTCGTGCACATGCCGCCGCCCGATGTAGAACCGCCCGCCCGTCTCCCACCCCCGCCCTTGCAGGGAAGGGGCTTCGCGCCCCTTCGATTCCTCCGCGCCCTCGGCCTGCTCGGCGCCCGGCGCGTGCAGGTAGTCGAGGCGGCCGAAGAACAGCGGGGTGTCGCTGAGGTCGGCCAGCGCCTTGATCCGGTCGTCGATCTGGCGGGCGAGCACTGCGGCGTTGACCCAGTTCGCGGTGACGTCCTTGATGTCCAGCGCCTCCACGTCCTCGCGCATGGCGCGCAGGGCGGCGCGGGAGGAGGCGAGGTGGGAGCGCTCACGGGAGAGGGGATCGTCGAGCGGACCGTCGGACGGGTCGGGGGCGGGCGTGGACAAGGGGGTGCCTCCGGATCTGGTCGTGCAGGACTGGCACGGGGCTGGCGCATGACTGGTGCATGACTGGGGGCCGTCCGGTTTCCGTCCGGGCGGCGGCGCTCCGTGAGGGGAGGCGGGCAAGAGCGGAGATTTTAGGTGAGACGGGCGGGGCAAAGCCAATGGATTTTCGTGCCCCGGTTTCGTGGCCCCGTGTACCGGAGCGTTCGTGGCCCCGTGTTCCGGAGTGGATCCCCTAGGGGGCGGAGGGCGCCTCGGGTAGGGGACGGAGTCCACCCGGAGATCTACGCGCGGCCCTTTCGGATTGGACCCCCGGACCGATGCGCGAGGGGGGTCCGAAGTTCCACCATGGAGACATGAGCGCAGCAACCATCTCACCAGCTCCTGTCCGGCCCCCGACCGGTGCCACGGCCGTGGACGGCCCCCACCACCACTTCGTCGGCAATGCCCTGCGCGCCGTCAAGGTGTTCGTGGAGGCGGCGTTCAGCGTGGTCATCCTCGGCGAGTACGGCGAGGAAGCGGGCATACGCCGCAAGTGACGGCATAGGGTCTTGTCCGTGCGGAAACGGACGGCAGCCCTCCTCGCCCTCGCTTCTCTCGCCTCCTTCGCCGCGCTGTGCGCCGTCCGAGGCGCACCCATGGCCGACGTGCTCGTCTACCGGGCCGAGGGCACGGCCGTGGTCCACGGCACCGATCTGTACGGCTTCACCGTCACCCGCTGGCGGCTCCCCGCCACCTACCCGCCCTTCGCGGCCCTGCTGTTCGTCCCGGCCACCTGGCTGCCCGTCCCGGCACTGAAGGCGGCCTTCCTCGCGGGCAACGCGCTCCTGCTCGCGAGCCTGATCGCCCTCTCGGCCCGTCTCGCGTCCCGCCCCCCGCTGCCACTGCCCCTGCTCACCACGGCCACGGCAGCCGCCCTCTGGCTCGAACCGGTCTTCCAGACGGTCCTGTTCGGCCAGATCAACCTCGCCCTCGCCTGCCTGATCCTGTGGGACCTGACCCGGCCCCCGGGAGCCCGGGGCAAGGGCGCGGCCGTGGGCATCGCGACCGGCATCAAGCTCACGCCGGCCGTCTTCGTGCTCTACCTGTTCCTCAGGGGCCGCGGAAAGGAGGCCTGGACGGCGACGGCGTCCTGCACCGGCACGGTCCTGCTCGGCACCCTGCTGCTGCCCTCGGCGAGCGTCGACTTCTGGACCCGGGAGCTCTATCGGACCGGCCGGGTGGGCAAGGCGTGGATCGTGGACAACCAGTCCCTGCAGGGCCTGGTCGCGAGGGCGCTCGGCACCCCGGCCCCGGGGCTCGCCTGGCTGCTTCCGGCGGCGGCCGTGGGAGCGGCGGGCCTGTATCTGGCGGCGCGCGCCCGCGAGGACCGGCACGGCATCCTGCTCGCCGCGGTCACGGCCCTGCTGGTCTCCCCGATCAGTTGGTCCCACCACTGGGTGTGGTGCGTCCCGCTGCTCGCGGTGCTCCTGACCGAGGGCCGCCTGCGCCTCGCGGCCCTGACGGCGGCGGTCTTCACGGCCCGCACCCTCTGGCTGGTCCCGCACGAGGGCGACCGTGACCTCCACCTGCCCGGCTGGCAGCAGGTGCTGGCCGCGCCGTACCCGCTGCTGGGGCTGGCGCTGGTGGCCGGGGCGGCGCTACGGGCGGCTCAGCCGGTGCCCTCGGACAGGATCTCGTCGGCGTCCACGATGCGGTAGGCGTAGCCCTGTTCGGCCAGGAAGCGCTGGCGGTGGGCGGCGAAGTCCTGGTCGATGGTGTCGCGGGCGACGACCGAGTAGAAGTGGGCCTGGTGGCCGTCGGCCTTGGGCCGCAGGACGCGGCCGAGGCGCTGGGCCTCCTCCTGGCGGGAGCCGAAGGTTCCGGACACCTGGACGGCGACGGTGGCCTCGGGCAGGTCGATGGAGAAGTTCGCCACCTTCGACACCACCAGCACGCTGAGCTCGCCCTCGCGGAAGGCGTCGAAGAGCTTCTCGCGCTGGGCGTTGGAGGTCTCGCCCTTGATCACCGGAGCGTTCAGGTGCTCGCCCAGCTCGTCGAGCTGGTCGATGTACTGGCCGATGACGAGGATCTGCTGCCCGGCGAACCGGCGGACGATCGCCTCGGTGACCTTCCGCTTGGTGTCGGTGGTGGCACAGAAGCGGTACTTCTCCTCCGTCTCGGCGGTCGCGTACGCCAGCCGCTCCGAGTCGGTGAGGTTGACGCGGACCTCGACGCAGTCGGCGGGCGCGATGTAGCCCTGCGCCTCGATCTCCTTCCAGGGCGCGTCGAACCGCTTCGGCCCGATGAGCGAGAACACGTCCGACTCACGGCCGTCCTCACGGACGAGGGTGGCCGTCAGCCCCAGCCGCCGGCGCGCCTGCAGATCGGCGGTGAACTTGAAGACGGGAGCCGGAAGCAGATGCACCTCGTCGTAGACGATCAGACCCCAGTCCCGGGAGTCGAACAGCTCCAGGTGCGGATAGACGCCCTTCCGCTTGGTCGTCAGCACCTGGTAGGTGGCGATGGTGACCGGGCGGATCTCCTTGCGCGTGCCGCTGTACTCGCCGATCTCGTCCTCGGTCAGCGAGGTCCGCTTCACCAGCTCGTGCTTCCACTGCCGGGCGGAGACGGTGTTGGTGACCAGGATCAGGGTGGTGGACTTCGCCTGGGCCATGGACCCGGCGCCCACCAGCGTCTTGCCCGCACCGCAGGGCAGGACGACGACACCGCTGCCGCCGTGCCAGAAGTTCTCCACGGCCTGCTTCTGGTACGGCCTGAGCGCCCAGCCGTCCTCCAGCAGCTCGATCGGGTGCGCCTCACCGTCGACGTACCCGGCGAGGTCCTCGGCCGGCCAGCCCAGCTTCAGCAGCGTCTGCTTGATCTGCCCGCGCTCGGAGGGGTGCACGGCCACGGTGTCCGGGTCGATCCGGGCGCCGACCAGCGGGGCGATCCGCTTGGACTTCAGCACCTCCTCCAGCACCGGCCGGTCGGTGGTGGTGAGGACGAGTCCGTGGGCGGGGTGCTTGCTGAGGGTGAGACGGCCGTAGCGGTCCATCGTCTCGGCGATGTCCACGAGCAGCGCGTGCGGCACGGGGTAGCGGCTGTACTGCACGAGCGCGTCCACGACCTGCTCGGCGTCGTGCCCGGCGGCGCGGGCGTTCCACAGGCCGAGCGGGGTGACCCGGTAGGTGTGGATGTGCTCGGGTGCCCGCTCCAGCTCGGCGAAGGGCGCGATGGCCCGACGGCAGTCGTCCGCCCGCTCGTGGTCGACCTCGAGGAGCAGGGTCTTGTCGGACTGGACGATCAGTGGACCATTCACGCGCGGCACACCCTTTCCACAACGGTCAAACGTCCAGTGTGCCCTATACGGCTCTTTCGCCGCCGATCATGGTCAGTCGTCCGCCAGCTCCGCGACCCCTGTGATCCGGTGCAGCGGGAACGTCCGCACCTCGTCCGCCGTGTGGTCGTACGCCGTGACGAAGCCGCCCTCGACCCGGACGGGGGCGATGACGCGCTGGCTGGCCGCGCCCTCGGCGTTCACGTAGCCGATCCACAGGGATCCGCCGGTCAGCACGGCGGCCTGCATGGTGGCCAGGGTCTCGGCCGAGGAGGTGCGGGGCAGCTCGTCGCCCGCCGGCAGAACCCCGGCCCCGGTGGCCTTGCGCGGGGTGGTGGCGGCCAGGTCACCGGCCCGGATCGCCCGGATCGCCGCCGCGAGGAGCGTGCCGTCGGGCGGCGGTGGGCCGTCCGGCACCGGCTCGGGCGCGGTGCGCGGCGGGGTGCGGTGGGCGTGCGCGCGGGTGATCAGGACATCGCCCTCTGCGGACTCGGCGGCGGGCGCGTAGCCCATCGCGCGCAGCCCCTCCAGCAGTGCGGCCGGGTCGGCCTGGGTGGCCAGCACGGTCGGGGCGAGGCGGCGCAGCCGCAGGGCGGCGGCGCGCTTGTCGGCGAGGATCTCGTTCAACAGGGCGTCGTCGTCGCAGCGGACGTACGCCGAGGCCGCGCCCACCCGCAGATGACCGTGCTTGCGGGCCACGTCGTCGATCAGGTAGGCGAGCGGCTGCGGGACCGGGGTGCGGGAGTGCTGGGCGAGGAAGGCGTGCAGGTCGGCGGCGGTGCGTCCGGCGTCCAGGGCGCGGCGCACCGAGGCCGGCGTGAACCGGTAGACGGTCGCGCCGCCCTTGGACTCCACGTCCGCGAGCACACCCAGCGTCGCGGCGAGCGGGCGCTCGAGGGGGCCGGGCGCCACCGCCGTCAGGTCCGCCTGCAGCAGGACGTGGTCCAGGGGCGCGGGCAGCAGCGGGGCGAGCAGCCGGGTCGCGGCGGCCGTCGCCACGGCCTGCTCGGCCGGGGAGAGCGGGGCGGGGACGGCGGCCGGCCGATGGTGGTGGTGCACGGGGAGCTTGTCGCCGGGACCGGAGGGCTCGGCAGCGGCCGCGGGCTCGGCGGAGGGGGAGGAGACGGGGGCGCCCAGCAGCGCCCGGCCGTGCGCGGACAGCGCGCCCCGCCCGGTCACGCCCAGCTGTTCCGCCTCCGCCACCACCCAGCGGGCGAGCCGGGACCGCAGGTCCTCCTCGCCCTCCCGTTGCGGTCCGCGCAGCGGCCGTTCCCAGCGCAGCCGGGCCAGCACCGACTCGGTGTCCGGGGCGGCACCCTCCGGCAGCCCGGCCAGCAGGGTGAGCACCCGGTGCCGTACCTCCGGCGCGGCGGAGCGGTCGAGCCCCGGGCCCAGCGCGGACAAGGTCCGGTCCTTCGCGTCCCGGCCGCCGACCAGCCCCGGCGTGCGGGTGGCCCCCAGCCATGTCTCCGCGAGCCGGGCCCAGCGTTCGGCGGGGGGCCGTTCCAGCCACTCGTCGTAGGCCGGAGTGGGCGCGTACCGCTCGTCGGCCTCGCCGTCGGAGGCGACCAGACCGGCCGCGTAGGCCAGCTCGATCCAGAAGGCGGCGACCGGCTCGGACACGTCCAGGGCGACGGCGGTCCGCTTCAGGTCGCGGACGCTCAGCCCGCCCGCCCGCAGCACGGCGGGCCCGCCCTCGTCCCACTCCTTCAGCAGTTCCTCGACGGTGGCGAGCGCGGTGTACGCCTGCCCGGCCGCGGTGGCGTCCACGACCTGGGGATCGTGCCTCGCGGCCGGTTCCACGACGGGCGGCAGCGGCTCGGGTGCGCGGTGGGCGCTGCCCTCGCGCAGGTGCAGGGCCACCTCCCGGGGCAGGACCACCGTGCCGGGCGCGGTTGGCAGCAGCAGGCCGCGGTCGAGCAGCCAGCGCAGATGGGCCGCCGGGTCGGCGGTGACCTGCCCGTACGGCGGCCCCCACACCAGCCGGGACAGCACCTCGCGGGCGGGCTCCGGGGCTCCCTCGAGCAGCCGGGCCATCTTCTTCCGGTCACCGAACAGTGTGGTCAGCGCGGCCACGGCGGACACCGAGTCGTGCGTCGAGGGCAGCCCGGCCGTCGTGACGATCTCCTGGATCCGGCCCGGCGACATGCCCGAGGTGGCCTCCTGCACGGTCGGCCCCAGACCGGTCGGAGAGGGGTGCTGGGGGGACGGTGCGAGCAGCTCGCGGGCGGTCCGGACGAGCCGCAGCCGCTCGTCGTCGCCCCACACCAGCGCCTGCTCGCGCAGGGTGCCGAGGGCACGGGGAAGCGCGTCGGCGACCGTCTCGGCCCTGGCGTCCCCGGCCATCAGCCCGAGCAGGGTGGCGTAGGAGGCCGGGTCCGGGGCCACTGCCAGCGCCTCCGCCGTCTGCAGCGCGAACCGGTCCAGCCGCTCCAGGGCCCGCAGCACCGACGCCCGCGTACCGGCGCGGGTGGCCAGCTGGGTGAGGTCGGTCGGCACGGGGGTGATGAGGTCCGGACGGCTGCGCAGCAGCACGGCCAGCGAGGCGTCGTCCCGCGCACGGAGCGCCTCCGCCAGCGAACGGGGGGCTGAGTTGGCCTCAGGGCTCATCCGGCCAACGGTAGCGGGTTACCTCCGGTGCTTCAGCCGATGGGGAGCGGCTCGGCGGGAGTTCCGGGGGAAGACCGTCGGCTCCGGACGACCGGCGAGAAGCGGTACCGTCCTCACGGGGTCTCACAGCCGTCACCCCGGAGGGGTTCCGTGGGGATCGAGAGCGATCAGGTCGTGTACGAGTATCTGAGCCGCGTCGGCGACATCGCCCAGCAGCGTCAGCTGCCGTCGGCCACGCGGATGCGGCTCGTCTCGGAGTTGCGGAACGAGATCGACCGGCGCCGGGCCGCGGCGACCGTGGACTCGCCCGCCGCCGTCCGCCGCATCCTGGACCACCTGGGCACACCGGGCGCGGTCGTGGAGGCCGCGGGCGGTACGACGGACACCGGCCGGTTCCCGCCGCCGCCCGCCGCCGCCGTCCCCGCGCAACCCGCGCCGAGGGAGCCCGGGCAGACCGGCACCGAGCGGCCCAAGGGCCTGCGCCGGGTCGTCCCCCGCCCGCGGCCCGCCGAGCCCGAGCCCCCCGCGCCGCGCGCCGCGCCGGCCCCGCCGCACCTCGCCGCCGCGCACGAGCTGGGGGACAGCGCCGTGCAGCCCGACTGGTGGCGGATCGGCGGCGGGCCGTTCGCCGAGACCGATCCGGTGCCGGGGTTCGTCGGCGGGGTGGAGATCCCCGAGCTGCTGAGGAGGCCACCGCAGGATGCGGGGCCGGACACGGAGAAGGCCGCCGCTCCGGCGACCCCGGCAGCGGAACCCGAGCCCACCGAGGTGGCGCCCACCCCGCGCCGCCGGTTCCTCCCCCGCCCGTCCGCCGGCTGGACCAACCCCCTTCTGCTGCTGGCCGCCGCCGCGCTGGTCGCCGGCGCGGTCCTCGGCAACTGGTTCGCGCTGATCCTCGGCTGGCTGATCGCCTACGGCTCCCGCCGGCTGACGCCCGCGGAGACCAAGTGGGCGGTGATGGTCCTGCCGGGCGCCGCGCTCACGGCCGGTCTGGTGTGGCTGTGGGGCAGACAGGCCGGCCGCTGGGGCGAGCCGATCGCTAAGGGCCACATGAGCGAGGCTGTCGCCGAGACATGGCCGTGGGTGGTGAGGGGGGCGGCGGTGGCGTCGGCGCTGTATGTGGTGTGGCGGTCGCAGCGGGGCAAGTGAGCGGTGCCGCAACCGCGGTGCAGCGCCGTGCGGCCGACGGCGCTGCGGCTCCCCCCTCCCGGGAGGCGCGGGGCTGCCGTCGGCATGCGGCTCCGCCGCGTGGGCGCGAGCAACCACTGCCGACCCGCCCCGGCAGCGGACCCGGACCCCACGGCGCCGACACACCGAACCGCGGGAGGCACCCGCTGACACAATCACCCATATGACTCTCACCGTCGGCTTCGACCTGGACATGACCCTCATCGACTCCCGCCCCGGCATCCGCGCCTGCTACCTGGCTCTGTCGGAGCGGACGGGCACGTACATCGACGCCGACCTGGCGGTGACCCGGCTCGGGCCGCCGCTGGTGGAGGAGTTGGTGAACTGGTTCCCGGCCGACGAGGTGGCCGCGATGGCCGACCTGTACCGGGAGATGTACCCCGTCATCGCCATCACCACGACGCCTGCCATGGACGGCGCCCGGGAGGCGATAGCCGCGGTGCGGGCGGCCGGTGGACGGACGATGGTGGTCACCGCGAAGTACGAGCCGAACGCCAAGCTGCACTTGGCCCACCTCGGCATCGAACCCGACGTCGTCGTCGGCGACCTGTGGGCCGAGCAGAAGGCGGAGGCGCTGAGCGAGTACGGCGCGGGCGTGTACGTCGGCGACCACGTCGGTGACGTGCGGGGTGCCCGTACGGCGGGCGCGCTCTCGGTGGCCGTGGCGACCGGACCCTGCCCCGCGGACGAGCTGCGCGCGGCCGGGGCGGACGTCGTGCTGGACGACCTGTCCGCCTTCCCGGCCTGGCTCGACGGCTACCGCGAGGCGTCCCGCGCCTGACGGCGACCGGCGGCGATCGACCGCAGGACACCCGCGCCTGCGATCAGGAAACCGACGGCCATGAGCATGCTCAATCCGAACATGTAGGTCGGAAATGGTTTCGCCCCGAGGAACAGCGGGGCCACCGTGACGAGGGTGGCCACGGCCCCGAGGAAGAACACGACGACACCGGCGCGGATCAGGCGGTCACCGGGCACGGCGGAATTCGGTTGGGTTTTGTCACGCACCGGACCAGGGTAGTTCCCAGCGCGAGGGAACAACCGGGGGACGTCTTGTCACCCGCCCGAAGACCATTAGCCTTGGTAGCAGCGGGTCACCGACGACCCGCTCTAGTGCTATCAAGAGCCGTTTCAGAAGTAGTTTCCCCAACAAGTACGAGGACGAGGACAGACGGTGCCGACCGGGCGTGTCAAATGGTTCAACAGTGAGAAGGGCTTCGGCTTTCTCTCCCGCGACGACGGCGGTGACGTCTTCGTCCATTCCTCGGTTCTCCCCGCCGGAGTCGATGTACTCAAGCCGGGACAGCGCGTGGAGTTCGGCGTCGTCGCCGGTCAGCGCGGTGACCAGGCGCTCTCCGTGACGGTGCTCGACCCGACCCCGTCGGTCGCCGCGGCCCAGCGCAAGAAGCCGGACGAGCTGGCGTCGATCGTCCAGGATTTGACGACCCTGCTCGAGAACATCACGCCGAATCTGGAGCGGGGTCGTTATCCGGACAAGGCCGCCGGCAAGAAGATCGCGGGCCTGCTGCGCGCGGTCGCCGATCAGCTGGACGTGTGATCCTCAGGGGAAACGCAGTGCATCCGGGCCGAGGGGCGGTACCAGCCCCTCGGCCGCCGCGCGTGTGAGCAGTCCCCGGACCGCCGCATAGCCGTCCTCGCCGAGGGCGGACGTGAACTCGTTGACGTACAGGCCGATGTGCTGGTCGGCGACGGCCGGGTCCATCTCCTGGGCGTGCTCCATGACGTACGGCCGGGAGGCCTCGGGGTCGTCCCAGGCGGCGTGCACGGACGTGCGGACGGCCTCGGCGAGCCGGGTCAGCTCGGCGGCCCCCAGCGCCCGCCTGGCGATGATCGCGCCCAGCGGGATCGGCAGCCCGGTGGTGTGCTCCCAGTGCTCGCCCAAGTCGGCGAGCTTGTGCAGCCCGTAGTTCCGGTAGGTGAAGCGGGCCTCGTGGATGACCAGTCCGGCGTCCACCTTGCCGTCGCGCACGGCCGGCATGATCTCGTGGAACGGCATGACCACGATCTCGCCGACCCCGCCGGGCTGGGTGTCGGCCGCCCAGAGGCGGAAGAGCAGGTAGGCCGTGGACTTCTCGCTCGGGACCGCGACCGTACGCCCGGTCAGTCCCCCACTGCCGAAAGCGGGGGAGGTGCCCCCGGCCTCCGGCTCCCGCGTGAGCACCAGCGGCCCGCAGCCCCGCCCCAGCGCACCCCCGCACGGCAGCAGCGCGTACTCGTCGAGGACGTACGGCAGGACGGCGTACGACACCTTCAGCACGTCGAACTCGCCGCGCTCGGCCATGCCGTTGGTGACGTCGATGTCGGCGAAGGTCACGTCCAGCGCGGGGGCGCCGGGGACGCGGCCGTGGGCGAGGGCGTCGAAGACGAAGGTGTCGTTCGGGCAGGGCGAGTACGCGATCCGAAGGGACCGCTGCTCACCGGTCGTCGCGCCGGTCGTCTCACTGGTCGTCATGGGGGTTCCAACTCTCCAATGCGGGGGTGAGCTTCCCGAAGGCCTCGGTGAGGGCGGCGAGGGCGTCACCGATGCGCCAGGCGGCGCGGTCGCGGGGGCCGACCGGGTTGGAGACCGCGCGGATCTCCAGGACGGGCACCCCGTGCGCGCCGGCCGCCTCGGCCACGCCGAACCCCTCCATGCCCTCGGCGAGCGCACGCGGGTGCCGGGCGCGCAGCTCGGCGGCGCGGGCGGCGGTGCCGGTGACGGTGGAGACGGTGAGGACGGTGCCGGTAAGGGCGCCGGTGGCCTTGGCCGCGACCCGTACGAGTGAGGCGGGCGGGGTGTGGGTGACGGTCCCGAAGCCCAGTTCGGTGACCGGGAGGAAGCCGTCGGCGGTCTCGGCGCCCAGGTCGGCCGCGGTGATCGCGTCGGCCACGACTAGCGAGCCGACGGGCGCCCCGGGCGGGAAGCCGCCGCCGATCCCGGCCGAGACGACCAGGTCGTACGGGGCCGCCCCCAGGGCGGCGGTGGTGAGGGCCGCGGCGGTGGAGGCGCCGGCGAGGGCCGGGCCGACCCCGGCGGCGAGCAGATCGCAGCCCGCGGCCGTACGCCACAGGACCGCGCCCGGCAGCTGCACCTGGGCGCCGTCGCCGGGGAACGCCTGCGCCACCGCGTCCCGCTCGACCGGGACCGCGGTGGCCACGAGGACCCGTACGGAAGACGTGATCAGGCCTTCTTCAGCTTGAACGACCACAGGCCCTTGTTCGCCTTGTCGCCCATCCGGATCGACAGGGTGTTGGTGTTGCCCTGGGTGCCGTACTGGGAGTTGAAGAACGCGCTGCTCGGGATGGTGCGGTACGTCTCCTTGCTGACGTCGGTGAACTGCTGTCCGTTCACCAGCAGGACCCAGCCGGCGTCCGCGACCTTCGGGTCGACACCGATGCGGACCGTCTCGTCCTGGCCCACCTTGATCGACTTGCTGTCGCCGACGTTCTTGACGCACTTCGTCAGCGCCTTGGCGTCCAGCGCATCGCCGTCGTTGTAGCAGAGGGCCTCGGAGCTGACCGAGTCCCGGCCGACGGTGACCGTCGCGACGGGCGTCGGCTTGTCGCAGGCCGACAGGACGAGCAGTCCGGCGGAAACGGCGCCGGCGGCGGCGACGGCGCGGCGGCGTCGCACGACGCGGTGGAGATCAGCGGCTTCGCCGCGGGGCAGCGTGGTCATGCCCGAAGGCTATCGGGCGCCCCGAGCCGTCCGCCCACGTGGGGTGCGGCGTGCCCGGTTCGTTACGCCACTCGCGCCGCCGACGGGACGCGGTGCCGGACACGGCCGGCCGCTCGGGTTCCCGGCGGGGCCGCTTGTCCGCCGGGCCGGGCGGAGGCGGGCTTGTCAGCCGGGCCGGGTGTCGGATCCCCGGTGGGTCGCTGCGGGCTGGGGCGGGGCCCGGAGCGGGCCGCGTGGACCTGGGCCGGGCGTGGTGTCTTCCGGGCCGGGTTACGCACGGCCGCGGTGGGCCGTCTCCGCCTGGAGCAGCGGCTCGCGCGCGGGCTGGGCGCGATGTCCGTCCGAGGGGGAGGCCGTTCGCGTCCTCGGCCGGGCACGGGGGCGGGCGCGGCCGCCGCTCGCGCCTCCGGCCGGGCCGGTGCCCGGTGCGGCAGGCTGCGCGCGCGTCCGGCCGGGTACGGGATCCATGGGTCCGTGTGGGGCGGGCCGTTCGCGCCCCGGGGCAGGCGTGGTGTCCGCCGGGGTGGGCCGTTCGGATCCTCGGCCGGGCACGGGGTCCGCCGGGTCGGGTGGCGTGGGCCCGGGGTGGGGCGTTGTGCTGGGGTGTCTTGGGTGGCGTGGGCCGGGGTCGGGCGTTGTGCTGGGGTGTCTTGGGCGGCGTGGGCCGGGGTCGGGCGTCGTGCCGGGGTGTCTTGGGTGGCGTGGGCCCGGGCGCCGTCTGCGGGTGGGTCAGGCCACGCGGGGGCGGGGGCGGCCGCCGTGTCGGGCCGACGCCAGTAGCCCCTTCAGCGTGGTCAGCCAGCCGACGGCCACGAACGCGGCGCCCACCAGCAGGCCGACGGTGCCGTTGAGCGGCATCACGATGCCCACCGCGCCACCGAACACCCACGCCATCTGCAGCAGCGTCTCCGAGCGCGCGAACGCCGAGGTGCGCACCAGCTCCGGCACGTCCCGCTGGATCAGCGCGTCCAGCGCCAGTTTGGCCAGCGCCTGCGCGAACCCGGCGACGGCGGCGAGACAGGCCACCAGGAAGGCCCCGAAGAACAGGGCCGCCACGATCGCCGTCCCGAGCACCACCGCGACGACGGCCACGACGATGACCTCCGGAGCGCGTGACCTCAGCCAGGCCCCGACGGCCGTCCCCAGCGCGTTCCCCACGCCCGCCGACACTCCCACCATCCCCAGCGACACCGCCGCGCTCTCCCCGGTCAGCGGGTGCTCGCGCAGCAGGAAGGCGAGGAAGAAGATCAGGAAGCCGGAGAGACAGCGCAGGGCGGCGTTGGCGCCGAGCGCGTGGGTGACCGCGGGGCCGACGGTCCGCAGCCCCGGCCGCTTCACCTGCTGCTGCCTGCGCTGTGACCCGTACAGATGCTGCGCGTCGGCCGCGAGCAGCGCCACGTCCTCGCCCTTGGCCGAGTCCACGGTGGGTGGCAGCGAGAACGACAGCAGCGTTCCCGCGACGAAGATCACGAAAGCGCCGTAGAGCGGCCAGGGATCACCGAGCCGGTGCAGCCCCGCCGCGATCGGCGCGGCCACGCCGGTGGCCAGCAGCCCGGCGAGGGTGACCCGGGAGTTGGCCTTCACGAGCGAGAACCGGGGCGGCAGCAGCCGCGGTACGACGGCACTGCGCACCACCCCGTACGCCTTCGACGCCACCAGCACCCCGAGCGCGGCGGGATACAGCTCCAGGCTCCCGGTCGCCACCGCCCCCGAGATGACCAGCGAGAGCAGCGCCCGCGCCAGCATGGCCCCGGCCATCGCGGCCCGCCGTCCGTGCGGCAGCCGGTCGAGGAGGGGGCCGATGACCGGGGCGAGAACGGTGAAGGGCGCCATGGTGATGGCGAGGTAGAGGGCGACGCGCCCGCGCGCCTCGTCGGTCGGCACGGAGAAGAACACCGTCGAGGCGAGCGCCACGGTGACCATGACGTCGCCTGCGCCGTTCACCGCGTGCAGCTCGATCAGCTTGCCGAGGCCCGACTCGCCGGCGCCGTGCGCGTGCGTGGCCCTGCGGATGCCGCGGGCGGCCCCGGTGACGGGAAAGTGCAGGGCACGGCCGACGGCACGGACGGCACCGCCCGCGCCACCCCGACCGCTCACCTTCCCCGAGGCTGCCACGCCGTTCATAGTGCCCCGAGAAGGCGGTGGATAGTGCGGTTGCGACGCGTATGCCGCCGAACAAAGCCATACGGCCCCCGCGGGCGCGGGCTCGCTTCCCGGCCGAGCTCCTTGGCGCCCGTCCTCGCGTCCGTGCCGACACCCCGCCCGCCGCGGACCACACCCACGAGCCGCCGACCCGCCGCCGACCCGCCACCGGCCGGGTCCCACCCGAAGGCACCGCTTCCCGGCCGCGCAAGGCGTGACCCCGGCCGCGTTCCGCCGGGGTCACGCCTTCCCGGACGCCTGAGCTGGCGAGCGACGCCCGCCTCCCGTCCGCCGGGCCGCCACGGGCCCTTCACCGGCCAACGGCCCTCCGTCCCCCCCCGGATCCCCACAACCTCCCCACCGGCCGTAGGCTCCCAGCCGCCCCGGCCCCACCCCTCCCAGGTCACCCCCGCCCCCCGCAGGCCGCCACCGCCATCCCAGGTCACCCCCGCCCCCCGCAGGCCGCCACCGCCATCCCAGGTCACCCCCGCCCCCCGCAGGCCGCCACCGCCCTCCCAGGTCACCCCCGCCCCCCGCAGGCCGCCACCGCCCCCCCGCAGGCCGCCACCGCCACCCCGCAGGCCGCCACCGCCACCCCAGGCCCCCAGGCCACTCCGCCTACCCCCTCACCTCCGCCCACCCCCAGTCGGCCGAGTCCCCGCCGAAGTCGCCGTCTTCCGGTCGTGTGCGCCGTGAGGGGCGCCCGCTCGACGGTTGTCGGGGCGGGTGGAGGGGTGGGAAAAGCTGCCGCGTGGCAGTGACGAATCTCGTTCGGTGTAGCGTGCCTATCTCAGCCATAACGCAGAATGGATGGCAGAGGTGCGCCCGAGCGCGATCGGACGCGGACGTCGATGCGGCCCCCAGGTCCGCTCCGTCCGCTTCACCGCCGGAGGCAGCCGCACTCGACGAGACGGCGTAGGAGAGAAGCGATACCTGTGAGCGCAGCGACAACGCGAAGCCGCACCCCCGACCGCCTGTGCGCCGAGGCCGTCGACCTCGCCCGCGCCGCCGCCGAGGAGGCCGCCGCCCCCGGGGTGGTCGGCGAGCACGTCGGCCTCGTCTCGGAGGGCGACCGCGTTGTCACGCACTTCTTCGAGTGCAAGGAGCTGGGTTACCGCGGCTGGCGCTGGGCCGCCACCGTGGCCCGCGCCTCCCGGGCCAAGATCGTCACGCTCGACGAGGTGGTCCTCCTCCCCGGCCCGGACGCCCTCCTCGCCCCCGAGTGGGTCCCGTGGAGCGAGCGCCTGCGCCCCGGCGACATGGGCCCCGGCGACCTGCTCCCCACCGACCAGGACGACCTGCGCCTGGAACCGGGCTACACGGGCGAGGACCAGCCGGTGCCGAGCTCGCCGGTGTCCGAGGAGATGGCGGAACTCGCCGAGGCCGAGGACGCCGACGTCACCCCCGGCGCCCCCGCCGTCCAGCCCACGACGCCCTCCCGGGGCTCGATCGCGGCCGTCGCCGAGGAACTGGGCCTTCGCCGGGCCCGGGTGCTCTCCCGCTACGGCCTGCATGTCGCGGCCGACCGCTGGGAGGAGGCCTTCGGTCCCAAGACCGCGATGGCCCAGGCGGCCCCGGCCACCTGTATGAGCTGCGGCTTCCTGAGCCCCATCGGCGGCTCCCTGGGCCAGGCCTTCGGTGTCTGCGCCAACGAGTTCTCCCCGGCCGACGGCCGCGTGGTCTCCCTCTCCTACGGCTGCGGCGGCCACTCGGAGGCGGCGGTCATGCCCAAGCCGCCCCAGCCGGCCCCGCCGGTCGTCGACGAGACCCGGGTGGACCCCTTCCCCCTCCGCCCCGCCCGCGACTCGGGCTCGGTCCCGGAGGCGGGCGACGAGGAGACGGCGGAACTCGGCCACTCCTGAGCCCCGGCCGCCCCCGCGCCCGCCCCTCACCGATGGCCGAGCGCAACGTGCCGGTTGAGGAGACGGCAATTGGCAGATCTGTTCCACCTCGGTGGCCGGAGACCTGGCACGACGGCCGGCCGGCCACGGCGGGCGTGGAACGAATCTGCCGTTTGCCCTCTGCTTGCCCGCCCTTCCCACCTCCCGGCAGCGGGCCGCTCGGCCGACGGCGAGCGCGTCTCCCGTGACGAACGCCCCCCGGCCGCGCTGTACCTTCGTGCTCACGGAGATGAGGAGAATGAACGTGAGCAAGTACGTGCGGCCGGCGGCCGAGGGCGCCGATCCCTTCGGGACGGCCCGTCTGCGTCGCGGTGTCCTCGACGCCTGGGCCACCAGCCCCGCCCGGTTCCGTGAGGACGCCAACGCCGAGGAGGACCTGGTTCTCGGCGGCTACCGGGACCGGCTCGTCGTCGAGCTCGCCCAGAACGCCGCCGACGCCGCCGCACGCGCGAAGGTGCCCGGCCGGTTGCGGCTCACCCTCCGTGACGGCGTTCTCGTCGCCGCGAACACCGGTGCCCCGCTGGACGCGACCGGTGTCGAGTCGCTGTCCACGCTGCGGGCCTCGGCCAAACGGGACGCCGAGGCCACCCACGGGGCCGTGGGCCGGTTCGGGGTCGGGTTCGCCGCCGTACTCGCCGTGACCGACGAGCCCGCGATCGTCGGGCGGCACGGGGGCGTCCGCTGGTCCCTCGCCGAGGCGCGGGAGCTCGCCGCCGACGTCGCGCGGCACAGTCCGGGGCTCGGGGACGAGGTCCGGCGGCGGGACGGGCATGTGCCGCTGCTGAGGCTGCCGTTCGCCGCCGAGGGCACCGCTCCGGAGCCGTACGACACCGCCGTCATCCTGCCGCTCAGGGACACCGCCGCCGCCGATCTCGCCGAGCGGCTGCTGGACGCCGTCGACGACGCCCTGCTTCTCGCCCTCCCCGGGCTGGAGGAGGTCGTGATCGAGGTCGACGGCGGTGCGGCCCGCACCCTGCTCCGGCGTGCCGAGGGCGCCGTCACCGTCGTGGAGGACTCGCGCACCGGCACCACCCGGTGGCGCACCGTCTCCGCGCACGGCCCCCTCACCCCCGACCTCCTCGCCGACCGGCCCGTGGAGGAGCGGCTGCGCCCCCACTGGTCGGTGACCTGGGCCGTGCCCGAGGACGCGGAAGGGCGTCCGGGACGGCCCCGTACCAGCCCCGTCGTGCACGCGCCCACCCCGAGCGACGAACCCCTCGGCGTCCCGGCGCTCCTCATCGCCTCCTTCCCCCTCGACACCACCCGTCGGCACACGGCCCCCGGGCCGCTGACCGACTTCCTGGTGCAGCGCGCGGCCGACGCGTACGCCGAACTCCTCGCCGACTGGCGGCCGGTGACGGACGGGATCATCGATCTCGTGCCGGGGCCGCTGGGCCAGGGCGAGCTGGACGGGGCGCTGCGGCAGGCCGTCCTCGCGCGGCTGCCGCGCACGGCGTTCCTGCCCCCGGCCGTCGAGCCCAAGGGGGACGACGACCTTCCGGAGGTGCTGCGGCCCCGGGACGCGGAGATCGTCGAGGGCGCCGGGGCGGGCACCGTACGGGTCCTGGCCGAGGTGCTGCCCACCCTGCTGCCCGCCGGTCTCGAGCGGCGCGTCGAGCTGCGCACCCTCGGTGTCGCCCGGTTGCCGCTGGCCGACGCCGTCGACCGGCTCGCCGGGCTGGAGAAGGACCCGGACTGGTGGTGGCGGCTGTACGACAGTCTCGCCGGGGTCGATCCCGACCGGCTGTCCGGGCTGCCCGTGCCGCTCGCGGACGGACGGACCACGATCGGGCCCCGGCAGGTGCTGCTGCCCACCCCGGACGGGGCGCGGCTCGACGCGGACGTGCTCGGGCGGCTCGGGCTGAAGGTCGCCCACGAGGACGCCGTGCATCCGCTGCTGGAGAAGCTGGGCGCGCTGCCCGCGTCCCCGCGCGCGGTGCTGACGACCCCGCAGGTGCGGGCCGCCGTCGCCGCCTCGCTGGACGAGGACGGCGGGATCGGCTGGGAGGAGGACGCGCCGGACGCCGAGGAGCTGGCCGACACCGTTCTCGGGCTGGTGCGCGACGCGGGGCTGGAGCCGGGGGACGAGCCGTGGCTGGGTGCGCTGGCGCTGCCCGACGAGGACGGCGAGCCGGCCCCCGCCGGTGAGCTGGTCTTCCCCGGCAGCCCCTTCGCCCGGGTCATCCGCGAGGGTGAACTGGCCGCCGTGGACGCCGAGCTGGCCGAGAAGTGGGGCGAGCGGCCGCTGACCGCCTGTGGGGTGCTCGCGGACTTCGCGCTGGTCCGGGCCACCGACGTCGTCCTCGACCCGGACGAGCTGGAGCCCCGCGAGGGCGACTTCGCCGAGCCCGACGACGCCGGGCTGCTGGACGCCGTGGACGTGTGGTGCGAGGACATCCTCGACCGGTTCCCGGACAGCCCCGTGCCGCCGGTCGCCACGGAGCTGGTCGCCGTACGGGACCTGGATCTGGTGGACGACGACCACTGGGCCGAGGCGCTCTCCCTGCTCGCCCGGCCGCCGCTGCGGGACGCCCTCACCCAGCCGGTGCGCGTCCTGCTGCACGACGGCACGCACGAGGTGGTCCGGCCGTACACCGCGTGGTGGCTGCGCGGGCACCCGGTGCTGGACGGCCGTCGCCCGGCCGGTCTCCTCGCGGCCGGCGGGGATCCGCTGCTGCGGGGGCTGTACGACGAGGCCGACGCCAGCGGGTTCGAGGACGAGCAGGTGCTGCGGGCGCTCGGGGTGCGGACCTCGGTCGCCGCTCTGCTGGACGAGCCCGGGGGCGCGGCCGAGCTGCTGGACCGGCTGGCGGATCCCGAGCGGTCGGTGACGTCCGGTCAACTGCACGGGTTGTACGGGGCGTTGGCGGAGCTGGATCCGGAGCAGGTGACGCTGCCGGAGGAGCTGCGGGCCGTGGTCGACGGGCGGGTGGAGGTCGTGGACGCCGCCGAGGCGGTCGTGGTCGACTCGCCGGATCTGCTGCCGTTCACCTCCGGGGTGCCGCTGCTGCCCGTCCGTCCGTCCCGGGCCGCCGAGTTGGCCGAGCTGTTCCAGGTGCGGCGGCTGAGCGAGTCGGTCACCGGTGCGGTGCACTCCGAGGGCACCGAGCACGACGTACCGGAGCCGGTGCGGGTGCTGCTGGGGACCCGGACGCCCGGGACGTACGTCGAGCACGAGGAACTGGTCGTGGACGGCGTGGAGATCGACTGGCGGCTGACCGACGACGGGGTGCTGCACGCGGCCACCCTGGAGGGCGTCGCCGCGGGGCTGGCGTGGGCGGCGGGGCAGTGGCCGCGGCGCTTCGAGGTGGCCGCGCTGCTGGAGGACCCGTCCCGCACGGAGGAGCTGGCCCGGGACCGCTGGTTCGACTAGCTCCGCGCTTCCCTCACAAAACTTTCAACTTCCTTACAACCGTTCCCCTGTGTGCCGAGTCTGATCCGTTGGAGTCAGCCGACTCTTCGATCACTACGCACGCAGGGGAACACATGCGTATCCGAGCCTCCGCCACCGGCGAGACGGCCACCTCCACCTGCGTCGGCACCGTGAAGATCGGCCGGACGACCCTCTCCTTCCAGCGCGCCACGGACGACCTCGTCGACGTGAAGTAAGCGCACCGCCGGTTCATCCCACTACCACTGAGGGAACGTACATGCGCATTCGTGCCACCGTGGCCGCCGTCTCCGGCGCCCTGGCCCTCTCCGCCCTCGCCCTGCCGGCCGCACACGCCGACGGTCAGGCGCGGGTTGCCGCGGAGAGCCCGGCGAGCAAGGCCGCTCACACTCTCCACCACAAGTCCGCCTACACCGGCACCACTTCGGGTACGCCGTACGTCCTCGACGCGAGCTTCTCGGGCGTCAAGGTCAACAGCGGCAAGAACATCGCCGTGGGCACCACCAACGTCGTCAAGGTGCCGGTGTCCTTCACGCTGACGCACGCCGAGGACGTGGACATCCACGCCTCGGACTTCTTCGCGGGCATCGAGCTGTACCGCGGCGCCTCGTTCGAGGACACGGTCTGGTCCTTCGACAGCGACGACGCGAAGTGCACGGACTCCTCCGCGACCGTCGCCTCCTGCAAGGTTACCGTCGCGATCGACCCGGTCGAGCTGCTGAACGAGGACGCCGGTTCCTGGAAGGCCGCGGCCTTCGCCGTCGCCTTCAACGGCGAGGACCCGGAGAACCCGAACCTGGACAACGTCGGCGTGGCCGTGAAGGACCCGACCAACTCCTTCCAGCTCCAGCGCTACTCGAAGCTGACGGTCAACGCCTCCCCGGAGCCGGTGAAGAAGGGCAAGACCATCACGGTCACCGGCAAGCTGTCCCGGGCCAACTGGGACGACGGCAAGTACCACGGCTACACCGGCCAGGCCGTGAAGCTGCAGTTCCGCAAGAAGAGCTCCAGCACCTACACCACGCTGAAGACCATCAAGTCGGACTCCACGGGCTACCTGAAGACGACGACCACGGCCACGGTCGACGGCTACTTCCGCTACTCCTTCGCGGGCACCACGACCACCCCGGCGGTCAACGCCACGGGTGACTTCGTCGACGTGCAGTAAACCGGTCTCCCGGTGACTCTCCGGCCCCGGACGCGCGTGCCGCCTCCGGGGCCGGAACGTTTCTTCTCACTTGTGCCACGGCCTGGCAATCGGCTCCCCAAATCTGGCCGGGAACCGATCTTGCCGTACAACCGCCCGCGTGCCTCGCGGATCTGATCGCGTGAGTCAACCGACTCCACGATCACTTCTCCCTCCAGGGGAACGCATGCGCATCCGTGCCACCGTGGCCGCCGTCTCCGGCGCCCTGGCCCTCTCCGCCCTCGCAGTCCCGGCCGCACAGGCCGTCGGCGACTCGGGCACGCCGTACACGCTGAACGTCAGCTTCTCGAAGGTCTCCGTCGCCACGGCGATCAAGGTTGGTACCACCAACGAGGTCAGCGCCTCGTACTCGTACACGCTGACGCACGGCTCCGAGGTGGACATCACCGCGAAGGACTTCTACACGGACGCCTTCCTCTACCACGGCTCCTACAGCGACTCGTCGCCCGAGCTGTACGGCGACAACCCGGCGACCTGCACCGCCACCTCGTCCACCACGGCCACCTGCAAGGGCACGGTCGACATCTACCCGGCCGACGGCGACCTGCAGAACGCCTGGGCCGGCAGCTGGAACGTGGCCGCCGAGGCCGTCGCCTTCAACGGGCAGGACCAGGACAACCCCGACCTGAGCAAGGTCGGCTACAAGGACCAGAGCGGCCTCGGCACCACCCTGGTGCAGCGGTACTCCAAGCTGACGGCCGACGCGGGCCCCGAGCCGGTCGCCAAGGGCAAGACCCTCACCATCACCGGCAAGCTCTCCCGGGCCAACTGGGAGGACCACCAGTACCACGGCTACACCGGCCAGCCGGTCAAGCTCCAGTTCCGCAAGGCGGGCACGAGCACCTACACCACGATCAAGACGGTGACCACGGACTCGTCCGGCAACCTGAAGACCACCACCACCGCCGGCTACGACGGCTACTGGCGCTTCAGCTTCGCGGGCACCTCGACCACCCCGGCGGTCAACGCCACGGGCGACTACGTGGACGTGAAGTAGGCACCGACTGGTCCGAGAAGCGGCGGCCGGCCCACTTCCACAGGAACTCCAGGGCGGCCGCCGCCACGACCGCGATCCCGACCGCCGTCCACGGCATCGTGACGCCCACGAGCTGCAGCGCGAAGAAGTCCTGCAACGCCGGGACGGCGAGGACCAGCAGGAAGGCCACACCCATCGCGGCCACCAGGGTCACCCGCCACCAGGTGTAGGGCCGGGCGATGATCGCCAGGATCCACAGGGAGACCAGGAAGAGGGTCAGGGTGGCCGCGCTGGTCTCCGCGTCCAGCCCGCCCGGCCCGGTGTAGTAGTGGCGGGCGACGAGGTACGTCACGAAGGTCGCGGCTCCGGCCACCGCTCCGCCGGGGATCGCGTACCGCATCACCCGGCGCACGAAGTGCGGTCTGGCCCGCTCCTTGTTGGGCGCGAGGGCCAGGAAGAAGGCCGGGACGCCGATGGTGAGGGTGGAGAGCAGGGTCAGGTGCCGGGGCAGGAAGGGGTATTCCACCTGCCAGCACACCACCAGCACCGCCAGCAGCACCGAGTAGACCGTCTTCACCAGGAACAGGGTCGCCACGCGCGTGATGTTGCCGATCACCCGGCGGCCCTCGGCGACCACCGCGGGCAGGCCGGCGAAGCTGTTGTTCATCAGCACGATCTGGGCCACCGCGCGGGTCGCCTCCGAGCCCGAGCCCATGGCCACACCGATGTCGGCGTCCTTCAGCGCCAGCACGTCGTTCACGCCGTCACCGGTCATCGCGACCGTGTGCCCGTGCGACTGCAGCGCGCCGACCATCTCCCGCTTCTGCCGCGGGGTGACCCGCCCGAACACGGTCCCCTCGTCCAGCGCCTGCGCCATGCCGGCCCGGTCGCCGGGCAGGTGCCGCGCGTCCGCCGCCGTACCGTCCAGCCCGAGCTTGGCGGCGACCGCGCCGACCGAGACCGCGTTGTCACCGGAGATGACCTTGGCGCGGACGTCCTGCTCGGCGAAGTAGCGCAGGGTGTCCGCCGCGTCCGGCCGCAGCCGCTGCTCCAGGACCACGAGGGCGGTGGGCGTGGCGTTCCGGGCCGGCTCGGCGGCGTCCAGGTCGCGGGTCGCGCGGGCCAGCAGCAGGACGCGCAGCCCCTGCTGGTTCAGCCGCTCGGTCTCGGCCAGGGCCGGGTCCTCGGGGGCGAGCAGGACGTCGGGGGCGCCCAGCAGCCAGGTGCTGGTCTCGCCGTCGCCCTCGCTGAACGCGGCCCCGCTGTACTTGCGGGCCGAGGAGAAGGGCAGCGACTCGACGCAGCGCCACTCCTCGCTGTCGGGGTAGGCGGCGATGATCGCCTGGAGGGAGGCGTTCGGGCAGGGGTCGGACTCGCCGAGGGAGCCGAGCACCTTGCGTACGTACGTCTCGTCGGCCCCGTCCAGCGTGCGCAGCTCGGTGACGTCCATGCCGCCCTCGGTGAGCGTGCCGGTCTTGTCCAGGCAGACGGTGTCGACACGGGCCAGCCCCTCGATCGCGGGCAGCTCCTGCACCAGGCACTGCTTGCGGCCCAGCCGGATGACGCCGATGGCGAAGGCGACGGAGGTGAGGAGCACCAGCCCCTCCGGGACCATCGGGACGATGCCGCCGACCGTACGGGCGACGGCGTCCTTGAAGCCGTTGTTCTTCACCACGAGCTGGGTGACGACCAGACCGATCGCGGCCGGGACCATCATCCAGGTGACGTACTTCAGGATCGTGGAGATGCCGGTGCGCAGCTCGGAGTGGGCCAGGGTGAAGCGGGACGCCTCCTCGGCGAGCTGGGCCGCGTAGGCCTCCCGACCGACCTTGGTCGCGGTGAAGGCGCCGCCGCCCGCGACGACGAAGCTGCCGGAGAGCACCGGGTCGCCGGGGCGTTTGACGACGGGGTCGGCCTCGCCGGTGAGCAGCGACTCGTCGATCTCGAGACCCTCGGCCTCGGCACACACCCCGTCGACGACGATCTTGTCGCCGGGGCCGATCTCGATGAGGTCGTCCAGCACGATCTCGTGGGTGGCGACCTCGGTGGCTCTGCCGCCCCGGCGCACGGTCGGCCGGGCCTCCCCGATCACTGCGAGCGAGTCCAGGGTCTGCTTGGCCCGCCACTCCTGGACGATGCCGATGCCGGTGTTGGCGAGGATCACGAAGCCGAACAGGCTGTCCTGGATCGGCGCGACGCACAGCATGATCAGCCACAGCACGCCGATGATCGCGTTGAACCGGGTGAGGACGTTCGCCCGGACGATCTCCCCCAGCGACCGGCTGCTGCGCACCGGCACGTCGTTGACCTGGCCCCGCGCGACGCGTTCCGCGACCTCGGCCGGGCTGAGTCCGGCCACCGGTGACCTGGGCAGAGCCACAGGATGCACAGGGTCGAGTTCGGCGCCCGCGTCTATGTGGGTCATGTCATCGACGGTACGTTCCGATGTGCTCACCCGCCCACCGGCGCCCGCGGAGCCCCCAGGGGGCCGGCCGGGCCGGTGCAGCTACTCGGCCGCCGCCCGCGGCGCGGCGTCCCGCTTGATGGCCGCGTCCCGCTTGCGGACGTACCAGACGCCGATCAGCCCCAGCCCGCCCCCGGCGAGGCAGGTCCACAGCCACCACAGGTGGTGGTGGTCCCGGAACCAGCCGTAGAAGGGCAGCTGGACCAGGAAGAGCACGAACCACACGATCGTGCCGCCGGTGATGGTGGCGACCACGGGCCCCTCCAGGGGTTCCGGCGCCTCGTGCTTCGGGGTCCATTTGGCCATGCGGCACAGCTTACGAGGCGATCGGCCGAGTGTTCGTTCTACGCGCGGAGATAGCGATCTAGCACTCATACGTTCATACTGAAACCGTTTGTCTTTGACCACTTCTGCTCGTATGAAACTCCAACGGGGCTCGGGGGAACCCCGTCGGTGATGAGGTCTTCCATGTCCACCTCGGCACCCGCCAAGGCCCCCACCCCCGAAAAGCCGGGCGGTGCGCCCGCCCAGGGCGCCCTCGACCGCTACTTCAAGATCTCCGAGCGCGGCAGTTCCGTCGCCCGTGAGATCCGCGGCGGTCTCGCCACCTTCTTCGCGATGGCGTACATCATCGTGCTGAACCCGATCATCCTCAGCAGCGCGAAGGACATGTACGGGCACCACCTGGACAACGGCCAGCTGGTGACCGCGACCGCGCTGACGGCCGCCTTCACCACCCTCCTGATGGGTGTCATCGGCAACGTCCCGATCGCGCTCGCCGCGGGCCTCGGCGTGAACTCCGTCGTCGCGCTCCAGCTGGCGCCCCGGATGTCCTGGCCGGACGCCATGGGCATGGTCGTGCTGGCCGGTTTCGTGGTGATGCTGCTGGTCGCCACGGGGCTGCGCGAGCGCGTGATGAACGCGGTGCCGTTCGGGCTGCGCAAGGCGATCTCGATCGGTATCGGCCTGTTCATCATGCTGATCGGCCTGGTCGACTCCGGCTTCGTCACCCGGATGCCGGACGCCGCCCAGACCACCGTCCCGCTCCAGCTCGGCGTGGGCGGCCACCTGCACGGCTGGCCGGTGCTGATCTTCATCCTGGGCGCGCTGCTGACCTTCGCGCTGATCGTCCGCAAGACGCCGGGCGCGATCCTGATCTCGATCGTCGGCATGACGGTCCTCGCGGTGATCGTCAACTCGGTCGCGCACGTCTCCACCTGGGGCCTGACCGTCCCGAAGTGGCCCGGCAACCCGGTCTCCACACCCGACTTCGGCCTGGTCGGCCAGGTCAGCCTGTTCGGCGGTTTCTCCAAGGTCGGCGTGCTGACCGGCATCCTGTTCGTCTTCACGGTCCTGCTGTCGTGCTTCTTCGACGCGATGGGCACGATCATGGGCGTCAGCGACGAGGCCAAGCTGACCGACGCCGAGGGCTACATGCCGGGCATCAACAAGGTCCTGTTCGTGGACGGCCTCGCGGTCGCGGCGGGCGGTGCCAGCTCCTCCTCGGCCACCACCGCCTTCGTGGAGTCCACGGCCGGTGTCGGCGAGGGTGCCCGCACGGGCCTCGCGAACATCGTCACCGGCGGCCTCTTCGCCGTGGCGCTGTTCCTCACCCCGGTCGCCACGATGGTCCCGTCCCAGGCGGCCACCCCGGCTCTGGTGGCGGTGGGCTTCCTGATCCTGTCGAACTCCATCAAGGAGATCGACTGGGCGGACTACACGATCGCGATCCCGGCCTTCGTGACGATGCTGATGATGCCGTTCACCTACTCGATCACCAACGGCATCGGCATGGGGTTCATCACGTTCACGGTGCTGCGCCTGGCCGCCGGCCGGGCCCGGGAGATCCCGGTGGCGATGTACGTCGTCTCGGCGGTCTTCGCCTTCTACTACCTGATGCCGGCCCTGGGCCTGACCTGATCCCCGCCCCGGCGCGGCGTCATGTGACGCCGTAGAACCTCTCCGTCTCCTCGACGGCGGTCTGGAACCGCTCGTCGAAGTCGTCCCGAATGAGCGTGCGGACCACATAGTCCTGCACGCTCATTCCTCTTTTGGCCGCGTGGTGGCGGAGCCTTTCGAGCAGCTCCCCGTCCATCCGCAGGCTGAGCACACTGGTCCCCATGCGTACGAGGGTCGCCACACGCGGCCGCCCGGTGCGTCACTTTCCGGCAGCGGCTCACCCAAATGGGTGATCAATGGGTTCAGTGGCGGGCATCACGGGAAAACGGGCGTGTCGCGGTGGTCTTTAGAGAGGGTAATGAGTTACTCTAAAGAACATGCCGGACCTCACCCATGGCGACGACGCTGCCGCCGTGAACGCACTCCGCTCCGCCGTGATGCGGCTGTCCCGTCGGCTCAAGCACCAGCGGGTCGACGAGTCGCTGAGCCCCACCGAGATGTCGGTGCTCGGCACCCTCTTCCGCTGCGGCTCGGCCACCCCGGGCGAGCTGGCCCGCAAGGAGCACGTCCAGCCGCCGTCGATGACCCGCATCGTGGCGCTGCTCGAGGCCAAGGGACTGGTCCGGCTGGAGCCGCACCCCGAGGACCGGCGCCAGAAGGTCGTCACCCAGACCGAACAGGCCGAGGCCATGCTCGAGGAGAGCCGCCGCAAGCGGAACGCCTTCCTGGCGGGCCTGGTCGAGGACCTGGACGAGGACGAGTGGGCCAAGCTGCGCGCCGCCGCTCCCGTGCTGGAGAAGCTCGCACACCTGTAAGCAAGCCCCCGGAGGAGGCGAACCTTTTGAGTACGGGATCCGGAGCACCTTCCGCCCCCGCACCGACCGTCACTACTACCCCCACCTCCCGCCCGTCCTCGATGTTCAGCTCGCTGAAGATCAGGAACTACCGCCTCTTCTTCATCGGCCAGGTCGTCTCCAACACCGGCACCTGGATGCAGCGCATCGCCCAGGACTGGCTCGTGCTCAGTCTCACCGGCTCCTCCGCGGCCGTGGGCATCACCACCGCCCTGCAGTTCCTGCCGATGCTGCTCTTCGGCCTCTACGGCGGAGTCCTGGTCGACCGCCTGCCCAAGCGCCCCGCGCTGCTGGTCACCCAGTCCTCGATGGCCCTCACCGGCCTCGCCCTGGCCTTCCTGACCCTCACCGGCCACGTCCAGGTCTGGCACGTGTACGTCGCCGCCTTCGCCGTCGGTCTCGCCACGGTCGTGGACAACCCGGCCCGGCAGTCCTTCGTCTCCGAGATGGTCGGCCCCGACCAGCTGCAGAACGCGGTCAGCCTGAACTCGGCGAACTTCCAGTCCGCCCGTCTGGTCGGCCCCGCCGTAGCCGGTCTCATGATCACCGGCGTGGGCACCGGCTGGGCGTTCCTCGCCAACGGCCTGTCCTTCGCCGCGCCCGTCGCGGGCCTGCTGCTGATGCGCGCCCGTGAGCTGCACGCGGTCCAGCGCGCGCCGCGCGGCAAGGGCCAGCTGCGGGAGGGCCTGCGCCACGTGGCCAAGCGGCCGGAGCTGATCTGGCCCATCGTCCTCGTCGGCTTCATCGGCACCTTCGGCTTCAACTTCCCGGTGTGGCTGTCGGCCTACGCGAACGGCGTCTTCCACGCCGGCGCCGGCGCCTACAGCCTCTTCAACACCCTGATGGCCGTCGGCTCCCTGTGCGGCGCCCTGCTCGCCGCCCGGCGCGGCACGGCCCGGCTGCGCCTGCTGATCGCCGCCGCGGTGGCCTTCGGCGCGCTGGAGATCGTGGCCGCGCTGGTCCCGGAGTACTGGGTGTTCGCGCTGCTCATGGTCCCGATCGGGGTGTGCGGCCTGACGGTGAACGTCACCGCGAACACCGCGGTGCAGATGGCCACCGACCCGGCCATGCGCGGCCGGGTGATGGCCCTGTTCATGATGGTCTTCATGGGCGGCACCCCGCTGGGCGCACCGATCGTCGGATGGATCACGGACACCTACGGCGCCCGGGTCGGCTTCGCCCTGGGCGGCGTCATCTCCGCGGCGGCGGCGGGTGCGATCGGCCTGGTGCTGGCCCGCATCGGCGGCCTGCGCCTGTCGGTGGGCTGGAACCACGGGCATCCGCGGGTCCGCTTCGTACCGAGGGAGCGGGAGGAACTGGCGACAGCGGCGTAGGCCTGCCGGCGGGGGTGCGGGGTTGCGGTGCCGTCGGCTTCCGGCGGCCTGCTCCTACAGCACCCTCCGGGCCAGCACCTGGCCCGGCCACTCGTCCTCGCCGACGGTGAAGGGCTCGGTGCGGATGAAGCCGTTGCTCTCGTAGTAGGCGACCAGCTTGCCGTCGTCGCCCGCGTAGCAGTCCACCCGGAGCAGGGAGATCCCGGCCCGCCGGGTCTCCTCGGCCGCGTGGGCGAGCAGGGCGGCACCGGCGCCCAGGCCCTTGAAGCGGCGGTCGGTGGCGAAGAGGTGGATGTACCGCTCGGGTTCGTCCGCGGGCTCCAGGTAGGAGCCGGGGCCCTCGCTGAGCGTGAGCGTGGCCGCCGGGGTGCCCGCTATCTCGGCGATGTACGGGGTGCCCGCGGCGGCGTAGCCGTGCACCAGCTCCACGGCCCGCTCGTTGGTCGACCACGGCTCGGTGCCCCACTGTCCGGTGCGGCCCTGTGAGACCAGCCACTCCACCGCGCTGTCGAGCATGCCGAGGATCAGGGGGGCGTCGGCGGGGCCGCCTTCTCGGATGGTGATCGTCATGGGCTCATCCTGCCCGCCGCCCGTCCGGCGGGGCGACGGCATTTCCGTCTGGGAAGGTGAGGGCATGAGACTCTTCGCCGCGGTGCTGCCTCCGGAGCAAGTCGTCCATGAACTCGCCGCCGAGGTGGCCAAGTTGCAGACGTTGCCCGGAGCGGAGAGGCTGCGCTGGACCAACCGGCCCGGCTGGCACTTCACCCTCGCCTTCTACGGCGAGGTCGCCGACGATCTCGTACCGGACCTGTCGGACCGCCTGGCCCGCGCCGCCCACCGCACGGCCCCCTTCCCGCTGGCCCTCTCCGGCGGCGGTCAGTTCGGGCGCGGCAAGGCCCTGTGGACGGGCGCCTCGGGCGACGTGGAGGCGCTCGGACTGCTGGCCGACCGGGCGGAGTCGGCAGCACGGAAGGCGGGCGTGCCGATGGGGGAGCACCGGCGGTACAAGGCCCACCTGACGGTGGCGCGGAGCCGGGACTCGGTGGACGTGCGGCCCTACGTCGAGCTGCTCCACGAGTTCACCGGCCGCACCTGGACGGTGGGCGAGCTGGCGCTGGTGCGCAGCAATCTGCCGCGGTCCGGGGTGCCGGGGGAGCAGCCGCGGTACGAGGCGGTTGGCCGCTGGCAGTTTGGCGGGGTTCGTTAGGCTCGTTCACGTGGACCCGAAAACCCGGAACCGGATCATGGCCGGTGTGCTTGTGCTGATGTTCGTCGTGGTGGCCCTGGGGGCGGCCGTCAGGTAGCGGTCGGTTCGGCCGCCTCAGGGGCGGGGGAGTGCGCGGCTCCCGGCGGCTGCGAGCCGTGTCCTGGCCGGTCGCGCCCCGCGGCGGGGCCGCGTACCGAATGCGGCCCCGCGTCCCTGTGCGGCGCCCGCTACCAGGCGAAGGCCTCCGGAGACGGTCCCGGGCCGGGGAAGATCTCGTCCAGGCCGGTCAGCAGTTCCTCGCTCAGCTCCAGCTCGGCCGCCCTGAGGGCCGACTCCAGCTGCTCGGCGGTGCGCGGGCCGACGATCGGGCCGGTCACGCCGGGCCGGGTCAGCAGCCAGGCCAGCGCCGCCTCGCCGGGCTCCACGCCGTGCTTGTCGAGCAGGTCCTCGTACGACTGGATCTGCGCGCGCCTGGCCGGGTCGGCGAGGGTGTCGGCGGCCCGGCCGGAGGCCCGGCGCCCGCCCTGGACCTCCTTCTTGATCACGCCGCCCAGCAGACCGCCGTGCAGCGGCGACCACGGGATGACCCCGAGGCCGTAGTCCTGCGCGGCCGGGATCACCTCCATCTCGGCGCGGCGCTCGAAGAGGTTGTACAGGCACTGCTCGCTGACCAGGCCGATCGTGCCGCCTCGGCGGGCGGCGGCCTCGTTGGCCTGGGCGATCTTGTAGCCGGGGAAGTTGGAGGAGCCGACGTAGAGGATCTTGCCCTGCTGGACGAGGGTGTCGATCGCCTGCCAGATCTCCTCGAAGGGGGTGTTCCGGTCGATGTGGTGGAACTGGTACAGGTCGATGTGGTCGGTCTGCAGCCGCTTCAGGCTGGCGTCGACGGCCCGCCGGATGTTGAGGGCGGAGAGCTTGTCGTGGTTGGGCCAGGGGGCCTCGCCGTCGAGGGCCATGTTGCCGTACACCTTGGTGGCGATGACGACCTTGTCACGCCGTCCGCCGCCCTGGGCGAACCAGTTTCCGATGATGGTCTCGGTCCGGCCCTTGTTCTCGCCCCACCCGTAGACGTTGGCGGTGTCGAAGAAGTTGATGCCCGCGTCCAGCGCCGCGTCCATGATCGCGTGGCTGTCGGCTTCGTCGGTCTGCGGCCCGAAGTTCATCGTCCCGAGGACGAGTCGGCTGACCTTGAGTCCCGTGCGTCCAAGCTGCGTGTACTTCATGGCCTCCAGCCAACGTCTTGAAGTGCGCTCCAAGCAAGCCGTGTTGGCCCGGGTCGCGGGAGGAAGGTGCTGTCGGTGCCTGGCGTAGGGTGCGCGGAACTGATCGTTCCAAGGAGACCGCGTGTCCGCTCGTGCCCGGTTGCATGCCACCGTTCCCGCGCTTCTGCCGTCGTCGGAGGGCGACTTCCCCGAGCTGCTCGGGGAGCCGGGGCGCCGGCTGCTCGCCCAGCGCGGTGAGGACGTGCTCGTGGTGCGGGCCCTGGACGACGCCTTCGTGCCGTCGGGCGAGAGCGTGCGGGTGCCGGCGCCCTGGCCGCGGCGGCGCGGGACGTGGGCGCTGGCACCGGACGCGAGTCTGGCCGTCTTCGCGGGGGTGCACGCGGTGCGCGCGGTGGAGCCGTCGGGTGCGCTGCGGTGGGAGGTCCGGCACGGCTGCTGGTACGGCGCGTGCCGGGAGACGCACGCGTGCTACGCCGAGTACGCCGACAGTGGGGACCATCGCCGTCCGGGGGGGCGGCTCGGCCGGGTTCTCGGTGGACGGAACCTTCGTGTGGGCGCATGTGCGCGGCCCGTTGGCCGTGGGGGAGGCGACTGCGGACACGGTCGACGAGTGGCTGCTCCTCGACGCCGCGGACGGGAGCGTGCTGGCGCGGGCCGACGCACAGGCCGCGGCGGCCGGCAGTTTCCATCTGCCGCATCCGACGGATCCGGGGCAGATGGGCCTGAGCATCGGGGAAGGGCAGGACGGGGCGCCGTTGCGGTGGGGCCGGTGGGACGGGCGGGCCCTGGCGGTCGAGTACGTCGAGGGCGACCTGGCCCTGCTGGGCGTGAGCCCCTCGGGGGAGCGGCTGATGACCGTGACCCACGACCAGGACGCGCTGGCCGTCCGCGACACCGGCGGTCGCGTGCTGCGGGGCCTGGAGTGGGACGCGGAGACCACCGTGCCCCGGCATCCGGAGGCCGAGCCCGACAACGACGAGGCGCTGCCCTACTGGGACTGGTCGGGCGGCTTCCTGGACGAGATGACCCTGATCGGCTCGACCGTCGAGGGCGACGAGGAGTGGGGAGAGGGGCGGCACTGGATCATCGACACCGCGGGCGCCCGTACGCCCGTCGAGGTCGGCTACCCGGTCCCGGTCGGCACCCGGCCGCCGACCGCACTGGGTGACGGCCTGTGGATGACGGCGTCGGAGTCGGGTGACGCGCTGTACGTGTGGGGGCTGGACTAGTCGCGGGGGAAGGCGTCGGTCCCGAGGACGAGGTCGACCACGGTACCGGTCAGGTCGATGTCGGTGCCGAAGTCCACCGGGGTCCTGCTCTCGTAGTCGCCGTCCTTGGGGTCGGTGTACACGTAGCAGCGGCCCTGGTACGGGTCGGCGACGACGTAGAGGGGGACCTCGGCCTCCGCGTAGGCGGTCTTCTTGGGCCCGTAGTCGTTCTGGGCCGTCCCCTGGGAGATGACCTCGGCGACGAAGTCGACGTCCTGGTACCGCCAGTGACCCTTGTCGTCCTTCTTCGCCGAGTCCTTGAGCAGGGCGATGTCCGGGCAGAAGCCGTTCTGGTAGCCCGGGAAGTCGATACGGACGTCCGAGAACACCCTGACTTTCCTGCCGAACCGGTCCTCGATGGCGAAGAGGAACTCGCGGATGATCTCCCAGTGAGTGTCCCGCTGTGGCGTCATGAAAACACTGCCCCCGACGATCTCGACCCTGAAGCCTTCGGGGACGGGCATGCGCTCGAGCCGGTCGAACCACTCGTCCAGATCCACGGTGTTGGCGTCGGCGTCGGCCATCTCGGTCCTGTCTTCGAGGACGGTCATCGTGGCGCTCCTCCCGGCTGTCCCGTCGTTCGGTCCAGCCGCGCGGTTCAACGATACGCACGGTGGCCTGGAGACGCCGGAATCCGGTCAATCCGTTCCAGCCGCGTACGCCTGTCCGATCCCCCACGCCTCCCACATCGCCGCCGCGAACGCACCCGCGATCCGGTGCTCCCCGCTCGCGTTCGGATGCGTGCCGTCGTAGGTGTCGCCGTCCAGTTCGTACCCTGCCGGCGGCGAGGCCAGCAGCAGCGGTGAGCGGGGCTCGTCCAGGTCGGCCACCGTCTTGGCCAGCAGGACGTTGAAGAGGTCGACCTGGGCGGCGAACGGCACGTCCGACACCGTACGGATGTTCGGTATGACCGGGAGCAGCACCATGCGGATGCGCGGCCGGGCCTCGCGGGCGGCCGCTATGAAGGCCCGTACGTTCTCGGTCGTCTGCTCGGCGTTCGTGTAGAAGCCCAGGTCGATCAGGCCCAGCGACACCAGCAGCACGTCCGCCCGGTGCTCCCGCACCGCCCCGCCGATCAGCGGGGCCATGTGCAGCCAGCCCTCGCCCCAGCCGGCCAGGTGGGCGCGGGGGAAGCGGGGGTCGGCGTAGGCCAGGGACGTCGGTTCCCCGGCCGCCTTGTCATACAGCTCCTCCCGCGGGCCGACGAAGGTGAACGGGCCGCCGTACGACTCGCACAGGTGCTGCCACAGGCGGTAGCGCCAGGTGTGCTCGCCCGCACTCCCGATCGTCATGGAGTCGCCTACGGGCATGAATCTGAGCATCCGCTCATGATGGACGATCACGGTCGGCCTTGGGGTGCGGGGACGTGTGAGGACCACCACGTCCGGCGAACCGCCGCGGGCAATGGCAGGCTTGGTGCATGCAACGATCGTTCGCCGTTCTCGCCGGGGTACTGCTCGCAGGCGCCTGCGCGCTGCCCGCCTCCGCCGCCGACGGCGACCAGGGGTTCACGATCAAGGATCCGCGGATCACCGAGTCCAGCGGGCTCGCCGCCTCGCACCAGCACCCCGGCATCTACTGGACGCACAACGACAGCGGTGACGGACCGCGCATCTACGCCGTCGACAGCAGGACCGGGAAGACCGTCGCCACCGTCACCCTGCGCGGGATCGGTTCGCCGCGCGACGTCGAGGCCATCTCCATCGGACCGCACAACGAGATCTACGTCGGCGACATCGGGGACAACTACGGCGGCCGGTGGCCGTACGTCTGGATCTACCGGCTGCCCGAGCCCAAGGTGCTCAAGGACCAGACGGTCACGGCCAAGCAGTACGTGGTGAAGTACACGAACGGTCCACGGGACGCCGAGTCGCTCCTGGTCCACCCGGAGACCGGGCGCGTCTACATCATCGACAAGCAGGAGGACGGCGGTCACCTGTACGAGGGACCGGCGACCCTCTCCACCTCCGGCACCAACATGTTCCGGCCCGTGGCCCCCGTCGACCTCTGGGCGACCGACGCCGCCCTCTCGCCGGACGGCCGACAGCTCGTCGTACGGGGCTACTTCGGCGGGATCTACTACGACTGGAACGGCGGGGACATCAAGCGCAAGGGGCGGCTCGACGTGCCCCTGCAGGGGCAGGGGGAGGCCGTCACGTACTCCCCGGACGGGACCGAGCTGATGTTCGGCAGCGAGGGCGCGGACAGCCAGGTGCAGGCGCAGGACGCACCGGGCCGCACCGCGAGCAAGTCGCCGTCTGCGTCAGGGAGTTCCGGATCCGGTGCCGGCATGGACGGCGGGAGCGTCAAGATCGGCGCCGTCGTCCTCGCCGTGGGCGCGGCCGCCCTCCTCGGTCTGCGGCGGCTGCGACGGGGCAGGTGAGGGGCGCGGAAGCGAGCGAAGGGCGCCCGGTGTTCACCGGGCGCCCTTCAGCGAGGTGCCGGAGCCGTCAGAGCTGCTCGATCACGTAGTCGACGCACTTCGTCAGCGCCTCGACGTCCGCCGGGTCGATCGCCGGGAACATCGCGACGCGCAGCTGGTTGCGGCCCAGCTTGCGGTACGGCTCGGTGTCCACGATGCCGTTGGCGCGCAGCACCTTGGCGACGGCCGCCGCGTCGATGTCGTCGGAGAAGTCGATCGTGCCGATGACCTGCGAGCGCTTGGCCGGGTCGGTGACGAAGGGGCTGGCGAACTTGACGTCCTCCGCCCAGTTGTAGAGCGTGCGCGCGGACGTCGCCGTGCGGCGGACCGCCCAGTCCAGGCCGCCCTGCCCGTTGAGCCACTCCAGCTGCTCGTTGAGCAGGAAGAGGGTGGAGAGGGCGGGGGTGTTGTACGTCTGGTTCTTGCGGGAGTTGTCGATCGCCGTGGGCAGGCTGAAGAACTCCGGGACGTGCCGGCCGCTCGCGTGGATGCGCTCGGCGCGCTCGAGCGCGGCCGGGGAGAAGACGCCGATCCACAGACCGCCGTCGGAGGCGAAGGACTTCTGCGGGGCGAAGTAGTAGACGTCGGTCTCGGCGACGTCGACCGGGAGGCCGCCCGCGCCGGAGGTGGCGTCCACGAGGACGAGGGCGCCCTCGTCGGCACCGGCCACGCGCTGGATCGGCATGGCGACACCGGTGGAGGTCTCGTTGTGGGTGAAGGCGTAGACGTCGACGCCCGCCTCGGCCTGCGGCTCGGGGTGGGTGCCCGGGTCGGAGGCGATCACGGTGGGTTCGGCCAGCCAGGGAGCGAGCTTGGCGGCCTTGGCGAACTTGGACGAGAACTCGCCGAAGTTCAGGTGCTGCGACTTGTTGTCGATCAGGCCGTGGGTGGCGATGTCCCAGAAGGCGGTCGAGCCGCCGTTGCCGAGGATCACCTCGTAGCCCTCGGGGAGGGAGAACAGCTCGGAGATGCCCTCGCGGACCTTGCCGACCAGGTTCTTGACGGGCGCCTGGCGGTGGGAGGTGCCGAGCAGGGACGATCCGGTGGCGGCGAGGGCGTCCAGCGCCTCGGTGCGCACCTTGGAGGGGCCCGCGCCGAATCGTCCGTCGGCGGGCTTGATGTCAGCGGGAATCTGGATGTCGGCCACGAGTCGGAGGGTATCCGCTGGGCGAAACGGGACGGAACCGTGTCCGTCCGATGAGACGAGATCGCCGAGCACTGGACTTGTGAGGTTGTACGACGATACGCGCGAGGCTGTGGAAAACTCACGGTGACTGTCCGTGAGCGGATGCATCCTGGACGCATGACGGATCACTCGGGTCTCGAAGCGGAGCTGCGCGGTGCCGTCCGGGGCGAGGTCGGCTTCGACGTCACCTCCCGGGCGCTGGTCACCATGGACGCGTCCAACTACCGGCGGGTCCCGCTGGGGGTGGTCGCCCCCCGGGACGCCGACGACGTGACGGCCGTGCTGGAGGTGTGCCGGGCGCGCGGGGTGCCGGTGGTGGCGCGCGGCGGGGGCACGTCGATCGCCGGGCAGGCCACGGGCACCGGCGTGGTGCTGGACTTCACCCGGCACATGCACGGTCTGCTGGAGCTGGATCCGATCACCCGCACGGCCGTCGTCCAGCCGGGGCTCGTCCTGGACCGTCTGCAGGAGGCCGCCGCGCCGCACGGGCTCCGCTTCGGACCCGACCCGTCGACCCACAGCCGCTGCACGCTCGGCGGAATGATCGGGAACAACGCGTGCGGTTCCCACTCGGTCGCCTGGGGGACGACCGCGGACAGCGTGCGGGAGCTGTCCGTCGTCACCGCGCGCGGACAGCGACTGCGGCTCGGGCCGGGCTGGGCGGGGGCGCCCGAGGGGCTGCGGGAGCTGGCGGAGGGAGAGTCGGCCCGGCTGCGGACGGGTTTCCCGGCGCTGCCCCGGCGCATCTCCGGGTATGCGCTGGACGCGCTGCTGCCCGAGAAGGGAGCGGACGTCGCCCGCTCCTTCTGCGGCTCCGAGGGCACGCTCGGCATCCTCACCGAGGCGGTCGTGCGACTGGTGGAGGCCCCACGCGCACGTGCGCTGGCCGTGCTGGCGTACGGCGACGAGAGCGCCGCGGCCGAGGCCGCCGCCGGGCTGCTGCCGCTCGGCCCGCTGACGGTGGAGGGCATGGCGGCCGACCTGGTGCGCTCGCCGGCCGGGCTGCCCCAGGGGGGTGCCTGGCTGTTCGTGGAGACCGGCGGGGAGTCGGCGGCCGAGGCCCGCGCGCAGGCGGAGGCGATCGTCCGCGCGGCCGACGTGATCGACTCCCTGGTGGTGACCGACCCCGCGGCCCAGCGGACCTTGTGGCGCATCCGCGAGGACGCGAGCGGTACGGCCACCCGGATGCCGGATGGCACCGAGGCGTGGCCCGGCTGGGAGGACTGCGCGGTGCCGCCCGCCCGGCTCGGCGCCTATCTGCGCGACTTCCGCGCCCTGCTGTCGGCCCACGGGCTGCGCGGCACGCCGTACGGCCACTTCGGCGACGGCTGCATCCACGTCCGCATCGACTTCGACCTGCTCACCGAGGCCGGCGTCCGCCGCTTCCGCCGCTTCTCCGAGGAGCTGGCCGACCTGGTGGTGTCCCACGGCGGCTCGCTGTCCGGGGAGCACGGTGACGGACAGGCCCGCGCGGAGCTGCTGCCGCGCATGTACGGCGAGGAGACGGTGGCCCTGTTCGAGCGGGCCAAGGCGGTCTGGGACCCCGACGACCTGCTCAACCCGGGCATGCTGGTCCGCCCGGCGCCGCTCGACGGCGACCTCCGCTTCTCCGTCCTGCCGAGCCGCCCGGTCGACGTGGCCTTCGGCTATCCGGCCGACGGCGGCGACTTCCGCGCGGCCGTCCGCCGCTGCGTGGGCGTGGCCAAGTGCCGTACGACGACGTCGACCGGGCCCGCCGTGATGTGCCCGTCCTTCCGGGCGACCGGCGAGGAGGAGCACTCCACCCGCGGCCGGGCCCGCCTGCTGCACGAGATGCTGGCGGGCGAACTCGTGACGGACGGCTGGCGGTCCACGGAGGTCAGGGACGCCCTCGACCTCTGTCTGTCCTGCAAGGGCTGCCGCTCGGACTGCCCGGTCGGCGTCGACATGGCCACCTACAAGGCGGAGTTCCTGCACCACCACTACGCCGGCCGCCGCCGCCCCGCCGCCCACCACAGCATGGGCCGCCTGCCCCAGTGGCTGCGCTGGGCGGCCCGGACGCGCTCGGCCGCGCTGCTCAACGCGCTCGCCTCGGTCCGGCCGCTGGCGCGAGTGGCCAAGCGCCTGGGCGGGATCACGCCGGAGCGGGAGATCCCCCGGCTGGCGACGGACACGTTCAGCGGGTGGTGGCGCAGGAGGAAGCCCGCACGAGGTGCCGGGGAGCTGGTGATGGTGTGGCCGGACACCTTCACCGAGCATCTGTCGCCCTCCGTCGGCCGGGCCGCCGTACGGGTGCTGGAGGCCGCGGGACTGCGTGTGGCGCTCCCGCCGACGCTGGTCCCGCGCGGGGGCGCGATCGGTGACGGCAGGACTCGGTCGGCCACCGCCCTGCTGACGGCCCGCCGCGGCCGGGTCTGCTGCGGCCTGACCTATGTCTCCACCGGTCAACTGGACCGCGCCCGCGCGGTACTGCGCCGCACCCTGGACCTGATGGAGCCGGTGCTGCGGGCCGGGGTGCCGGTGGTCGTCCTGGAGCCGAGCTGTGCCGCGGCCCTCCGCTCCGACCTTCCCGAACTCCTGCCGGAGGACCCGCGTGCCGCCCGGCTGGCCTCATCCGTGCTCACCTTCGCCGAGGCCCTGGAGCGGCACGCCCCGCACTGGTCGCCGCCCACCGTCGACCGCCCGGTCACCGGCCAGACCCACTGCCACCAGCACGCGGTGCTCGGTGACAGCGCCGACCGCCGACTGCGGGAGTCGGCGGGCCTGACCGGCGAGTTGAGCGGAGGGTGCTGCGGTCTCGCGGGCAACTTCGGTTTCGAACAGGGCCACTTCGAGGTGTCCCGGGCCTGCGCGGAGGAACAGCTCCTGCCGGCGGTGCGGGAGGCCCCCGAGGGCACGCTGGTCCTGGCGGACGGCTTCTCCTGCCGGACCCAGCTGGAGCAGCTGGCCGGGGTGCGGGGCCGGCACCTGGCGGAGGTGCTCGCGGAGGCACTGGACCGGTCGGCAGCGGGGGAACAGCGGCCGGGGGAGACGAAGTGACCGAGGAACACGAGCGCCTGGCGGTCCTCTCCGACATCCACGGTGTGCTGCCCGCCCTGGAGGCGGTACTGGCGGAGCCCGAGGTGGCCGCCGCCGACCGGATCGTCCTCACCGGGGACATCGCGGCGGGCCCGCAGCCGGCCGAGGTGCTGGACGCGCTGCGCGCACAGGGCGACCGGGTGCTGTGGCTCGCCGGGAACGCCGACCGGGAGCTGGTGGAGTACCGGCGCGGGGAGCGCACGGAGATCCCCGACCCCATCGGCCCGTTCGCCGCGCGGGCGCTCCGTGCGGAGCAGGTCGACTTCCTCGCCGCGCTGCCCCCGACGCTCACCCTGCGCGTCCGCGGCCTCGGCACGGTGCTGTTCTGCCACGCCACCCCGCGCGACGACGAGGAACTGGTGCTGGTGGACTCCCGCCCCGACCGCTGGGCGGAGGTCCTCACCGGCCTCGACCCGTCCATCGGCACCGTCGTCTGCGGCCACACCCACATGCCCTACGTCCGCCTCGCCCACGGCCGCCTGGTGGTCAACCCCGGCAGCGTCGGCATGCCCTACGGCCGCCCGGGCGCCCACTGGTGCCTCCTCGGCCCCGGAACCGACCTGCGGGTGACGCCGTACGACATACCGGCGGCGCGGGGCCGGCTGCTCCGGGAGTGCGCCTACCCGGACATCGCGGCGTGGTCCGACTACTTCCTGCACGCCCGCGCGACGGACACGGAGGTCCTGGCGGCCTGGGGGCCCAAGGACGGCCGGGACGCATGAGGGGGAACGGCCGGGATCGGTAAGGAGACTCTCAGCTTCATAAGGGAATTCTCAGCTTCGTGCGGGTCTCTCAGGAACCGCCCAGGTATTCACAGCGGACCTTTGCCGATTTTACCGTTCCGGCTGCTGGTCGGTGTGTAGCTTTTTGGATGTCGGGTTCCGGACGCGGAATTCGGCATCACACATACAGTGCGACCCAAGGAGTCGGAATGAGCCTCAAGAAGCTCGCCCCGCTGCCCCCGAAGCCGAAGAAGCAGCTGCCGCCCCCGCCCCCGGCGAAGCCCAGGAAGAAGCACGCGCCGAAGCCGCTCCCCAAGCCGCTGCCCGGCCAGGACCGCTGAACCGGCTGAGCGAGCCGTGAAGTGAAGGAGGCCGATGGTGCACCGTCGGCCTCCCTTTCTCTTTTCCCGGAGCGAAAAGCCGGCGACATGTGACGGAAAGCGGAGGGAATGCGCATGGAATTCGACGAGGGTGAGGAAGAGGCCGAGGAGGTCGAATACGAGGACGCCCCGAACATTCCGGCGCGCACCGCGTTCCGGCGTTTCTGGCCGCTGACCCGGGGACTGCGCCGCTGGCTGCTGCTGGTCTGGCTGTGCACGGTGCTGGCCGCGCTCGCCGAGACCGAGGCCATCCTGCTGTTCAGCGATCTCACCGACCACGCCCTGGAGAAGGGTTCGCCGGCCGCCTTCTGGGCCCCGGCGGCGAAGTGGCTGGGTGTCGCGGTGCTCGGTGCCGCCGTCGGCTACGCGGGCAACTCGCTGGCCGCCTGGGCCACCGAGCGGTTCGTGATGCGCCTGCGCGAGCACGTCTTCGACCATGTGCAGCAGCTGCCGCCGCACTTCTTCCAGCGGCACCGGCAGGGCGATCTGCTGTCCCGGCTGACCAGTGACGTCGAGGCGATCGAGACGATGGTCGTCTCGGGACTGGTCGGCGCCGCCTCGGCCGCCTTCTCCGCCCTCTTCTACGCCGCTGCCGCGTTCTGGCTGCGCTGGGACCTGGCCGCCGCGACCTTCGTACTCGCCCCTCTGTTCTGGCTGGCGGCCCGCCGCTTCTCCGGTTCCATCAAGGACGTCTCCCGCGAGGGCCGGGTCGCCGACGGCGCGATCACCTCCGTGGTGGAGGAGTCCCTCGGCAACATCGTCCTGACCCAGGCCTACGGCCGCCGGGACGCCGAGCGCCGGCGACTGCACGTGGAGGCGACGGCCTGGTTCCGCGCCTCCGTCCGCTCCGCCCGCCTGAACGAGGCCTACGAGCAGCTCGTGCAGGTCATCGAGACGGTCTGCGTGCTCGCGGTGATCGGCATCGGCGCCTGGGAGATATCCACCGGCCGGATGACCCTCGGCCGGCTCCTCGCCTTCGCCGCCTTCCTCGGCTACCTCTACCCGCCGGTGCGCGGCCTCGCCCAGCTGGGTCTCACGGTCACCGCGGCCACGGCGGGCGCCGAGCGGCTCATGGAGATCCTGGACGTCCGGCCGTCGGTCACCGACCCCCGCCGGGGCACGGAGACCGGCCGCCCCGACGGCGCCGTGGAGGTCCGGGGCGTCGCCTTCCGCTACCCGGGCGCGGACAGGACCGCGCTGGAAGACCTCTCGTTCACGGTCAGTCCCGGCGAGCTGGTGATCGTCACCGGCCCGAGCGGCGCGGGCAAGTCCACGGTCGCCAAGCTGCTGCTGCGCTTCTACGACCCGGACGCGGGCGACGTCCTCCTGGACGGCGTGCCGCTGCGCGACTTCCCGCTCGCCCGTCTCCGTGAGTACGTCACCCTGCTGCCGCAGCAGACCCTCGTCCTGCACGACACCGTCCGCGCCAACATCGCGTGCGGCCGGCCCGGCGCGAGCGACCAGGCGATCGAGGAGGCGGCCCGGGCGGCCGACGCGCACGACTTCATCGTCCGGCTCCCCGACGGCTACGACACCCGGGTCGACCCCAACTCGGCCCGGCTGTCCGGCGGCCAGCTCCAGCGCCTGGCCATCGCCCGCGCCATCCTGCGCGACACCCCGGTCCTGGTCCTCGACGAGCCGACCACCGGCCTGGACGCGATGGCCGCCCGCCGGGTGGTCACACCGCTGCGCCGGCTGATGACGGGCCGTACGACGATCATGATCACGCACGATCTCAACCTCGCCCCCGACGCCGACCGCATCCTCGTCGTGGGCGGGGGCCGGATCGTCGAGTCCGGCCGGCACGAGGAACTGCTCGCCCGGGGCGGGGCGTACGCACGACTGCACCGCTCGCAGAACAACGCGGTGACGGACACCGGCGAGCTGCGCATGCCGCTGTGGGAGGAGGAGATCCCGGCTCCCGCCCAGGCCCAGGCGTACCCCCCGGTCGACGTGTACGGGCAGGGGTACGCGGTGTACCAGCAGCCGTACGGACACGTGCCGTCGTGCCTCCCCGACGGCCGCCCCCTGTTCCCTGTCGAGTTCCCTGACGAGTCCCGTGGCGAGTTCCCGTGAGGGGGAGGTCCGGCCTGGTGGGTGAGGGCAGGGCCGGGTGTCCGGTTCCAGCATCCGGGACAGTTCCTAAGAGGGTTCACACACCTGTCGAAGTCCATTACCCTGGACTCGGTAGTACATCGCGATGGACGAACTCGATCAAGAACCTGGAACGCCCGTGACCGCCACGCCCAGCACCGCCACGCCGACCTCGGTCACTCCCGTGGGAGCTCCGCGCCGCCTCGGCTCGCTCGGGCCCGTCGGGCTGGTGCTGGCCGGCGGGATCTCGGTGCAGTTCGGCGGCGCCCTGGCGGTGACCCTGATGCCGAGGGCCGGTGCGGCGGGCGTGGTCGCCCTGCGCCTGCTGGCGGCGGCGACCGTCCTCCTGCTGGTGTGCCGCCCCCGGCTGCGCGGCCACTCGCGCACCGACTGGGGCACGGTGCTCGTGTTCGGCATCGCCATGGGCGCGATGAACGGCCTCTTCTACGAGGCGGTCGCCCGTATCCCGCTGGGCCCGGCCGTCACCCTCGAGGTGCTCGGGCCGCTGACCCTGTCCGTCCTGGCGTCCCGGCGCGCCATCAACGTGCTGTGGGCGGGCCTGGCCCTGCTCGGTGTCTTCCTGCTCGGCCGTGGGGGCTTCGGCGACCTCGACGTCACAGGTGTCGCCTTCGCGCTGGGGGCCGGCGCCATGTGGGCGGCGTACATCGTCTTCAGTGCCCGTACCGGCCGCCGCTTCCCGCAGGCGGACGGCCTGGCGCTCGCCATGGCCGTGGCCGCCCTCCTCTTCCTCCCCATCGGCATCGCCTCGGCCGGCACCCGCCTGCTCGACCCCACCACCGTCGCCCTCGGCTCGGCGGTGGCCCTGCTCTCCTCGGTCCTGCCCTACACCCTCGAACTCCTGGCCCTGCGCCGCCTGCCGGCCTCCACCTTCGCCGTCCTGATGAGCCTGGAGCCGGCCATCGCGGCCACGGCCGGCTTCCTGATCCTCGGCCAGTCCCTGTCCGCCGCGGAGGCAGCCGCGATCGCCCTGGTCATCGCCGCCAGCATCGGCGCGATCCGCACCCAGGTGGGCCGCGGCAGGCCCCGCGAGGTCACGCCGGACCGCTGAGCGCGGACGAAGACGCCCGGGCCCCGACCGACGCTCCGCCCTGCGGATCCCCACCGCCTCCGTCACACTCCTGAAGGGGGCGGACGAGTGGGACGAAGCCGGACGGAGGGCGGATCTCATGACCGACGCGCACGACAGGGCCACCACCCCCCGTCCCCTGAAGATCACCGCACGCGGCCGCGCCGTCCTCGCCGACCCCCGGATCAACCGCGGTACCGCCTTCACCGAGCACGAACGCCGGGCCCTGGACCTGGTCGGCCTGGTCCCGCCCCATGTGCTCACGCAGGACGAACAGGTGGAGCGCGCCTATGCGCAGTACCGGGAGCAGCCCAGCGACCTGGCGAAGAACGTCAATCTGGCCGCCCTGCACGACCGCAACGAGACGCTGTTCTACCGGCTCGTCGGCGACCACCTCGAAGAGATGCTCCCCATCGTCTACACCCCCACCGTGGGCACGGCCATCCGCCGTTACAGCAACGAGTACCGCCGCCCACGCGGCGTCTACCTCTCCGTGGACGCCTCCGACGACATCGAGCGCTCGCTGCGCGCGAGCGGCCTCGGCGCCGACGACGTCGACCTGATCGTGGCCACCGACGGCGAGGGCATCCTCGGCATCGGCGACTGGGGCGTCGGCGGCATCGACATCGCCGTCGGCAAGCTCGCCGTCTACACGGCCGCCGCCGGCATCGACCCGCGCCGCACCCTGCCCGTGATGCTCGACGTGGGCACCAACCGCCAGGACCTCCTCGACAACCCGCTCTACCTGGGCAACCGGCACCCCCGCGCCGACCGCGCCACCTACGACGCCTTCATCGACGCCTACGTCACCACCGCGACCAAGCTCTTCCCGGGCGCCCTGCTGCACTGGGAGGACTTCGGCACCGCCAACGCCCGCCGCATCCTCGACCGCTACCGCGACCAGGTGTGCACCTTCAACGACGACATCCAGGGCACGGGTGCCGTCAACCTCGCCGCCGTCCTGTCCGGTGTGCGGGCCGCCGGGGTGCCCCTGCCCGAGCACCGGATCGTGGTCTTCGGCGCCGGTACGGCGGGCATCGGCGTCGCCGACCAGCTGCGCGACGCCCTGGTGGCCGAGGGGCTGTCCGAGGCCGAGGCCACCGCGCGGTTCTGGTGCGTCGACCGGTACGGCCTGCTCACCACCGACCAGGGTGACAAGCTCCGCGACTTCCAGCAGCCCTACGCCCGCCCCGCCGACGACACCGACGGCTGGCGGCGCGACCACAGCCTGCCCGGCATCCCCCTGGACGAGGTGGTCCGGCGGGTCCGCCCGACCGTCCTCATCGGCACCTCCGGCCAGAGCGGCGCCTTCACCGAGGACATCGTCCGCGAGCTGGCAGGGCACACCGAACGCCCGATCATCCTGCCCATGTCCAACCCCACCGACCTGGCCGAGGCCACCCCCGGCGACCTGCTCGACTGGACCGACGGCCGGGCCCTGGTCGCCACCGGCAGCCCCTTCGTCCCGGTCGAGCGGGACGGGACGACGTACGAGATCGGCCAGGCCAACAACGCCCTGGTCTTCCCCGGGCTCGGCCTCGGCGCGATTGTCGTGCGTGCCTCCCGGGTCACCGACGGCATGCTGCGCGCGGCGGCGGACGCGGTGGCCCGCCGGACCGACGACTCGGACGTCGCCCGGCTGGGCGCCCCGGTCCTCCCGCCGATCCGCGACCTGCGCGGCACTTCGGAGGCGGTCGCCGTGGCCGTGGCGCGGGCGGCCGTCGAGGCCGGGGTCGCCAGGGCCGTCCCGGACGACATCGAGGCGGCGGTGCGCGCGGCCCGCTGGGAGCCGGTGTACCCACCGGTGGAAGCGGTCTGAGCCCGCTTCCGGCGGGACCCCGGCCCGCCTGGGTCCCGCCCGCCGCGGCACGCCCAAGTCCCGCCTCCTCGCGGCCCATAAATTCATGCAAGCACGCTTGATTGTTTCTGGCTCCGCTGCCATGCTCCCCCCATGGCCGACCCGACGCCCGTCATCGACGACCTGCGTGCCGAGAGCGACGAACTGGAGCGACTCGTCGCCGAGTCGGCACCGGAGCAGTGGACACTCGCCACCCCCGCCCCCGGCTGGACCGTCGCCCACCAGATCGCCCACCTCGCCTGGACCGACCGCTCGGCCCTGCTCGCCGTCACCGACCCCGACGCCTTCCACGCGCTGGTCGAGAAGGCGCTCGCCGCTCCCGACTCGTTCGTGGACCAGGGCGCGGAGGACGGCGCCCGGCTCCCGCCCGCCGAGCTGCTGGCAGGGTGGCGCGCGGGACGCGACGCGCTCGACCGGGCGCTGCGCGCCGCCCCGCCCGGCTCCCGGTTCCCCTGGTACGGCCCGCCGATGTCGGCCGCCTCCATGGCCACGGCGCGTCTCATGGAGACCTGGGCCCACGGGCTGGACATCGCCGACGCCCTGGGTGTGGTCCGCCCACCCACCGACCGGCTCCGCCATGTGGCGCGGCTCGGCGTGCGGACACGCGACTTCGCCTACACCGTCCACGGACTCACCCCGCCCGGCGAGGAGTTCCGCATCGAACTCCGCGCTCCCTCCGGCGAGTCGTGGGTCCACGGCCCCGAAGACGCCACGCAGCGCGTCACCGGTCCCGCCCTCGACTTCTGTCTCCTCGTCACCCAGCGCGCCCACCGCGCCGACCTCGCCCTGACCGCGGCGGGCCCGGACGCCGACCGCTGGCTGGACATCGCCCAGGCCTTCGCGGGCCCGCCCGGAACCGGTCGCCCGCCGCAGGGGGACGAGCGGTGAACGCCCTGCGCATCGGCAACTTCTCCGGCTTCTACGGCGACCGCGCGGACGCCCTGCGCGAGATGCTCACCGGCGGTGAGATCGACGTCCTCACCGGCGACTACCTCGCCGAACTCACCATGCTCATCCTGGCCCGCGACCGGCTGAAGGACCCCTCCGCCGGGTACGCCCGTACCTTCCTGCGCCAGTTGGAGGACTGCCTCGGCCTCGCCCAGGAGCGCGGGGTGCGGATCGTCGCCAACGCGGGCGGCCTCAACCCTGCCGGACTCGCCGAGGCGGTACGGGAGTTGGCCGACCGGCTCGGACTGCCCGTCCGGGTCGCGCACGTCGAGGGCGACGACCTCACTGCCGACCACCCCGGCACCCTCGCCGCCCACGCCTACCTCGGCGGCTTCGGCATCGCGGAGTGCCTGCGGGCCGGCGCGGACGTGGTCGTCACCGGGCGGGTCACGGACGCCGCGCTCGTCACCGGGCCCGCCGCCGCCCACTTCGGCTGGCAGCCGGGGGAGTACGACCGGCTCGCGGGCGCAGTCGTCGCCGGGCATGTGCTGGAGTGCGGCACGCAGGCCACCGGCGGGAACTACGCCTTCTTCCGGGAGGCGGACGTCCGCCGGCCCGGCTTCCCGCTCGCCGAGATCCACTCCGACGGCAGCAGCGTCATCACCAAACACCCCGGTACCGGCGGCCTGGTGGACACCGGCACCGTCACCGCCCAGCTGTTGTACGAGACGGGCGGCGGCCGGTACGCCGGGCCCGACGTCACCGCCCGGCTGGACACCGTACTGCTGAGCCAGGACGGTCCTGACCGGGTGCGGATCGAGGGCGTGCGCGGCGAGGCACCACCGCCCACGCTCAAGGTCGGGCTCAATCGGCTCGGCGGCTTCCGCAACGAGGTCGTCTTCGTCCTCACCGGACTCGACATCGAGGCCAAGGCGGATCTGGTGCGCGCACAGCTCGCCGACGCGCTCACCGAGTCACCGCCCGCCGAGATCCGCTGGGACCTGGTCCGCACCGACCGCGCCGACGCCGCCACCGAGGAGACCGCGAGCGCCCTGCTCCGGCTCGTCGTCCGGGACCCGGACCAGCGGGTCGTCGGCCGGGCACTGAGCGGGGCCGCCATCGAGCTGGCACTCGCCAGCTACCCCGGCTTCCATGTGCTCGCCCCGCCCGGAAAGGGCGCCCCCTACGGCGTCTTCGAGGACGAGGCCGTACCCCAGGACGCCGTCGGGCACACGGCCGTCCTGCCCGACGGACGCCGTGTCCCGGTGCCGCCGCCCCAGGACACCCGCCCTCTGCACGCCGTACCGCAACCGCCGCTGCCCCGGCCGCTGCCCGTCGGACCCACCCGGCGTGCCCCGCTCGGTCTCGTCGCCGGGGCCCGCAGCGGGGACAAGGGCGGCAGCGCCAACGTGGGCGTGTGGGCACGGTCGAAGGAGGCCTGGCGGTGGCTCGCCCACGAACTGACCGCCGACCGGTTCCGCGAACTGATCCCGGAGAGCCGGGACCTGCCCGTCACCCGGCACCTGCTGCCGAATCTACGCGCGCTCAACTTCGTCGTCGACGGCATCCTCGGCGCCGGCGTCGCCGCGCAGGCCCGCTTCGACCCGCAGGCCAAGGCCCTCGGCGAATGGCTGCGCTCCCGCCACCTGGACATACCGGAGGCCCTGCTGTGACCGTGCTCGAGACGGCCCTGGACACCCACGGCCCCGACTACCGGGCCCACCGCGAGGCCATGCTCGCCAAGCTCGCCGACCTGGACGCCGAGCACGCCAAGGCGCTCGCGGGCGGCGGCGACAAGTACGTCGCCCGGCACCGGGGGCGCGGCAAGCTGCTCGCGCGGGAGCGGATCGAGCTGCTCCTCGACCCGGACACGCCCTTCCTGGAGCTGTCCCCGCTCGCCGCCTGGGGCAGCGAGTACCCGGTCGGCGCCTCCCTGGTGACCGGCATCGGGGTCGTCGCCGGCGTGGAGTGCCTGATCACCGCCAACGACCCGACCGTTCGCGGCGGAGCCAGCAACCCCTGGAGCCTGAAGAAGGCCCTGCGTGCCAACGACATCGCCCTCGCCAACCGGCTGCCCTGCATCAGCCTGGTCGAGTCCGGCGGTGCCGACCTGCCCTCCCAGAAGGAGATCTTCATCCCGGGCGGAGCCGTCTTCCGCGACCTCACCCGGCTCTCGGCCGCCGGCATCCCGACCGTCGCCGTCGTCTTCGGCAACTCCACCGCCGGCGGCGCCTACATCCCCGGCATGTCCGATCACGTGATCATGGTCAAGGAACGCGCGAAGGTGTTCCTCGGCGGCCCGCCCCTGGTGAAGATGGCCACCGGCGAGGAGAGCGACGACGAGTCCCTGGGCGGCGCCGAGATGCACGCGCGCGTGTCCGGTCTCGCCGACTACTTCGCCGTCGACGAACAGGACGCGCTCCGCCAGGCGCGCCGGGTCGTCGCCCGGCTCAACCACCGCAAGGCCCACCCCGATCCCCCCGTCGCCGAACCACCCAAATACGACAACGAGGAGCTTCTCGGGATCGTTCCCGGCGACCTGAAGGTCCCCTTCGACCCCCGCGAGGTGATCGCCCGGATCGTCGACGCCTCCGACTTCGACGAGTTCAAACCGCTGTACGGCACGAGCCTGGTCACCGGCTGGGCCGCCCTGCACGGCTACCCGGTCGGCATCCTCGCCAACGCCCAGGGCGTCCTGTTCAGCGCCGAGTCGCAGAAGGCCGCCCAGTTCATCCAGCTCGCCAACCAGCGCGACATCCCGCTGCTGTTCCTGCACAACACCACCGGCTACATGGTCGGCAAGGAGTACGAACAGGGCGGCATCATCAAACACGGCGCGATGATGATCAACGCGGTCAGCAACAGCCGCGTGCCCCACCTGTCCGTGCTCATGGGGGCGTCGTACGGCGCCGGGCACTACGGCATGTGCGGGCGCGCCTACGACCCGCGGTTCCTTTTCGCCTGGCCCAGCGCCAAGTCCGCCGTCATGGGCCCGCAGCAGCTCGCCGGCGTGCTGTCGATCGTCGCCCGCCAGTCGGCCGCGGCGAAGGGGCAGCCGTACGACGAGGACGCCGACGCCGCCCTGCGCGCCATGGTGGAGCAGCAGATCGAGGCCGAGTCGCTGCCGATGTTCCTGTCCGGGCGGCTGTACGACGACGGAGTCATCGACCCGCGCGACACCCGCACCGTCCTCGGCCTGTGCCTGTCCGCGCTGCACACCGCGCCCTACGAGGGCGCGCGCGGCGGCTTCGGCGTCTTCCGGATGTGAGGGACCACGTGATTTCCACTGTGCTCGTCGCCAACCGCGGCGAGATCGCCTGCCGGATCTTCCGCACCTGCACGGCTCTCGGCATCCGCACGGTCGCCGTGCACTCGGACGCCGACGCCGGCGCGCTGCACACGCGCGTGGCCGACACGACCGTACGGCTGCCGGGAGCCGCACCCGCCGACACCTATCTGCGCGGCGACCTGATCGTGAAAGCGGCCCTGGCCGCCGGCGCCGACGCCGTGCACCCCGGCTACGGCTTCCTCTCCGAGAACCCCGGCTTCGCCCGCGCCGTCCTCGACGCCGGTCTCACCTGGATCGGCCCGCCCCCGGACGCCATCGAGGCCATGGCGTCCAAGACACGGGCGAAGCGGCTGATGGGCCTGCGCCCCCTCGACGAGGCCGCCCTCACCGACGCCGACCTGCCGGTGCTGGTGAAGGCCGCCGCGGGCGGCGGCGGACGTGGCATGCGGATCGTGCGCCACCTGCGGGAGCTGCGGGCCGCGCTGGAGGCCGCGCGCACCGAGGCCGCGAGCGCCTTCGGCGACGGCGAGGTCTTCGTGGAGCCCTACCTCGAACACGGCCGCCACGTCGAGGTGCAGATCCTCGCCGACACCCACGGCACCGTCTGGCCGCTCGGCACCCGCGACTGCTCCCTGCAGCGCCGCCACCAGAAGGTGATCGAGGAAGCCCCGGCACCGGCCCTGCCCGACGCCCTTATCGAGGAACTGCACACCCTGGCCGTACGGGCCGCACGCGCCGTCTCCTACGTCGGCGCAGGCACCGTCGAGTTCCTCGTCGCCGACGGCCGCGCCCACTTCCTGGAGATGAACACCCGCCTGCAGGTGGAACACCCGGTGACGGAGGAGGTGTTCGGCCTCGACCTGGTCGCCGAGCAGATCCGCGTCGCCGAGGGCCACGCCCTGGACATCACCCCGCCCCCCGCGCGCGGCCACGCGATCGAGGCCCGCCTCTACGCCGAGGACCCCGCGCACGACTGGGCCCCGCAGACCGGCACCCTGCACCACCTCGCCGTACCGGCCGGCGTCCGCCTCGACACCGGCTACACCGACGGCGACCCCATCGGCGTCCACTACGACCCGATGCTCGCCAAGGTCGTCGCCCACGCGCCCACGCGCGCGGAGGCGATCCGCAAGCTCGCCGGGGCCCTGGAGCGGGCCGCGATCCACGGCCCGGTCACCAACCGCGACCTGCTCGTCCGCTCACTGCGGCACGAGGAGTTCACGGCGGCCCGCGCGGACACCGGCTTCTACGACCGCCACCTGCCCGAACTGACCGCCCCGGACGCCGACCCGCACGCCCCGCTGGCCGCCGCCCTCGCCGACGCCCACGGCCGCTCCCGCTTCGGCGGCTGGCGCAACGTCCCCGCACAGCCGCAGGTCAAGCGGTACGCCATGGCGGGCGAGGAGCACGAGGTCCGCTACCGGCACACCCGGCAGGGCCTCACCGCCGACGGGGTACGGGTCGTGCACGCCGACGCCCGGACAGTCGTCCTCGAAGCCGACGGAGTGCAGCGGACCTTCGAGGTCGCACGGTACGGCGACGAGGTGTACGTCAACGCCACCCGCCTCACCGCCCTGCCCCGTTTCCCCGACCCGACCGCACAGCTCGCCCCGGGTTCCCTGCTCGCCCCGATGCCGGGAACGGTCGTACGCGTCGCCGAAGGCCTCACGGAAGGGGCGGCCGTCGAAGCAGGCCGGCCCCTGATCTGGCTGGAGGCGATGAAGATGCAGCACCAGATCACGGCACCGGTCACCGGAACGCTGACCGCCCTGCACGCCACCACCGGTCAGCAGGTGGAACCAGGGACTTTGCTCGCCGTGGTGCAGGAAACCTCTTCTTAGGAGCCGCATGTCTCCCGTCGTCGAAACCGAAGAGCACAAAGCCCTCCGCTCGGCAGTCGCCGCCCTCGGCAAGCGGTACGGCCGCGACTACCTCGTCCGCACCGTCGCCGCGGGCAAACCCCTCACCGAACTCTGGTCCGAGGCCGGCAAACTCGGCTACCTGGGCGTCAACCTCCCCGAGGAGCACGGGGGCGGTGGCGGCGGCATCACCGAACTCTCCATCGTGCTCGAGGAGCTGGGCGCCGCGGGTTCCCCCCTTCTCATGCTCGTGGTCTCACCCGCCATCTGCGGCACCGTGATCTCCCGCTTCGGCACCGAGGCGCAGAAGCGGGCCTGGCTCCCCGGACTCGCCGACGGCACCCGCCTGATGGCCTTCGGCATCACCGAACCCGACGCCGGCTCCAACTCCCACCGCATCACCACCACCGCCCGCCGCGACGGCGCCGACTGGCTCCTCACCGGCCGGAAGGTCTTCATCTCCGGCGTCGACATGGCCGACGCGGTCCTCATCGTCGGCCGCACCGAGGACGCCCGCACCGGACGCCTCAAGCCCTGCCTGTTCATCGTCCCGACGGACGCCGAGGGCTTCCAGAAACACCCCATCGACATGGAACTCAGCGCCGCCGAGAAGCAGTTCGAACTGGTCCTCGACGACGTACGGCTGCCCGCCGACGCGCTCGTCGGTGGGGGCCCCTCCCACGCTTTCGGCAGTGGGGGAGAGGACGCCGGCCTGCTGCAGCTCTTCGCCGGACTGAACCCCGAACGGATCATGACGGCCGCGTTCGCGATCGGCATGGGCCGGTACGCCCTGGCCAAGGCGATCGAGTACGCCCGCGACCGCACCGTCTGGAAGACCCCCATCGGCGCCCACCAGGCCATCGCCCACCCCCTCGCCCAGGCGCACATCGACCTGGAGCTGGCCCGCCTGATGATGCAGAAAGCCGCCCGTCTCTACGACGCCGGTGACGACATCGGCGCGGGCGAGGCCGCCAACATGGCCAAGTACGCGGCCGGAGAGGCCTGCGTGAAGGCCGTCGACCAGGCCGTGCACACCCTCGGCGGCAACGGACTCACCCGCGAATTCGGACTCGCCTCGTTGATAACGGCCGCGCGCGTGGCTCGTATTGCTCCGGTGAGCCGGGAGATGATTCTGAACTACGTCTCCCACCAGACCCTGGGCCTGCCCAAGTCGTACTAGCGACCGCACTGGAGGAACCGTGTTCCGCAGCGAGTACGCAGACGTCCCGCCCGTAGCACTCCCCATCCACGAGGCCGTCCTCGGCCGGGCCGCCGACTTCGGCGAGCAGCCCGCGCTCATCGACGGCACGGACGGCACCACCCTCACGTACGAGCAGGTGGACCGGTTCCACCGGCGCCTCGCGGCCGCGTTCGCCGAGGCCGGCGTCCGCAAGGGCGACGTCCTCGCCCTGCACAGCCCCAACACCATCGCCTTCCCGACCGCCTTCTACGCAGCCACGCGCGCGGGTGCCGCCGTCACCACGGTGCACCCGCTCGCCACCCCCGAGGAGTTCGCCAAACAGCTCCGCGACAGCGCCGCCCGCTGGATCGTCACCGTCTCCCCGCTGCTTCGGACCGCCCGCCGCGCCGCCGAACTCGCGGGTGGCACACGGGAGATATTCGTCTGCGACAGCGCACCCGGACATCGCTCGCTCATCGACATGCTCGGCTCCGCCGCCCCCGAGCCCCGCGTCGGCATCGACCCCGCCGAGGACATCGCCGCCCTGCCGTACTCCTCCGGCACCACCGGCGTCCCCAAGGGCGTCATGCTCACCCACCGCCAGATCGCCACCAACCTCGCCCAGCTGGAGCCCGCCGTACCGGCCGGACCCGGTGACCGCATCCTCGCCGTCCTGCCGTTCTTCCACATCTACGGCCTCACCGCCCTGATGAACGCCCCCCTCCGCAAGGGCGCCACGGTCGTCGTCCTGCCCCGCTTCGACCTGGAGACCTTCCTCGCCGCGATCGAGACCCACCGCATCACCGGCCTCTACGTCGCGCCGCCGATCGTCCTCGCCCTCGCCAAGCACCCCGCGGTCACGCGCTACGACCTGTCGTCCCTGAAATACGTCCTCAGCGCCGCCGCCCCCCTCGACGCCCAGCTCTCCCAGGCCTGCTCCGAACGCCTCGGCCTGCCCCCGATCGGCCAGGCCTACGGCATGACGGAGCTGTCCCCCGGCACCCACGTGGTCCCCCTCGACCGCCTCCACCAGGCACCCGCCGGCACCGTCGGCAAGCTCGTCGCCGGCACCGAGATGCGGATCGTCTCCCTCGACGACCCCGGCAAGGACCTCGGCACCGGCGAACCCGGCGAGATCCTCATCCGCGGTCCCCAGGTGATGAAGGGCTACCTCGGCCGCCCCGACGCCACCGCCGACATGATCGACCCCGACGGCTGGCTGCACACCGGAGACGTCGGACACGTCGATCCCGACGGCTGGCTCTTCGTCGTCGACCGGGTCAAGGAACTCATCAAGTACAAGGGCTTCCAGGTGGCACCCGCCGAACTGGAGGCCCTCCTCCTCACCCACCCCGGCATCGCCGACGCCGCCGTCATCGGCACCCGCGACGACGACGGCAACGAGATCCCGCACGCCTTCGTCGTCCCCCGCCCCACCGGCGCCGACGACCTGACCGAGAACGAGATCATGCTCTACGTCGCCGAACGCGTCGCCCCCTACAAACGCATCCGCCACGTCACCTTCCTCGACACCGTCCCCCGCGCCGCCTCCGGCAAGATCCTGCGCAGGGAACTCAGGGAGCGCGCATGACCGCACCGATCAGCCGTACACGCACGCGCGGCGTCGAAACCCTCAGCCTCGACGCCACCGACACCCGCAACGCCCTCTCCGCCGGCCTCGTCACCGCCCTCGCCGAGGCCCTCACCGACTGCGGCAAGGACCCCGACGTCCGCGCCGTCGTCCTCACCCACACCGGCACCACCTTCAGCGCCGGCGCCGACCTGCGCGACCCGCCCCACCCCGACGCACTGACCGGCCTCCTCCGGCAGATCGTCGAACTCCCCAAACCGGTCGTCGCCCGCGTCACCGGCCACGCCCGCGCCGGGGGACTCGGCCTCCTCGCCGCCTGCGACCTGGCAGCCGCCGCCGGCACGGCCACCTTCGCCTTCACCGAGGTCCGCATCGGCGTCGCCCCCGCGGTGATCTCCCTGCCGGTGATCCCCCGCACCGACCCACGCGCGCTGGCCCGCTACTACCTCACCGGCGAACGCTTCGACCCGGCGGAGGCCGTACGCCTGGGCCTGCTGACGACGACCGCCGACGACGTCGACGAAGCCCTCGCCCCCGTCCTCGACGGCCTGCGCCGCTCCTCCCCCCAGGCCCTGGCCGAGACGAAACGGCTGCTCACGGCTAGGGTGCTGGAGACATTCGACCGGGACGCGGCCGACCTGACCGAGCTGTCGGCCCGGCTGTTCTCCTCCGAGCAGGCCCGGGAGGGGATGACGGCCTTCCTGGAAAGACGGGACGCGGCATGGGTGGTGTGAACACGTGAGCACGACGGCGGAACGCGACCGCCTGCCCAAACAGGACCGAAGCCGGGCCACCCGGCAACGGCTCCTGGAAGCCGCCGTGGCCTGCCTCGCCGAACACGGCTGGGCAGGCTCCACGGTCGCCGTGGTCGCCGAACGCGCCGGCGTCTCCCGGGGCGCCGCCCAGCACCACTTCCCCACCCGCGAGGACCTCTTCACCGCCGCCGTCGAGTACGTCGCCGAAGAACGCTCCACCGCGCTGCGAGCCCTCTTCCCCGACGGCCCCGCCGACCGCCGCGCCGTCGTCGCCGCCCTCGTCGACCTCTACACAGGCCCCCTCTTCCGCGCCGCCCTGCACCTGTGGGTCGCCGCGTCCAACGAGGACCAGCTCCGCACGCGCGTGACCGAACTGGAGGCCCGCGTCGGCCGCGAGACCCACCGCATCGCCGTCGACCTCCTCGCCGCCGACGAGACCCGGCCCGGCGTCCGCGAAACCGTCCAGGGCTTCCTCGACATGGCCCGCGGCCTCGGCCTGGCCAACCTCCTCACCGACGACACCGCCCGCCGCGAACGGGTCGTGTCGCAGTGGGCGGAGCTGCTGGGGCAGTCGCTGGGCTGAGCCATGCATTCGATCCAGTGCCGGCTCACAAGGGCACTGGAGACGCTCGGCAAGCCCGTGCACAAGGTGACCGACGCACAGGGCGGCCAGCGTGTGAGCCTCTTGGTCAGCCTCCCCGAAAAACAGTTGAGCCATCGCCGACCGCTTCTTAGGCTGTGGCCTACGTAGGAGAGGAGGTGATCGGGTAAATGAGTGAAACCCGGACGCGCGAGGTGGCTGCGGGCTAGCGGCCCGCCACCACACTCTGTGCGGTGCCGGACCAGCGTGTGCGAGAACACGCAGCCGGCCCAATCCAACGCAGTCACCCGACCCGCGGGCTGCCGGTACGTCCGGCCGGCTCCTCCCTGGAGGAACCCAGTCCGCGGGTCGTCTGCGTTTTCAGGGGCAGAGCCGGTCCACCGACCAGGTGCCGTCGGGCCGGGCCGTGTAGCGCAGGCGGTCGTGGAGGCGGTTCTCGCGGCCCTGCCAGAACTCGATCACCTCCGGGGCGATGCGGAAGCCGCCCCAGTGCGGGGGCACCGGCACCTGTTCGTCCTCGGGGTAGCGGGCCTCGAGGTCGGCGTAGGCGGTGTCCAGTTCGGTGCGGGAGGCGATCACCTTCGACTGGGCACTGGCCCAGGCGCCGAGCTGGGAGCCGTGCGGGCGGGTGCGGAAGTAGGCGGCGGTCTCGTCGCGGCCGGTGCGGTGGGCGGTGCCGGTGACGATGACCTGGCGGGCGAGCGGGTGCCAGGGGAACAACAGCGACACGTGCGGGTTCTGCGCGAGGTCGCGGCCCTTGCGGGAGTCGTAGTTGGTGAAGAAGACGAAGCCGTCGGTGTCGTACTGCTTCATCAGGACCGTGCGGGAGCTGGGGCGGCCCGTCGCGTCCGCCGTGGAGACGATCATCGCGTTGGGTTCGTAGATCGTGCCGTGCAGGGCCGCGCGTGCCGCGTCCTCGAACCAGCGGGCGAACTGGTCCATCGGGTGTGTGGCGAGGTCCTGTTCGGAGAGGCCCTCGGCCCGGTACTGCTTGCGCATGGCGGCGGGGTCGAGGACGGGGTCCAGGAGGGGTTCGCGGTCGGTCACCCGGTCATCTTGCCGTACTTGCCCGGCCGAACGGGTGTGGCACTGAGTGTCGTACGGGCTCCCCAAGTGTGGCACCGGAGGCTATCGTGCTGGTTCCCTTGCGGTACGGGTGACCACGGGTGACCACCGGCCGATCGGGGCATCACCGAGGTGACCACCGCCGACACACACGAGGAGCCGCCTGATGTCCGACTTCGTACCCGGGCTCGAAGGAGTCGTCGCGTTCGAGACGGAGATCGCCGAGCCGGACAAGGAGGGCGGCGCCCTGCGGTACCGGGGCGTCGACATCGAGGACCTGGTCGGCCACGTCTCGTTCGGGAACGTGTGGGGGCTGCTGGTCGACGGTGCTTTCAACCCCGGTCTGCCGCCCGCCGAGCCGTTCCCGATCCCGGTGCACTCCGGTGACATCCGCGTGGACGTGCAGTCGGCGCTGGCGATGCTCGCCCCGGTGTGGGGCCTGAAACCGCTGCTCGACATCGACGAGCGGCAGGCGCGGGACGACCTCGCGCGGGCCGCCGTCATGGCGCTGTCCTACGTCGCCCAGTCCGCGCGCGGCCAGGGGCTGCCGATGGTGCCGCAGCGGGAGATCGACAAGGCGAAGTCCGTCGTCGAGCGGTTCATGATCCGCTGGCGGGGTGAGCCGGACCCGAAGCACGTCGCGGCCGTGGACGCGTACTGGACCTCCGCGGCGGAGCACGGCATGAACGCGTCCACGTTCACCGCGCGGGTCATCGCCTCCACGGGTGCGGACGTCGCCGCCGCGCTGTCGGGTGCGGTGGGCGCGATGTCCGGGCCGCTGCACGGGGGTGCGCCCTCACGGGTGCTCGGGATGATCGAGGAGATCGAGCGGACCGGGGACGCGGAGGCCTACGTCAAGCGGGCCCTGGACCGCGGTGAGCGGCTGATGGGGTTCGGGCACCGCGTGTACCGGGCCGAGGACCCGCGGGCGCGGGTGCTGCGGCGGACGGCGCGGGAACTGGGCGCTCCGCGGTTCGAGATCGCGGAGGCGCTGGAGAAGGCCGCGCTGGAGGAGCTGCACAACCGGCGGCCGGACCGGGTGCTGGCGACCAACGTCGAGTTCTGGGCCGCGATCATGCTGGACTTCGCGCAGGTGCCGGCGCACATGTTCACGTCGATGTTCACGTGCGCCAGGACTGCCGGCTGGTCGGCGCACATTCTGGAGCAGAAGCGCACGGGGCGGCTGGTGCGGCCGTCCGCTCGGTATGTGGGGCCGGGGGCGCGGCGGCCCGAGGACATCGAGGGGTACGCGGACATCGCCCACTGAGAGGGGCGCTCGGGGCGCGTGGCCGGCTGCGGTCGCCTGATGGCTGCTCGCGCAGTGCCCCGCGCCCCTCGAGGCCGGCTGCTCACGCCGGTGTCAGGAGGCTCTGGTGGTACCTCTCCGCCACCAGCGGGTGCGCCCTCAGCTTGCCCTTGAGTTCGTTGTAGCCGTACTCCGCGAACAGAGGGTTCGACGGGTCGGTCGTGATGCCCGGGGCCTGCGAGGCGTGGGGGAAGGGGAGCGGTTCGACCCTCGCGTCGAGGCGGGGGTTGTAGAAGAACGGGACGGAGAAGCGTTCCGTCGCTCCGGGCGGGCTCACCACACGGTGGTTGGTGGCCACGAGGTAGCCGTCGGTGGCCACCTCCAGGAGCTCGCCGAGGTTGACGACGAAGGCGCCCTCGATGGGCGGGACGTCGTGGAAGAGGCCGTCCTCGCGCTGGACCTGGAGGCCGCCGACCGTGTCCTGCAGGAGCAGGGTGAGGAAGCCGTAGTCCTTGTGCGCGCCGACGCCCTGGTCGGTGCCGTCGCCCGCGCTGCCGGGGTAGCGGACGAGCTTGAGGTGCGGGTGGGCACGGTCGCCGAAGATCGGGTCGTAGAAGTCGGCCGGGGCGCCGATGGCGGTCAGCAGTTCGTGCAGGAGGCGGTCGGCGACCGCGCTGAGCCTGTCGATCCAGGCGAGGGCCGCCGAGCGCAGTTCGGGCAGGGCGGCCGGCCACTGGTTGGGGCCCTGCAGCCACCAGTACGGGGGCTCGCCGGGGCCGGGCACGTGGGCGGGGCGTTCGGCGCCGATGTCGAGCTGGTCGCGCCAGTCGCGGGAGCCGCCGGTGCGCTCGTCGCCGGTGCGGGTGTAGCCGCGGAAGTGCGGGGAGCCCACGTTGTCCAGGGCGAGCCGGTCGGCCTCGGGAAGGGCGAAGAAGGCGCGCATGGCGGTGAGCAGCGCGTCGGTCTCGGCCGGGGTCACGCCGTGTCCGACGAGCTGGAAGAAGCCGACGTCATGGGCGGCGCTGTGCAACTGGGCGTGGAGCAGGGCGCGGGCCTGGGGGCCGCGTTCGGCGGCCGACAGGTCGATGATGGGGAGTTGGTCGTACGACGAGGTCGTCGCCGCGGTGTGCGTCGTCATGGGTGCGTCCACAGGGGTGTGTGGGCCACGGGCAGGCCGCCGAGGGTAGGGGGCGGCGCCCAGGATGCCGTAAGAAGGGGAAGAAAAAAGGGGCTGAATCAGGCCGAACGGCGACAGCCCATGCTCGTGACGCGCACGTAGTCCACGTGGCGGCGGCGAACGAGCATCGGAAGCATGCGGGAAAGAGTACTGCGCGACACCGGATAGGGGTGTGGCCCGCCTCACTGGCTCAGAACTTGCCCCAGACACGCACCGTGCGGTGGCCGCCCAGCGTCTCGGCGATCAGCGCGGGGAACTCGTCGGTGAACTCCGGCCAGTTCCAGAACTCGAAGCCCAGGTGGGCGAAGGCGAAGTGGTCGTGTGCCCAGGCCCAGTCGGGCAGGGGGACGGGGACGGCGCAGGCGGGGCAGGTGACGTCGGCCGTGCCCGTCGTGTGCCAGAGGCCGATGGCCCGGGCGTACGGCTCCCAGGACGCGTCGATCAGGTCGTGGTCGTCGGTGTACAGGCGGGTCGTGGCCGTGCAGCGGGGGCAACGGGCCCACTCGGGGCCGTCCTGGCCGCCGTGGAAGACGGTGCGGCCGATGTGCACGGTCAGGCCGTCGCACGGCTGCCGGTCGGCGTCCAGCGGGTCGACCGCCCGGTCCCAGTGCGGGCCGGGCAGGTGGTGTCCGAAGGTGCGGTCGGCGCGCTCGGCCAGCACGATGCCCTCGGTCACGAGCCGGTCGAGCACGCGCGTGGCGAGCCGCGGGGCCTCGGCGGCGGTGGCGTCCAGGTCGACGACGGTCTGGAAGGTGTCCCCCATGGCGCAGGACCGTAGCCGGTGCCACTGACAGGCGGGTCCTGGGTGGCGGGTCTTGATTGATGCAATCTTGCGGGAACAGGATGTGTGCTGCGTCACGTTCCAGTTGAATGAGGGCCAGTGAGCTGAAGGCCAGTGAGCGAACCGCGCGCCGTACGGGCGCCGACGCAGCCTGCAGGGGGTCCAGGTGAGTGCTTCCCGGCGGAGTGGGACCACCGACGAGCTGGGGCCGGACGACCCCGGTGAGTCCGGCGGTTCCGATCTGCTCGCCGCTCTGCTCGACGGCATGGACGCGGCGCTGTGCGCCTTCGATGCCGACGGGGTCGTGACTCATTGGAACCGGGAGGCCGAGCGGATTCTGGGCTGGACCGCCGCGGAGGCGGTCGGACGGCACGGCTTCGCCGGGTGGGCGGTGCGCAGCGCCGACGCCGAGGAGGTGCAGGCGCGGCTGATGTCCGCGATGCAGGCGCCCGGGCGGCAGGTGTACGAGTTCGCCCTGGTGACCAAGGACGGGGGACGGGTCCTGGTGCGGACGCAGTCCGCCGCCGTCCGTGGGCCCGACGGGAAGCCCGCCGGGGTGTACTGCGCGTTCAGCGAGGTGCACGCGCAGATCGATCTGGAGCGGTCGATCGCGCTGAGCGAGGCGCTGTTCGAGGACGCGGCCTGGGGTGTCGTCCTCGTGGACGCCGATCTGCGGCCCGCCGTCGTGAACGGGTACGCCGCCCGGGTGCTGGGGATCGGGCGCACCTCCGCGCTCGGCCGGCCGCTCGGTGAGCTGCTCGCGCAGGGCGTGGAGGAGTTGGAGGCCGCGCTCACGCACGTCCTGGCCGAGGGCGCGCCGCCCGCGCCGGCCGAGATGTGGGTGGCCGTGCGCACGGCCGAGGGCGACGAGCGGCGCTGCTGGCGCAACGGGTTCCTGCGGCTGGCGTCGCCGCTCGCGGAGGAGCCGGTGCCGCTGGGGGTCGGCTGGCTGTTCCAGGACGTCACCGAGGCCAAGCGGGGTGAGCAGGAGGCGGCACTGCTGCGGTTCCGTTCGAACCAGCTGCACCGTGCGGCGCGGGCCGCCGCCGAGTGCGAGGACCCGGCGGAGGCCGCCGTCGTGCACCTGGACTTCGCCCTCGCGGGCTTCGCCGACCACGCGTTGATCGACCGGGTGGCGGGCCCTGCGCGCGCGGAGGGGGAGGACACGGCCGTACGGCTGGTCCGGCTCGCGGCCACCCCCGCGGGGGCGCCGGGGCCGAGTCTGCTGACGGGGGCGGCCGGGCTGCCGGTGCGGTACGAGACGGGGCATCCGGCGCTGAGCTGTGTGGAGCGGGGCGGGTCCGTGCGCGCGGACGCCGGGGCGGTGCCGGCCGAGCGGGCGCGCGAGTGGGCGCTGGAGCGGCAGTGGCCGGACGACGTGGTGCACGCGCTGTGCGCGGTGCTGCGCAGCCGGGGGCGGACGCTGGGCGTGGTGACCTTCCTGCGCGGGGCCGGCCGGAGCCGCTTCGAGCGGTCCGACGCGGCGTACGCGGAGGACGTGGCGGTCCGGATCGCGGCGGCGCTGGATCTGGCGGAGGCGGTCCGGAAGTAGGCCGGGAGCGGGCCGGGAGCAGATCGGGACCGGTCCGGAAAGAGGGGCCGGGAAAGCGTCCGGAAGCAGGCCGGGAAGGGCCGGATGCGGGCCTCGCGGCGGTGGTGGCCGTCCGTCGGTTCAGCGGCGGTAGAAGATCCGGTCGCCGTACTCCCGCATCACCCGGCCGTTCCACTCGTGGCCGCCGTCGACGTTTCCGGAGCGCAGCAGCGGGGGCTCGATGCCGCGGTCCGCCAGGGCGGCCGCGGTGGTGGCCATGACGGCCTGCATCAGGGCGGCGGTGACGACCGTGGAGGCGGGGGCGAAGGGCGCCGGGATGGTGTCGAGGGTGAGTTCGGCGTCGCCCACGGCGATCTTCGAGTCGAGGACGAGGTCGCAGTGGTCCTTCAGGAAGGTGCCGGAGGAGTGCCGGGACGTCGTCTCCGTGGCGTACGCCACCGAGGTGACGCCGATGACCTTCACGCCGAGCGCGCGGGCGTTCACGGCCATCTCGACGGGGAGGGCGTTGCGGCCGGAGAGGGAGATGATCACGAGGGCGTCGCCGGCGCGCAGCGGGGAGCTGTCGAGGACGGCGCTCGCGAGGCCGTCGACGCGTTCGAGGGCGGAACCGAGGGTGGCCGGAGTGACGTCGACGCCGACGACGCCGGGGACGGCGAGCAGGTTCATCAGGGCGAGGCCGCCGGCGCGGTAGACGACGTCCTGGGCGGCCAGGGAGGAGTGCCCGGCGCCGAAGGCGAACAGGCGGCCGCCGGCCGCGACGGTGTCGGCGAGGAGGGTGCCGGCCGCGGCGATCGCCTCGGCCTCCTCCTCGCGGACCCGGTGCAGGAGGTTGATGGCGGCGTCGAAGAACAGGTCGGCAGGCGTGCCGTCGCTCATGCGGTGCCCCTTCGCAGCGTCTGTGTCGCGGATCACCGTGCGGTCTGGACCAGTGCGGTGTCAATACGGCGCCGGGGTATCGGGACGGCCATTCCGCCGGAGGCCCCCGCTTGTCAGTGGGATCCGGCAGAATTGACGACAGGGCCAGCGCACGCGCCGGGCTGCCGGCAGAGGTAATCGAGGGGCACGTATGTCCGGACTGATCGACACCACGGAGATGTATCTCCGCACCATCCTCGAGCTGGAGGAGGAAGGCGTCGTCCCCATGCGCGCCCGCATCGCGGAGCGGCTGGACCAGAGCGGGCCGACGGTGAGCCAGACGGTGGCGCGGATGGAGCGGGACGGACTGGTGTCCGTGGCCAGCGACCGGCATCTGGAGCTGACCGACGAGGGCCGCCGGCTGGCCACGCGCGTGATGCGCAAGCACCGGCTGGCCGAGTGTCTCCTGGTCGATGTGATCGGCCTGGAGTGGGAGCAGGTGCACGCGGAGGCGTGTCGCTGGGAGCACGTGATGAGCGAGGCCGTGGAGCGCCGCGTGCTGGAGCTGCTGCGGCACCCGACCGAGTCGCCGTACGGCAACCCGATCCCGGGCCTGGAGGAGCTGGGCGAGAAGGACGGGGCCGACCCGTTCCTGGACGAGGGCATGGTCTCGCTGGCCGATCTCGACCCGGGCGCGGACGGCAAGACGGTCGTCGTCCGCCGGATCGGCGAGCCCATCCAGACGGACGCCCAGTTGATGTACACGCTGCGGCGGGCGGGTGTGCAGCCCGGCTCGGTGGTGAGCGTGACGGAGTCGGCCGGCGGTGTCCTGGTGGGCAGCGGCGGCGAGGCGGCCGAGCTGGAGGCGGACGTCGCCTCGCACGTGTTCGTCGCCAAGCGCTGAGCAGAGGGAAGCCCCGGCGCCGTGTGGCGCCGGGGCCTGTCCTCCCCTGTGCTGACCCGGAGCCCCGAGCTCTCAGGGTCATTCCCCTCGGACCGTTTTTCCCCGAGCGGTCCGCCTCCCGCCAGTAGAGATCCCCTGGGCGGCGGCGATCATTCCTCGAGGGGTGTCACTCGAATGAGGGGTGTTGTCCGCAGAGGCACTATCTTCGAATGTGTATTCGATAGTCTGCGGCATCGAGCAGGACGTACGAGGCAGCCGGAGCTGGGGGGTACCAGGCCGATGGCACGGCGTATCGACGTGACGGGAGCGGGCGGGGTGCGCCTGGCCGCGTGGGAGTTCGTCGACCCTCCGAAGAAGGTTCCGGAAACCGTGGAACCCCCGGACCCCGCACCTCCGGACCCCACACCCCCGGACCCCGCTCCGGGAACCGCCGGCCCCGGCGTGCTCTTACTCCATGGCCTGATGGGTCGCGCCTCCCACTGGGCGGCGACCGCCCGCTGGCTCTCCGAGCGGCACCGCGCGGTCGCCCTCGACCAGCGCGGCCACGGCCAGAGCGACAAGCCCCCGCCGGCCGCCTACACCCGCGAGGCCTACGTCGAGGACGCCGAGGCCGCCCTGGAACAGCTCGGCCTCGCCCCCGCCGTCCTCATCGGCCACGCCATGGGTGCCCTGACCGCCTGGCAGCTCGCCGCCAGGCGCCCCGACCTGGTGTGCGGCCTGGTCATCTGCGACATGCGCGCCTCCGCGCTCGGCGCGGCCTCGCAGCGCGAGTGGGCCGACTGGTTCCGGTCCTGGCCCGCCCCCTTCGCCACCCTCGCCGACGTCCGCAAGTGGTTCGGCGAGGACGATCCGTGGGTGGAGCGGCCGAACCCCGCCCGCGGCGCGTTCTACGCCGAGGTCATGCACGAGTCCGCGGACGGCTGGCGCCCCGTGTTCGAGCCGGAGGAGATGCTGCGGACCCGGGAGAGCTGGGTTCACGACGCGCACTGGGAGGAACTGGCCCAGGTCCGGTGCCCCGCGCTCGTCCTGCGGGGGCTCGACGGCGAGCTGGGGCGGGCGGAGGCCCAGGAGATGGTGCGGGTGCTGCCGCTCGGCGAGTATGCCGAGGTCGCCGATGCGGGGCACCTGGTCCACTACGACCAGCCGCTCGCCTGGCGAGGCGCCGTCGAACCTTTCCTGGAGCGGGTCCTGCTGGGCTGAGGGCCCGCCGAGGCACCCCTCAGCCCTTGCTCACCGCCGCCAGGATCTCCGGCAGCCGGGCCGCCGTCCGTGGTGCCGCGAGCCGCAGGCCGAGCAGGGCGATCGTCGCCCCGTACCCGGCCCCCACCGGCAGCAGCACCCAGTTCCACGCCTCCCCGCCCGCGCTGACGTTCAGCCAGACGGTGAGGGCGATGACGGGGGAGGAGAGGAGGGCCGCCGCGACCATGCCGCCGAGGATGGAGATCCAGGCGAGCCCCGCCTGGCCGGGGACGACGTTCTTGTGGCCCTCCTGCGGGATGGAGTAGGGGAAGCGGGCCGAGGTCCACGCGCCGGTCGCCAGCATCGCGCCGAGCAGCGCGAAGGACAGCCCCAGCACCTCCGGCAGCCGCGCCCAGGCGCCCAGCAGCGCCGTCGTCAGCACCGTCACGAGCGCCGCGTACGGCAGGGTGACCAGCAGCAGGGCCAGCGCCCGGCCGCGCAGCTCGGTGTAGGCGTCCCGGGGCGAGGAGATGGTCGTGGCCACCATCCAGAACGCGGAGGTGTCCTGCCCGAACTGGTTGTACATCTGGATGCCGAGCATCCCGGCGGCGAAGCAGGCGAAGTAGGCCGACCCGGTGCCCTGCACCGCGTTGAACACCGGCACGATCAGCCCGATCGCCAGCGAGGTCACCCAGGCGGCCTTGGTCTTCGGGTCCCGCCAGACGTAGCGCAGGCTGCGCTCCATGACCGTACCCGTGCGGCCCTCCGGCAGCAGCCGCCCCAGGCCGGACGGCGCGCGGTCCCGGGCACCTCCGTCGGCGGCCTGGAGCGTGGAGCCGTCGGGTGCGGTCATCAGCCGGGTCAGGCTTCCCGCCCAGACCCGGACGAGAACCGCCAACCCGGCGGCGCAGAGGGCGAGTCGGGCCACGGCGATGCCGTACGACCCCTCGCTCGCCGCGTGCACCGCGCCCACCGCCGACGCCGGCGGCACCCAGGACAGCACGTCCGCGACCGGCTGCAGCTTCCCCAGCCCGGCCGAACCCAGCTGCTGCGCACCGAAGTTGACCACCTGCACGCCGATCGCGATCACCAGCCCGCTCAGGACGGCCAGATCCCGGCCCTTTCTGCTGGTCAACAGGCGTACGTTGGCCGTGGCGACGGCGCGGGCGAGGGCCACGCAGACCGGCAGGGCGAGGACGACGGCGACGACGGCGCACACCCATCCCGCCACGCCGTGGGCCAGGGACAGCGCGCAGCCGGTCAGGACCAGCAGCGTGAACAGCGGACCGATGCCGACCAGGGAGCCCGCGAGCAGGGCCCCTACCAGGGGCCGGGGGCGCAGCGGGAGCAGCACCAGGCGGGTGGGGTCCAGGGTCTCGTCGCCGCTGGGGAAGAACAGCGGCAGCACCGCCCAGCCCAGCGCCAGCACGGCCGTGCCGAGGACGGCGACCACGTCGGCGTGCGCCCGCCCGCGCAGCAGGAGCAGCCCCAGCAGCTGCGACAGCGCGAACAGCACCGCGACGACGGCCGAGGCGACGAACGCGGCCCGTCGGCCCCCGGACTGCCGCAGTCCGTTCCTGAGCAGGGAAAGCTTCAGCGTTACGACGGTGGAGGTGAGGTTCGTCATCGGGCCGCCCCGCCGCCCAGCCAGTCCAGGTCCGACCCGGCGTCCCGGGCCCGCGCCCCGACCAGTTCCAGGAAGGCAGCCTGCAGGGTGGGGTGTTCCCCGCGTACCTCGGCCAGCGTGCCCGTCGCCCTGATCCGGCCCGCCGCCATCACCGCGACCCAGTCGCACAGCGATTCCACCAGCTCCATCACATGGGAGGAGAAGACGACGGTGGCGCCGGAGGCGGTGTACCGCTCCAGCACGCCCCGGATGGTCTGCGCGGAGACCGGGTCGACGCCCTCGAACGGCTCGTCCAGGAACAGCACCTCGGGGTTGTGCAGGAGGGCGGCGGCGAGGCCGATCTTCTTGCGCATGCCGGTGGAGTAGTCGACGACGAGTTTGTGCTGGGACCCGGCCAGGTCGAGCACGTCCAGCAGCTGTGTGGCCCGTTTGTCGACCTCGTTCCCGGGCAGCCCGCGCAGCCGCCCCGAGTAGCCGAGCAGTTCCCGCCCCGACAGCCGCTCGAACAGCCGCAGTCCTTCGGGAAGGACGCCGATCCGCGCCTTGACGGCCACCGGGTCCCGCCACACGTCGTGGCCGACGACCTCGACGGTGCCGTCGTCGGGTCGCAGCAGTCCGGTCACCATCGACAGGGTGGTGGTCTTCCCGGCCCCGTTGGGCCCGACCAGCCCGATGAACTTACCGGCGGGCAGCTCGAGATCGATCCCCCCGACGGCGACTTGCTGCCCGAATCGTTTCCAGAGCCCTCGCACGCGCACTGCAGCATCGGTCATGCAGGAAGGCTACGGCGGCCGCGACGCTGCGAAGGAGGCGGGCGGCTACCGGTCCCGGCCGCACGCATAGGCCAGCGGCGAGATCACCTCCTCCGCGTCCGGCAACCACCGGTTCGCCGGGGTCGGCCGGCGGACCCACTGCACAGCCCCGCGCGACCCGAACCGGGTCGGAGGAGCGGCCACGTACGCACCCTCACCCAGCGCCACCAGATCCAGCGAGGACAGTGACCACCCCAGCGTGCGCACCAGCTCCGGCACCTTCGCGCAGGCCCCCGGCAGCACGAAGAAGTGCATCCGCCGATCGGGAGCGAGTGTCACGGGCCCCAGCGTCAGCTCCATCCGCTCCATCCGCGCCAGCGCCAGGAACCCCGCGCTCTCCGGGACGGACAGCGCGTCGAAGGTCCGCCCCGTCGGCAGCAGGATCGACGCCGTCGGCTGCTTCTGCCACATCCGGCGCGCGACGGTCGCACTGCCGGTCGCCTGGGTCGCCCAGTCGGGGCGCGCGGGGTGCGCACCCGGCGCAGGGCAGGAGGCGTCGCCGCACGCGCAGCGCTGCGTCCCGTCGACGGCTTCCAGCCAGGTGCCCGGGAACACGTCCCAGTGCCGCTCCTCGGCGTAGCGTACGGCGGTCTCCAGCAGCGATTCCCCGCGCTGCTGCGGAATCTGGGCGGCCTGGGTGCCGGCGATGGTCTCTTCCACGCACCTCTCAACTCCCATGCCCACCGGGAGTTACGCCCGTAGCGCGCGCGGGGGAGGAGCATCGATTCGGCAGTCGGGGCGCATGGGTGCACGTGTGGGGGCGCGCGGGAGGAGGACGGGTGTGAGGTGGGTAGCCAGGGAGGGGGTTGGCATCCATCTTTACCCCGGCAAACCGCACATGTCGTGCATTGACGGTATGTCAGCTGGGCAGTGATCTTCCGAACGGATCATCTCGGCCGGAACGTGACGCTCCGGAGGGTCACAACACGCTCCAGGGGACCGCAACGCAGGGGGTAAGCACATGGCCGCAAGGCCTCTCGTGGCGAGGCAGCCGAACGAACGGCTGCAGGCACTCATCCAGGAAGCGGGGTGCTCGAACGCCGGGCTGGCCCGGCGGGTCAACATGTGCGGTGCCGAGCACGGCCTCGACCTGCGCTACGACAAGACGTCCGTGGCCCGCTGGCTGCGCGGCCAGCAGCCGCGGGGCCGGGCCCCGGCGATCATCGCCGAGGCGCTCGGGCGCAAGCTCGGCCGTACGGTCACGATCGACGAGATCGGCATGGCCAACGGCAAGAACCTCGCCTCGGGGGTCGGTCTCCAGTTCTCGCCGACGGTACTGGGGGCCATCGAGCAGGTCTGCGAGCTGTGGCGCAGCGACGTGGGGCGCCGGGACTTCCTGTCCGGCTCCTCCGTCGCCGCCTCCGCGCTGGTCGAGCCCAGCCGCGACTGGCTGATCTCGGCGCCGGACGCCCAGGTGGCCCGGCAGGCCGGCCCGCGCGTGGGGCAGGCGGACGTGGCGGCCGTACGGTCCATGACGCAGGCGCTGACCGACCTGGACCACCAGTTCGGCAGCGGGCATGTGCGCCCGGTGGTCGTGCACTACCTCAACAGCGTCGTCTCCGGGCTGCTCGCGGGCTCGTACCGGGAGGTGGTCGGGCGGGAACTCTTCGCCGCCGTCGCACGGTTGACGGAGCTGGCGGGCTACATGGCGGTGGACACCGGTCAACCGGGCCTCGCCCAGCGGTACTACATCCAGTCGCTGCGGCTCGCGCAGGCGGCCGGGGACCGCGGGTACGGCGGTTACGTCCTCGCCGCCTCCATGAGCCATCTCGCCGCGCAGCTCGGCAACCCGCGCGAGATCTCCCAGTTGGCGCGGGCGGCGCAGGAGGGCGCGCGCGGACAGGTGACCCCGCGCGTGGAGGCGATGTTCCACGCGGCCGAGGCGCGCGGGCACGCCCTGCTCGGCGACGCGCGCGCGGCGCAGGCCTCCATCGCGCGGGCGGTGGCGGCGATGGAGCAGGCGGACGCCTCCTCCGGCGACGACCCGGCGTGGATCAGGCATTTCGACGAGGCCTATCTGGCCGACGAGTTGGCGCACTGCGCACGCGATCTCGGGCAGTCCGAGCAGGCGGCGCGGTACGCCGAGCAGTCGCTGGCCGGGCACCCCGAGGCCCGGGCCCGCCGGCGCGCCATCGGCTATGTGCTGCTCGCCACGGCCCAGGTGCAGCAGCGCGAGGTCGAACAGGCCTGCAGCACGGGCCTGAAGGCGGTCGAACTGCTGGAGACACTGCGCTCCAACCGGGGCGCCGAATACCTGGAGGACCTGCAACAGCGACTCGAACCCTTCCGGGAGGAGGCGGTGGTGAGGGAGTTCGGGGCCCGCCTCGACCTCCAGCAGGCTGCCTGAACACCGGCCCCGCGGTTGCGTGAACATGAGGAGAACGGCGCCCGGGCGCACGACGGGTGCCATGTACAGCGCACCGCGGGGCGGTTTTGTTACCACTGTCACAGGGAAGAAGATTGCGCCCTGAGCTGCGTGGCACCCGGCTCGGGGGACCCGGTAGCGTGAGCCCGATTCACAAGGTCCCCCATTAGTAGGAGTCCCGGTGACGCAGAGTGGACAGGGCGAGGAGCCCTCGGCGCAGCCCGCGCGCGAAGGCATCGTGCTGCCCTCCGACGGAGGCGAGCCCCTGCTGCCGGGCATGGCCGGCACCCCCGCACCGGCCGCCCCGGCCGGCGGGCAGGCCTGGGGCGGCTCGTGGGGCCCCGAGCAGCACGCCCCCCAGCAGGGCGGCCAGGGCTGGGCCCCCGCGCAGGCCCAGCAGTGGGGCGCCCCCGGCGCCCCGGACCAGCAGCCGCCGTCCGCCGCGAACCCCGGCCCGCTGCCCCCTGAGGGCGCCCCGGCACCGCCGTACGGCGGTCAGGCACCCTCCTACGGGGGCCAGGCACCCTCCTACGGCGCCCCGCCGCCGGCCCACGGCGCCGGCGGCGGCCAGGGCGGGTACGACGCCGGGCAGCAGCCCGGGTACGGCACGCCCGACCCGTACCAGCAGACCGGCGGGCTCCCGCAGGGCGGACCGCAGCAGCCGCCGTACCAGGCGCCGGGCGCCCCCGCCGCGCCGCTGCCGCCCGCCTACCCGGGCGCGAGCACCCCGCTGCCCCCGACCGCCGACGGCGCGACCCAGTACCTTCCGCCGGTCCCCGCCGCCCCGGCCGACGAGGGCGCCACCCAGTACCTCCCGCCCGTCCCGCCGTCCGCCTCGCCCGACGGCGCCACGCAGTACATCCCCCCGGTGACGCCCGGCGCGCTGCCGCCCGAGTCGGGAGGCGAGGAGACCCGGTTCCTCGGCCGCGTCCCGCACCAGTCGGCCGCGCCCGCCTCGGACGCGGATGCCACGCAGTACATCCCGCCCTTCCCGGGGCAGGCCCAGGGCGGTGACCGGCAGCCGCCCGCGGAGTTCGACAACCTCTTCCGCAGCGGCCCGGCGGGCGGTGACGGCCCGGCCGGAGCCACCCAGCAGCTCCCGGTCGTCCCGCAACAGGACGCCTACCCCGGCGCCGCCCAGCCCTCGTACGGCGCGCAGCAGCCCTCGTACGGCGGACCGCAGCCCTCGTACACGCGTGATCACGACGACGACGGCGGGCGGCGCGGGGGCCGCAGCGGGTCGCGGGTGCCGTTGATCGCCGCCATCGGGGTCGGCCTCATCGTGGTCGGCGTGGGTGCCGGAGCGCTGCTCAGCGGCGGGGGCGGCAAGGACCAGGGCAACGACGACAAGACCGTCGCCGCCGCGTCCCCCGCCACCGGACAGAGCTCCTCCGCGCCCGCCGCCGATCCGGCCCGGCAGCAGGCGGTGGCGCTGGACAAGCTGCTCGCCGACAGCGGCAGCAGCCGCGCCTCGGTGATCAGCGCGGTCGCCGACGTCAAGCAGTGCGACAACCTCGACCAGGCCGCCTCCAGCCTGCGCGGCGCGGCCAAGCAGCGCGGCGACCTCGTCACCCGGCTCGGCAAGCTGTCCGTGGACAAGCTGCCGAACAGCGGTGCGCTGACGTCCGCCCTGACCCAGGCCTGGCAGGCGTCCGCCGCGGCCGACAACCACTACGCGGCCTGGGCCGACCAGAGCAAGGGCCGCAAGGCCTGCCGCAAGGGCCACGCCCGCATCACCGGCGAGACCCAGGCCGGCAACAAGGCGAGCGGCACCGCCAGCGCGCAGAAGGTCAAGGCGGCGGCGCTGTGGAACGCGATCGCCACGAAGTACAGCCTCACCCAGCGCCAGCCCACCCAGCTGTAGCCCACCGGGCTGTGGCCCCTCCGGCCTGTCCGGCCGGGCGGGCGCGGGGCGTCACTGCACGTCGGCGTTCTCCAGCGTCTGCGTCATGTCGGCGATCCCGTTGATCCCGCCCATGCTCTTGCGGGCCGCGACCAGTGTGCCGTGCTGGACCATCTGCAGGCTGACGTCGGCATTGACCAGGCGGGGGAAGCCGACGCCGGCCAGCTTGCCCTCGTAGGGCCAGTGCAGGGTCGGGGTGAGTCCGCCCGTGGACACGCGCAGGCCGCCGTCGAGTGCCTGCCGCACGGTGTCGGAGCTCACCTGCCCGCCGGCGCCGATCTTCTCCAGGGCCGCCTTCAGCACGGTGTAGGCGATCCACGTGGTCTGCACGCCGGCGTCCGCGGGGTCGATGTTGTTGTCGCCGAAGGCTTCCTCGTTGATCACCTTCTTCATGGCGTCCCAGCGGGAGTCGGACGCGGGCGGGTACCAGCCCGTGATGTACGCCCCCTCGTACGGTCCGTCCGCGCCGCCGGTCGCGTTGATCACGGTCTGGTCGACGCTGCCGAGCACGGTCGCGGTGCGCACCCCGGGGAACTCCTCGCGGGCCCGCCGGAAGGAGTCCATGAAGGTGTCGGTGCGGTCCCCGAGCGCCGGCACCACGCAGCCCTTCCGGGTCACGTCCTTGGTCGCGTAGCGCAGCGCCTGATCGGCCTGGTCGTCGTACGCGGTGGCGTCCTCGGCGGCGAGCTGGTCGCCCGCCTCCGCGTGGCCGCCCGCCTTCAGCCCCGAGTCGAGCATCGTGGGCAGTTCGTCGCCGGCGATGGTGTCGGGGCGGACCAGGGAGACGTTGCCGCAGGTGGCGGCGAGGGCCTTGCCGAGACCGGCCAGGAGGGCGGGCTGGCCGCCGTTGACCGGGTAGGACAGCGTGCCCGTGAACTCGTCGTTGGTGACGCCGTAGCCGCCGATGTAGGGGATGCCGGCGCCCTCCAGCGGGGCGAGGAAGGAGTTGCCGAACTGGCTGTAGGAGCCGACGACCGCGACCACGTCCTCGTCCGCCGCGCGCCGGGCGCACTTCGCGGCGCCCACGCTGTCGTTGTGGTCGTTGCAGGTCAGGACCTCGAGCCGGCGACCCGCTATCCCGCCGTGCCCGTTGATCCACCTGGCGTAGGCGCGGGCCATCGCGGGCATGCCGGGCTTGTTCGTGGCGTCGGTGTCCTGCGGCGCCCAGGTCATCACCTTGACCGGGTCATCCCCGGAGCCCCCCGTGGCACCGGGGATGACCCCGCATCCGGCGGTGAGCGACGCACAGAGAGCCACGGCCCCGGCGGACAGGGCGGTGGCTCTGACGGGGCGGGAGGTCAGGAGCGGGAAGGTACTGCGCGTGCGTCGCCTGCCGGTCATGGACACGCACGATTCCCTCACACCACTAACCCAGGAGTGACCCTCGGTCAACGAAGGGTGACACGGAGGTGAATTACAGGGTCCTGTGTGACTGCCGGGACGGGGAACGTACGATCGATGACCGTGCAAGGTTCGGAGAACTCTTCCCGTCGCGGCCGTCGCTCCTCCACCATGGGCGGCATGCCTCTCAGCGACATGCCGTGGTGGCGCTGGCGCAGCAACGTGCGCTCGGCGCTGCACATGCTCTCCGACCCGGTGTTCCAGCAGGACGTCTGGCTGGCCGGCGTGGACGGCTACGGCGACGTCACCGACGCCGTGTACCGGCTGGTGGAGGACACCTGGCTGGACAACTGGTCGGCGGAGAAATACGTCGGCACGATCTTCCGGGACTCGCAGGAGGCGGCGCTCGTGGACACCGCCGTGCTGCGGGTGCTGCGGATCATGCACCAGGTGGGCCCGGACGCGCCGGTCGCCGTGTACCTGGACCACCCCGGATGGCCGGAGGCGGTGCGGGCGGCGCGGGACGCGCACCTGCGTCTGGCGGCGAGCGACGGCGACGATCCGGACACACCGCCGAAGAGCCTGGACGTGCTGCGGATCCTGACGCGGACCGCGTAGGCGACCGTCCCGTCCTGCGGGACGACCCCCCACGGCGGGCCTCCGGCGTGAGAACCTTTGGTGCATGAACGAGCAGTCCGCGCCCGCCGCCCCGGCCGACCAGTACGTCCTCACGCTGTCCTGCCCCGACAAAAAGGGCATCGTGCACGCCGTGTCGAGCTACCTCTTCATGACCGGCTGCAACATCGAGGACAGCCAGCAGTTCGGCGACCACGACACGGGTCTGTTCTTCATGCGCGTCCACTTCTCGGCGGAGGCGCCGGTGACGGTGGAGAAGCTGCGGGCGAGCTTCGCGGCGATCGGTGACTCCTTCCAGATGGACTGGCAGATCAACGAGGCCGACGCGAAGATGCGCATCGTGCTGATGGTCAGCAAGTTCGGGCACTGCCTGAACGACCTGCTGTTCCGGGCCCGGATCGGCGCGCTGCCGGTGGAGATCGTGGGCGTGGTGTCGAACCACACCGAGTTCGAGGAGCTGGTGGGTTCCTACAACATTCCGTTCCACCACATTCCGGTGACGCGGGAGACGAAGGCGGAGGCCGAGTCGAAGCTGCTGGAGATCGTGCGCGAGGAGGGCGTCGAACTGGTCGTCCTCGCCCGCTACATGCAGGTCCTCTCGGACGAGCTGTGCAAGCAGCTGAGCGGCCGGATCATCAACATCCACCATTCCTTCCTGCCGAGCTTCAAGGGCGCGAAGCCGTATCACCAGGCGCATGCCCGGGGTGTGAAGCTGATCGGCGCGACGGCGCACTATGTCACCGCCGACCTGGACGAGGGGCCGATCATCGAGCAGGAGGTCGAGCGGGTCGGGCACGAGGTCGGCCCGGACCAGCTGGTGGCCATCGGCCGCGATGTGGAGTGCCAGGCGCTGGCGCGGGCGGTGAAGTGGCATGCGGAGCGCCGCATCCTGCTGAACGGACGACGCACGGTGGTGTTCGCCTAGAGCCGGTCCGGGGCGCGTTTGTCGTTCGGCGGCTGCGCGTCCGTCGTGGCCGCGCGTGTCCCCACCCGGTGCAGCCGACCGCGACACCGCAACCAGCCCCTACATCCGGCTCAGCCCCGCCGCGGCGAACAGCACGTCTCTGATCGCCTCCCGGTCCCCGACCTGTCCCACCGCCGCCTCCTCCGGAGGAATGTGGCCCGCGGCCAGTCTGCAGAACTCCACGCCGTCCAGCGCGACATGGGCCACCTCCAGCTCGGCCGAGGCCACCGCCGCCGGTGAGTCCAGGGGGATCAGCCACTCGCCGCCCGCCGCGCCCTCGATCTCCAGCCGCAGGCTGCGGCCGGGTGCGCCCGCCGGGACCAGGTGAGGGGTCGTACCCGGTGCGGACAGGCCCGCGCGGCGCCGTTCGGCGAGCGCCACCGGCAGCATCCGTGCCGAGAGGTCGATCATCCTGTTCAGGTGGCGCGGCGCGGGCGGCTCGTACGGGTAGTCCACCGCCTCCGCGATGTCCTCCGCGTGCACCCAGCACTCGAAGGCGCGGTCCAGCATCGCGTCGCGCAGCGGCAGCTCGAAGTCGCCGTAGGAGACGCCGAGTCCGCCCGCGTGGCTGCCCGTGAAGGACACCGTCCGCACCAGGCTGTGGCTCTGCTCCCGCCAGGGCCCCCGTACGGAGCGGGTGGGCGGGAAGTGGGAGGTCCGCCAGAACGCCTCGGTGCGCCCGGCGGGGCCCACCGCGTCCCGCTCCGCCGCCCCGGTGATCCGGGCCAGCGGATCCGGCAGGCCGAGCGCCGTCGCGATCAGGCCGTCGACCGACAGCAGGTGCGCGATGACCCCGGCCACGGTCGTACGACGGCTCGTCGCGGTGTCGGCGTCGAACCACCGCAGCCGCACCGGCGCATGCCACTCCGCGTCCCCGAAGTCCTGCAGCAGGGCGTCCAGCCGCGCGGTCTCGGCGTCGTACGGCGCCGCCCACTCCGGCACCGGGATGTGCGGTGGCCGGCGGTCCAGGCAGCTCTTCAGGACGCGGGTGCGCAGTGCGGGGTCCAGGTCGAGGCTCTCCGGCTGGTGCAGCAGGCCGACCGCCTCGCGCAGCCGGCGGGCCTCGTCGGCGCAGCTCCCGCAGTCGCCCAGGTGCTCCTCCACGGCCGCCGTCTCCGCCGCCGAGCAGGCGGCCAGCGCCCAGGCGCCGAGCAGCGACTTCAGGACGTGGTGCGGCAGGTCGAGCGGCACGGGGGCCAGGTCTCCCAGGTCGGTGAGGTCGGGCAGGGGGCGCACGCCGTCCTCGACGGAGGCGCGGGGCAGCGGTATGCGCGGCGGGCCGTCCGGGTCCGGGCCGTCGGGTCCGTGCGGTACGTCACCCGAGCCGGTCCCGTCGCCGTCGGTTCCGCCGGTGTGCCCTCGCTCACTGCGACCGCCGCTCCTTTCCCGTCTCTCCGGCTCAGGAAGACGCTCGTTCCGCTCGTCCGGTGCCGGCTGCTCGTCGTGCGCCTCGAACCGTCCCGCGCCGCTCATGCCGCACCTCCGTGTCCCGGAGGTGTCCCGGCGTCGTGGGCGGTGGAGAGCAGTTGCAGTCCGAGGCGGAGCCGGCGGCGGGCCTCGTCCTCGGTGACGCCGAGGTCGGCGGCGGTCTGGCGGTAGTCGCGGCGCTGGAAGTAGGCCAGTTCGAGCGCGGCGCGCAGCGGGGCGGGCATGGAGTGGACGATGTAGTCGGCACGGGCGGCGACCGAGGCGCGGCGCACCTTGCCCTCCAGTTCCCGGGTGGAGGCGTCGTCCCGGCGGGGGAGCGCGGCGGTCTCGCTGTCACGCAGCCGCTGCACGGCGAGCCGGTGGGTCACGGTGGCGATCCAGGAGCGCAGGGGGCCCTGCTTGGGGTCGTAGGTCTCGGGGTGCTCCCAGACGTGGGCGAAGACCTCGCGGGTGATGGTGTCGGCGGCCTTCTCCTCGCCGAGGACACGGTGGGCGAGGCTGTGCACGAGCGAGGCGAACCTGTCGTACAGCTCGCCCAGGGCGGCCGCCTCGCCTCGGGCGAGCCGCTGCTGCATCTTGCGGTCCCAGCGGGGCGGTACGTCCGTGGTGGCCATGCGGTCCCCTCCCCTCGCGCGCGTCCCGGTCCGTCCAGCCTGTCCGCACCGTCTTCTCGAATGTAGTCGGCACGTCTGACAGTGCACGCTCCTTTGTGTCAATGTGCGCCCCCCGAAGCGCCGCAGGTGATAGTGCCCTCTTCACACAACCTTCACGCCAGGCGCGTGCATGTCAGATCGAACGGGATCGATAGTGACCGAAACAAGCCCCTTGTTGATCGCCGACGGTTTGTCGGCCGACGTTTCAGGGAACGGCCGGTGGGCAGCCGCGCGGAAAGAAACGTAGGAACTGCTTCCGTTTCCGGGCGGTTCCGCGAGATCCGGCGAGCGGAGGGGCAAGGCCGTGGCATTCAACGTGACCGGCGTCGAACAGGGCGAGTGGGCCGTGCTCCAGGTGACCGGTGAGCTGGACCTGATGACCTCACCGGTACTGCGCCAGCGGGTGCACGACGTCGTCGCCGAGGGACACCACAGTCTCGTCGTGGACCTCTCCGACGTCTTCTTCTGCGACTCCAGCGGGGTCGGCGTCCTCATCGCCGCCCGCCGGCTGATCCGCTCCTGCCAGGGCCGGCTGCGGCTGATCCTGCCCGACCGGGGCGCCGTCGACGGCTCGCACGTCAACCGGGTCCTCGGCGCGCTCGGCGTCCGCCGCCTCTTCGACGTCCGCCCCGACATCGAGTCCGCGACCACGGACGAGGCGGAGCCGCTCTCGGCCTGAACGTCCGGACGTCGCCCCTCCCGCACGCCGTGCGGAGCCGCGACTCGTCCACATTGTTGTCGCAGAATTCCCCCGGTCTTGGCACAACCGCCGGTTTCCCGCCGCCCGACGGCCATCCGCGTCGTACGCTCCCTGCCAGATCACCCCACGCACACGTAAGGCGGCCCGAACAGACATGGTCAGCACCGAGTACGAGCGCAGGATCGCCGCCCGGTTCGCCACCTTCGACCAGGACGGCAACGGCACCATCGAACGCGAGGACTTCAGCGCGGCGGCCAAGGCGCTGCTCGCCGAGTTCGCGGTGACGGCCCGCTCCGACAAGGGGCAGGCGCTGTACGCCGGCGCGGAGGCTTTCTGGCAGGGCATGGCCGGGATCGCCGACCGGGACGGCGACCAGCGCATCAGCCGTGCGGAGTTCGTCACCGGCGCGGTCAAGCGCCTGCGCGACAACCCCGAGCGGTTCGCGGAGATCGCCCGCCCCTTCCTGCACGCGGCCCTGGCGGTCGCGGACGCGGACGCCGACGGCCGGCTCACCGTCACGGACACCGCCCGCGTGCTGCGGGTCCTGCACGTCCCGGCGGAACTCGCCGAGGCGACCGCCGCCGCCCTCGACGCCGACGGCGACGGCCTGATCGGGGAATCGGAGATCGTCCCGGCCTTCGCCCGCTACTTCACGGTTCCCGAGTAGCGCTCCCGCAGCTTGTACTTGAGCACCTTGCGCAGGGTGTCGTTGCGCGGAAGAGCGTCCAGCACCTCCAGCCGTTCCGGCAGTTTGTGCACGGACAGACCCTGCGCACGCAGGTACGAGACGGCCTCCGCGAGCGTCAGCCCGGCCGCCCCGGGCCGCGGTTCCACCACCGCGCACACCAACTCACCCCGCTCCGCGTCCGGCAGTCCGATGACCGCCGCGTCCCCCACCGCCGGATGCGCCGCCAGCAGGTCCTCGATCTCCTTGGCCGAGATGTTCTCGCCCTTGCGGATGATCACGTCCTTCAGGCGCCCGGTGAGCACCAGATGTCCGGAGCCGGTGACACGGCCCAGGTCGCCGGTGCGCAGGAAACCGTCGGCGTCGAAGGCGGCCGCCGTCTGGGCCGGGTCCAGATAGCCCCGGCAGACGGCCTCGCCGCGCAGCCGGACCTCGCCGTCGACGATCCGGATCTCCATGCCGGCCGGCGGACGGCCCTCGGTCGTCGCCAGGTTCTCGGCAGTGTCCTCGGGGTCCCCCATGGTGATCATCGGGACCTCGGTCATGCCGTACCCGTGGGTGAGCTGGACGGCCATCTCGCGGACGACCGCGTGATACACCTCCGGCGGCTTCGGCGCACCGCCGCCCGCGAGGAGCCGGAGGGTCGGGATCACCTTCTCGTCCGGGCGTCTGCGCTGTTCGGCCAGGAACATCGAGTAGAAGGCCGTCGACCCCCCGGCCACCGTCACCCCGTGCCGGCGGTACTCGGCCAGCGCGTCCGGCAGTGCGAAGTGCTCGAACATCACCGCCGGGAAGCCGCGGAGCAGCAGCATCACCGTGTAGTCGGGGCCCGCTATGTGGGCGTACGGGAAGGCCATAGAGCCGACGTCGGCCGACGTCAGGCGCAGGGCGTGGGCGAGGCAGGAGCCGCCCGCGATCAGTGAGCGGTCGGTGTGCAGGACGCCCTTGGGGTCGGAGGTGGTGCCCGAGGTCCAGTAGATCCAGCGGACCGCGGTGCCGTCGGCGGGCGGGGCGGGCAGGACGGACGGGTCGCCGTCGGGCAGGGTGTCGTACGCCTCGAAGACGCCCTTGGCGCCGAGCCGGTGGGCCAGCTCCGTGTGGTCGTAGCCGCGCCACACGCCCGGTACGGCGAAGAACTCCGCCTTCGACTCCCGCAGCGCGAAGCCCACCTCGCGGTCCCGGTAGAAGGGGATCACCGGTGACTGCACGGCGCCCAGACGGGCCAGGGCGAAGGACAGCAGGGCGGTCTCGATGCGGGTGGGCAGCTGCCAGGCGACCACCGTGCCGGGGCGGACCCCCATGCCGTACAGGCCGGCCGCGACCCGCTCGGCGCCGTCCCGCAGGCCGCCGAAGGTGAGCGTCCGGTCGCCCTGGAGCAGCACGGGGCGGTCGGGGGTGAGCCGGGCGCGCCGGTCGACCAGCTCCCACATCGTGCGGGCGGAACTCAAGGAGTGCGCGGTCTCGTTCACCTGTGCCCCCTGCTTGGCTGACGACTCGTCAGGTGCCATGCTATCTGACGGCCCATCAGATAAATATCGTCCGACAGGCACCGGCCGGCGGAGGGGACCCATGGCGACCGAACTGCCCCGCATCATCAGCGTCGACGACCACGTGATCGAGCCCGCCCACCTCTTCGAGACCTGGCTGCCGGCCAAGTACCGGGACCGTGGGCCGCAGCCGCTGACCGCCGGTATCGGGGACCTGGCCTACGTCGGCGGGAAGTACCAGATCACCATGGACCCGGAGGGACAGCCGACGGACTGGTGGATCTACGAGGACCTGAAGTTCCCCTACAAGCGCAACATCGCCGCCGTCGGCTTCGACCGGGACGAGATGACGCTGGAGGGGATCACCAGGGAGCAGATGCGCCCGGGGTGCTGGGATCCCGTCGAACGCCTCAAGGACATGGACCTCAACCACGTCGAGGCCAGCCTCTGCTTCCCGACCTTCCCCCGCTTCTGCGGGCAGACCTTCGCCGAGGCGCACGACAAGGAGGTCGCCCTCGCCTGCGTGCGCGCCTACAACGACTGGATGGTGGAGGAGTGGTGCGGGGACAGCGGCGGACGGCTGATCCCGCTGTGCCTGATCCCGCTGTGGGACGTGGAGCTGGCCGTCGCCGAGATCCGGCGCAACGCCGCGCGCGGGGTGCGGGCCGTGACCTTCTCCGAGATCCCCACCCACCTCGGACTGCCGTCCATCCACTCCGGGTACTGGGACCCCTTCTTCGCCGTCTGCCAGGACACGGGCACGGTCGTCAACATGCACATCGGCAGCAGCTCCCAGATGCCCGCCGCCTCCCCCGACGCGCCGCCCGCCGTGCAGGCCTCGCTCAGCTTCAACAACGCGATGGCCTCGATGATGGACTACCTCTTCAGCGGGGTCCTGGTGAAGTTCCCGCGCCTCACCCTCGCCTACTCCGAGGGGCAGATGGGCTGGGTGCCCTACGCCCTGGAGCGCGCCGACGACGTGTGGGAGGAGCACCGCGCCTGGGGCGGGGTGCGGGACCTGATCCCGGAGCCGCCGTCGACGTACTACTACCGGCAGATCTACTGCTGCTTCTTCCGCGACAAGCACGGCGTCGCCTCGATCGACGTCGTCGGCCGCGACAACGCCACCTTCGAGACCGACTACCCGCACGTCGACTCGACCTTCCCGCACACCAAGGAGGTCGCCCTCGACCATGTGAAGGGCCTGGACGACGAGACGGTCCACAAGCTGATGCGGGGCAACGCCATCCGCATGCTGGGCCTGGACCTCGACCGGTGATGGACCTCTCCTACACGCCCGAGGAGGAGGAGTTCCGGGCCCGGCTGCGCGAGTGGCTCGCCAAGGTGCTGCCCACCCTGCCGGCCAAGCCGCCCCCGGACGACTGGCCCGGCCGCCGCGCCCACGACCTCGGCTGGCAGCGGATGCTGTTCGACGCCGGGTACGCCGACGTCCACTGGGACGCCTCCCCGACCCTCCGGCTGATCTTCCTGGAGGAGACCGAGAAGGCGGGCGCGCCCTATGTGGGGGCCAACTTCGTGGGGCTGCTGCACGCGGGCCCGACCATCGCCGCCGAGGGCACGCCCGGGCAGCGGGCCCGCTGGCTGCCGCCGATCCTGCGGGGCGAGGAGGTGTGGTGCCAGGGGTTCAGCGAACCGGGCGCCGGCTCCGACCTCGCCGCGCTGCGCACGCGCGCGTGGCGCGACGGCGACGACTATGTGGTGACCGGGTCCAAGATCTGGACCTCCCACGCCGAGGTCGCCGACTGGTGCGAACTGCTGGTCCGCACCGACCCCGAGGCGCCCAGGCACCGGGGCATCACCTGGCTCGCCCTGCCCATGGACGCCGAGGGCATCACCGTACGGCCGCTGCGTACGCTCGCCGGGTCGGCGGAGTTCGCCGAGGTGTTCCTCGACGAGGTGCGGGTGCCGGCCGCCAACCGGGTGGGCGCGGAGAACGACGGCTGGCGTGTGACCATGGTGACCCTGTCCTTCGAGCGCGGCACCGCGTTCGTCGGCGAGGTGGTCGCCTGCCGCCGGGTGCTGGGCGAACTCGCCCGCGCGGCCTGGGAGAACGGGCGCTGGGACGACCCTGTGCTGCGCCGCCGGCTCGGACGGCTGGACGCGGAGTTCCGGGCGCTGTGGCGACTGACCCAGTGGAACGTGAGCGAGGCCGAGGCGAGCGGCGGGGTGCCGGGGGTGGGCGGCTCGGTCTTCAAGCTCCGCTACTCGCACGCCCGACAGGAGCTGTACGACGCCGCGGCCGACGTCCTCGGGCCCGACGCCCTCGACCTGGACCGGCCGTGGGTCCTCGACCGCCTGTCGTCGCTGTCGTACACCATCGCCGCCGGCACCTCGCAGATCCAGCGGAACATCGTGGCCGAGCGCATTCTGGGGCTGCCGAAGGGGAGATGAGCGTGCGATTCCGACTCAGCGAGGAGCAGCGGGCGTTGCGGGCCGGGGTACGGCAGGTGCTGGCCCGGCGGTTCGGGCGGGAGGCGCTGCGCGCGGCCGTGGACGCGCCGGGGCGGCTCGACCGGGGGTTGTGGCGGGCGCTCGGGGAGGCCGGGTTCTTCGCGCTGCGGCTGCCCGAGGCGGACGGCGGGGTGGGACTGGGGCTGCCGGAGGCGGTGCTGGTCTTCGAGGAGGCGGGCCGGGCGCTGCTGCCGGGTCCGCTCGTGGCCACGCATCTCGCCGCCGGGGCCGTGCCCGGAGCGGCCACCGGGGAGACCGTCGTGGCCGGCGTGGACGGGGAGCTGGTGGAGTGGCTGGACGCGGCGGACGTCGTGTGCGGGGACACCTCCGGGGCCGTACCGCTGCGCTCGCTGGACCCGCTCACCCCCGTGCATCGCGTGCCGCGGCCCGGCCGGCTCGTTCCGGAGGCGGTCCTGCTCACCGCCGCCGAGCAGCTCGGCACCGCCGCACGCGTGTGCGAGCTGGCCGTGGAACACGCCCGGGCCCGCGAGCAGTTCGGGCAGCCGATCGGGGCCTTCCAGGCGGTCAAACACCTGTGCGCGGACCTGTTGGTGCGGGCCGAGACGGCCCGCGCCGCCGTCTACGCGGCCTCCGTCACCGCCGACCCGGCCGACATCGCCGCCGCCCGGCTGCTCGCCGACGAGGCCGCCGTGCGCGGCGCGCGGGACTGCCTCCAGGTGCACGGCGGCATGGGGTTCACCTGGGAGGCGGAGGTCCATCTGCACCTGAAACGCGCCTGGGTGCGGGCCCTGCGCGGCGGTGGCGGTGCGGAGAGTGAGGAGCTTCTGGCCGCGCGTCTGGCCGCCTGACCGGCCGTCGACGCCCTGCGCTGCGCCGCAGGAGCCCGGGGCGGCTCAGCCACCCAAGACCTTTGGCCCAAGATGTCGCGGATCGTGGCGCACCGGTATCACGGAGCGTCGATACCGGCTTGTGTCCATCGTGTGACTCGTCACGGCCCGGAGTCGGGGGCCCGCTCGGGTACCTTGTGTGGGATGCGAGTGGCTGCGAGCTCGAGCCGTGCCGGCGGTGCCCCTGGGGCGGTGCCGGACCGCGCGGTGCGCGCCGCTGCTCGCGAGGCGATCGGGGCCCTCGCCCCTGCCTGTTCGACTCCCCGGCACGAGCGTCGCACAGTATGGCGCACGCGTACTCCTTCGCGCGGGAATATGCCCGAAGCGCTTGTTGGGGTGACTGTACGTCAACCATGCTGTCTCTTAAGGGAATCACGTTCCGTGACCCCTGCTCTGGCCGTTGTTCTGGGCATGCAGAAAATGGCTACGATCGTGGCCCTCGTCATGTCGGCCGCCACGGCTCCCGCCGTGGTGCTCCGGCGGCGTCGGGTCATGTGTCCGCCGGTTCGGATGGTGTGAGCGGTGCAGGTGCTTCAAGTGCAGCTGGAGATCCGACCCGACCCCGCGGAGGTGGGACGGGCCAGGAGGTGGGCCCGCTCGCGACTCCCCGGGCTCGGCATAGAGGTCGACGAGCCGTTGGCCGAGACCCTGATCCTGCTCGTCTCCGAGCTGGTGACCAACGCCGTGGTGCACACCGGCCGTCCGGCCGTGCTGCGGCTCTCCGTGCCGGTCCCGCAGGCCGAGGCCGCCCCCTCGACCACGCTGCGGCTGGAGGTGGCCGACACCAGCTCCCGCGCCCCCGTGCCGCGCTGCGCCGCCGGTGACGCCACCGGCGGCCGGGGTCTTGCTCTCGTGGACTGCCTCGCCGACCGCTGGGGCTGGAGCCGCGAGGACGCCGGGAAGAGCATCTGGTGTGAACTGGACCGGTGTTCCCCGCCCGGGGAGAGCGCGGCGGTGGCGTACGGCGGCGGTCTGTCCGCGTACGAGGACCTCGCCTTCGAAGCGGTGTAGACCCCCGGTGCGGTCGTGCGCCGGGGGTGCACCCGTGCGCGGGCGCCACGAACCAGGTGCACGCGGCACATGCCCGTTCCGGCGTTGACGACAGGTGACCGGCCGAACACCCTGGTGGGCGACGATTCGCAGCGAGGGGACGACGAGGGCCCGATGACGGCGGTCCTCGTCGAGTGTGGGTCGCACCGGCCTGCGGCGCGTGCGCGCGACGGTGGGGGGAGGCGCGCCGCCGGCCGGTTCCACGACGGGGAGTCGTCTCAGAGCACCGCCACCGGCGCCACCGGTGTCCCCGTCCCCCCGACGAACGGCTCGGGCATCGCCGACAGCAGGAACGCGTACCGCCCGTGTTGTCCACAGGCTGTGGACAACTCTTCGAGATTCCAGTTCTGCCCCTGCAGCATCCCCATCTCCACCAGGTCCAGGGCGTGCACGGGCAGCCACAGATCGTCGATCTTGGGCGGAAAGATCTCGAAGGTCAGCGTGTCGTTGGCGACCGCGGCGACGTCGCGCGCGTGGAACCACTCCGGACAGCGCACCGACAACCCCGGCGACGGGTGGCCGTACCCGTGCTTGTCCCCGGCCAGGTACACCTGCACCTGGCCGGTGCGGACGAGTACGACGTCCCCGCCCCGCACCCGGACCCCGCCGAACTCCTCCGCCGCCTCCAGGTCCTCCGGCGTGACCGCGTGGCCACCCTCCAGCCGGTCCACGCCCCGCGCGCGTGCCACGTCCAGCAGCACCCCGCGCGAGACGATGTGCCGGACCTTGTCGATCCCGCAGAACCCGGCCCCGCCGTGCGCGGTGACCGTGTGCGCCGGGCGGCCGTTGTAGAGCCTGCCGGAGTGCGAGACGTGGGAGAGCGCGTCCCAGTGGGTGCCGGCCTGCAGCCCGAGGGTCACGGCGTCGTCGCTGCACGCCACCGTGCCGGGGCCGAAGATCTCCTGGTTGATCTGCACCATGACGTGCAGCGGGTTGACCCGCCCGGGGATCATCCCGGTCTGCACCCCGTCCTGCCGCAGCGGCAGCGCGAGGGGGACGCGGCGCCCGGTACGGACCTCGGCGACGGCCTGCCGCACGACCTCGTCGGTGACGAGGTTCAGGGTGCCGATCTCGTCGTCGGCCCCCCAACGCCCCCAGTTGTTCACGCGCTTGGCGATCTCGTGGAACTCCTCCGGCAGTGCCATCCGGTGCCTCCCCGGGGCTTGTGTCCGCGCGTCCGACGGGCCATAAAATCTAACGGACCGTCAGAAACCACGGGAAGGGGCCGGACGTGGGGAACTTCTTGGCAGGCAAGGTGGTCGCCGTGACGGGCGCCGGGCGCGGTATCGGGCGGGCGGTCGCGCGCGCCGCCGCCGCCGAGGGCGCGAAGGTCGTCGTCAACGACTACGGCGTCTCGACCGACGGCACCTCACCGACCAGCGAGGTCGCCGACGCGGTCGTCAAGGAGATCGAGGCGGCGGGCGGCGAGGCGGTCGCGGTCGCCGACGACATCTCCACGATGGCGGGCGGACAACGGGTCGTGGACACGGCCCTGGCGGCGTACGGCCGCCTCGACGGGGTGGTGTGCGTCGCCGGCATCCTGCGCGAACGCATGCTGTTCAACATGACCGAGGAGGAGTGGGACCCCGTCGTCGCCACCCACCTCAAGGGCACGTTCACCGTCTTCCGGGCGGCCTCGGCGGTGATGCGCGCCCAGCGGTCCGGCACGCTGATCGGCTTCACCAGCGGCAACCACCAGGGGTCGGCGTCCCAGGCCAACTACAGCGCGGCGAAGGGCGGGATCATCTCGCTCGTCCGCAGCGCGGCCCTCGGTCTGCACAAGTACGGGGTGACCGCGAACGCGGTGGCGCCGGTGGCCCGGACCCGGATGTCGGCCGGTGTCCCCATCGAGCTGGCGGAGATCGGCGAGCCGGAGGACGTGGCCGCGCTGGTGGTGTACCTGCTGTCCGAGCGGGCCGTCGCACAGGGCATCACGGGGCAGGTGTACACGATCGCCGGGCCGAAGATCGCGGTGTGGGCGCAGCCGAGGGAGTTGCGGGCTGCGTATGCCTCCGGCGGTTGGACACCGGAGACGATCGCGGAGTTCCTGCCGGGGTCGGTGGGGGTGGATCCGATGCCGATGCTGTCCCGGCTCTCGGCGATGGAGTCGGCGGCGAGGGCGGGGGATCGGCCGAACGCCCGTTAGCCCTGGCCGCGTTGTGGTCCGGCGGCCGCGGGTGCGTCGTGGTTGCTCGCGCCTCGCGGCGGAGCCGCATATGGACACAGCCCCCGCGCCCCTACGGGGCGCACCCCCGGCACCCGACTCGAAGGCGGACCCGTGGATTTCGGACACACCGCAGAAGACGAAGAGTTCCGCACGGAAGCCCGCGCGTGGCTCGCCGCGTACGCGGCCCCCTCCGCCCCCCGCCGTACCTGGGAGCGCACCCTCGGCCGTGCCGGGTGGATAGGCCTCGGCTGGCCCGAGCCGGGCTACGGCAACCGCACCGCCACCCTCACCCAACAGGTCGCCTGGGCCGAGGAGTACGCCCGCTCGCCCGCGCCCCCGCGCTCCGGGCACATCGGGGAGAACCTGCTCGCGCCCACGCTTCTCGCCCACGGCAGCGAGGACCAGAAGAAGCGCTTCCTGCCGCCGATCGCCGCCGGCGAGGAGCTGTGGTGCCAGGGGTACAGCGAACCGGGCGCCGGGTCCGACCTGGCCGGTGTGCGCACGACGGCAGTGCGCCACGGGGCGCACTACCGGATCACCGGGCAGAAGATCTGGACCTCCCTCGCCCACGAGGCCGACTGGTGCTTCGTGCTGGCCCGGACCGACCCGGCGTCCCGTCGGCACCACGGGCTGAGCTTCCTGCTCGTCCCCATGGACCAGCCCGGCCGCATCGAGGTGCGGCCCATCCGCCAGATGACCGGCACCAGCGACTTCAACGAGGTCTTCCTCGACGGCGCACGCGCGCGCGTGGAACACGTCGTCGGGGGAGAGGGGCAGGGCTGGCGGGTCGCCATGAGCCTGCTCGGGTTCGAGCGGGGCGTGTCCACCCTCGCCCAGCAGATCGGGTTCGTCGAGGAGCTGGGCCGGGTCGTCGGGACCGCCGTACGTGCCGGTGCCGTCACCGACCCCGTCGTACGCGAGCGTCTCGTCCGCCAGTGGGCCGAGCTGCGCACCATGCGCTGGCACGCCCTGCGCACCCTCGGCGGCTCCGGTGATCCGGGCGCGCCCAGCGTGGCCAAGCTGCTCTGGGCCGGCTGGCATCAGCGGCTGGGGGAGCTGGCGGTGCGGGTGCGGGGTGGTGAGGGCGGCGTGGGGCCGGTGGACTGGTCGCCGGGCGCGCCGTACGAGCTGGACGCGGACCAGCACCTCTTCCTCTTCTCCCGGGCCGACACGATCTACGGCGGCTCGGACCAGGTCCAGCGCACGATCATCGCCGAGCGCGTGCTCGGTCTGCCCAGAGAGCCCAAGGGGGCCGTGTGATGCGTGGAGTGGTGTTCGACGGCGAACAGGTCCAGGTCGTGGACGATCTGGAGGTGCGCGAGCCGGGACCCGGCGAGGTGCTGGTGGCGATCGCGGCGGCCGGGCTGTGCCACAGCGACCTGTCCGTGGTGGACGGCACCATCCCCTTCCCGGTGCCGGTGGTGCTGGGGCACGAGGGGGCGGGCGTGGTCGAAGCGGTCGGCGCGGGCGTCACCCATGTCGCGCCCGGCGACCATGTGGCGCTGTCCACGCTCGCCAACTGCGGCACGTGCGCGGAGTGCGACCGTGGCCGGCCGACGATGTGCCGGCAGGCGATCGGACGGCCGGGGAAGCCGTTCACCCGGGGTGGTGTCGATCCGGTCCACCAGTTCGCCTCGAACTCGGCCTTCGCGGAGCGCACGGTGGTCAAGGCCGTGCAGGCGGTACGGATACCGAAGGACATCCCCCTCCCGTCCGCCGCGCTGATCGGATGCGGGGTGCTCACGGGCGTGGGCGCGGTGCTGAACCGGGCGCGGGTGGACCGCGGGGACAGCGTCGTCGTCATCGGGACCGGCGGGATCGGACTGAACGTGCTGCAGGGCGCCCGGCTCGCGGGCGCGCTCAGGATCGTCGCCGTGGACGCCAATCCGGCCAAGGAGGAGGTGGCCCGGCAGTTCGGCGCCACCGACTTCCTGACCTCGGCACAGGACGTGCGGGACCTCCTGCCCACGGGCGCCGACCACGCCTTCGAGTGCGTCGGCCGGGTCGAGCTGATCCGGCAGGCGATCGACCTCCTCGACCGGCACGGCCAGGCGGTCCTGCTCGGCGTGCCCCCGGCCACGGCCGAGGCGTCCTTCCTCGTCTCCTCCCTCTACCTGGACAAGTCGGTCCTGGGCTGCCGCTACGGCTCCTCGCGCCCCCAGCGGGACATCGCCCTGTACGCCGACCTGTACCGCCGAGGCCGCCTGCTGCTGGACGAGTTGGTCACGGCCGTCCACCCGGTGGAGGACTTCGACAAGGCCCGCGCCGAAGCGGAGGCGGGACGGGTGGCGCGGGCGGTGCTCACCTTCTGAGCCGGGTGGCCGGCGGGGCGCGCCCGGGAGTCGACGAACGGGCTCGGCTCCTGGGCGCCGCCTCGTTCACCTCAGAAGACAAGACAGCCCGGTCAGCTGTGACATGGGAGGGGAAAGAGGCCGGAAGAAGTGCCCCCGCGGCCTCAGCGCCTCCCGCTCGCCCCACCGTGCTCGCCAGCCCCGTGCGCCGCCGTCCGGAAGGTCCGCCGGTACGTCGTCGGGGTGACCCCCAGCGCCTGCTGCAGATGCTGGCGCATCGACTGGGCCGTGCCGAAGCCCGCGTCCCGGGCCACCTGGTCGATGGACAGGCCGGTGGACTCCAGCAGATGCCGGGCCCGCTCCACGCGCTGCTGGGTGAGCCACTGGCCGGGGCTGACGCCGACCTCCTCCCGGAACCGGCGGGTGAAGGTGCGCACCGACATGGCCTCCTGCTCGGCCATGTCCCGCAGCTGGACGGGCTCGTGGAGCCGGCCGAGCGCCCAGGCGCGGGCGGCCCGGGTCGTGGCCTGCTGCGGATCCGGGACCGGGCGGTGGATGTACTGCGCCTGGCCGCCGTCGCGGTGCGGCGGTACGACCGTGCGGCGGGCCACGTCGTTGGCGATCGCCGTGCCGAAGTCGCGGCGCACCATGTGCAGGCACAGGTCGATACCGGCAGCCACTCCGGCCGAGGTGAGCACGTCGCCGTCGTCGATGAACAGCACGTCCGCGTCGACCTTGACGTTCGGGAACATCCGCTGGAAGCGGTCGGCGTCCGCCCAGTGCGTGGTCGCCGGGCGGCCGTCGAGGCGGCCGGCGGCGGCGAGGACGTAGACACCGGTGCAGATGGAGGCGAGCCGGGTGCCGGGGCGGACGCGGGCGAGCGCGGCGGCGAGCTCCTCGGTGAGCCTGCCCTCCTCGTAGACGGGGCCGAGTTCGTACGACGCCGGGACGACGACCGTGTCGGCGGTGGCGAGGACCTCGGGGCCGTGCGGGATCTGCACGGCGAAGTCGGCGTCCGTCTCGACCGGGCCGGGCGGCCGTACCGAGCAGGTCACGACCTCGTACAGGTGCCGCCCCCGCGCGTCCGTCGGACGGCCGAAGATGCGGTGCGGGATGCCGAGTTCGAACGGCAGCAGCCCGTCCAGGGCAAGGACGACGACGCGGTGCGGACGGAATTCCCCGGAGGAGGCCATGGCCCGATCCTAGCGAATGCTGTCCTTCGGGCCACTCGATGCCCGGGCGCGTACGACGGACGCTGTATGACGTGACTCAGACAAGCCCAGCCGCAACCCCTGTCCAGGCCCCGCCCGCCCGGCGCCCCCGAGTGCACCGCGCCTGGTTCGTCGCCGCCGTCACCTTCGTCACGATCATCGGCGCCGCCGCCTTCCGTTCCCTGCCCGGACTGCTCATCGACCCGCTGCACCGGGAGTTCGGCTGGTCGCGCGGCACGATCGGCGCGGCCGTCTCCCTCAACCTCGCCCTCTACGGCCTCACCGCCCCCTTCGCGGCGGCGCTGATGGACCGCTTCGGCATCCGCCGGGTGGTCGCCGTCGCGCTGAGTGTGATCGCGCTCGGGTCCGGGCTGACCGTGTGGATGACGGCGGCCTGGCAGCTGTGGCTGTGCTGGGGTCTGCTGGTCGGTCTGGGCTCCGGCTCGATGGCCCTCGCCTTCGCCGCGACGGTCACCAACCGCTGGTTCACCGAACGGCGCGGCCTGGTCAGCGGCATCCTCACCGCCGCGTCCGCCTCCGGGCAGCTGATCTTCCTGCCGGTGCTGTCCTGGCTGACCGAGCACCACGGCTGGCGCCCGGCCGCCGTGACGGTCTCCCTGGCCGCCCTCGCCGTCGTGCCCTTCGTGTGGATCCTGCTGCGTGACCACCCGGCCGACGTCGGCCAGAAGCCGTACGGCGCGGTCGCGTTCACACCCAAGCCGGCCCCGGTCACCGGCGCCGCCCGCCGTACCGTGCGGGTCCTCTCGTCGTCCGTCCGCACCGGCACCTTCTGGCTGCTCGCCGGGACCTTCGCGATCTGCGGCGCCTCCACCAACGGCCTCATCCAGACCCACTTCGTGCCCGCCGAGCACGACCACGGCATGCCCGTCACGACGGCGGCCTCGCTGCTCGCGGTCGTCGGCGTGTTCGACGTGGCCGGCACGATCGCCTCCGGCTGGTTCACCGACCGCTTCGAGCCGCGCCGTCTGCTCGCCGTCTACTACGCGCTGCGCGGCATCTCCCTGGTCTTCCTCCCGATGCTGCTGGGCCCCGCCGTCCACCCCCCGATGATCTTCTTCATCGTCTTCTACGGCCTGGACTGGGTGGCCACCGTCCCGCCCACCCTCGCCCTGTGCCGCGAGCAGTTCGGTGAGGACAGCGCCATCGTCTTCGGCTGGGTCCTCGCCTCGCACCAGGTCGGCGCGGCCCTCGTCGCCTACCTCGGCGGCGTGGCCCGTGACGTCTTCGGCTCCTACGACCTCGTCTGGTACGCCTCCGGCACGCTGTGCGCGGCGGCGGCCCTGATGGCGCTGGTGATCCGGCGGACGGCACCGGCGGCCCCGCTGCCCGCCGTCTCCTGAACGCGCCGCAACGCTGTCCCGCCAACACGCCGCAACGCTGTCCCGCCGCACCGCCCGCAAGGCACCGCGCACGGCCCTGCTGCCCCTAGTCCCACCAGAAGGACCACACGCGCTTGCCCAGGATGCGGTTGGCCGCGTAGGCCCGGAGGGTCTCGTCGTAGCCCTGGGTGATGTTGTCGGGTGCGAACGCGAAGTGTTCGGCGGCGATGGCCTCGGCCTCGCCGATCGTCCGCACGGGTGCCGCCACCGAGACGGTCACGAGCTCGTCCGTCAGCCCGATCAGGCGGGTGGCGAAGCGCTCCTCCCAGGACCGCAGGACCGTGCACATCTCCGCCATGTCATGAGGCCAGCAGCCTCCCCCACGCTCCTCGGCCAGGACCGGCAGATCCGTGCTGCGAAACGCCCTCGTCAGGAGGCCTGCCTCCGCGACAGCGTCTTCGTCGTCCAGCAGGCCGGCCAGCACCTGCGCCGCCACCTCCTCGGCGTCCGCCCAGGGCTCGGCCGGCGACGCCGCCAGCCCGGGCCACTCGGCGCCGAAGGGGGCGACCACCTCCTCGAAGGGAGCGGGTTCGCCGAAGAGTTCGACGACCCTGTCCCGGCCGGGACAGTCCTCGCCGGCCCGCGCGATGCTCTCCTGGGCGAAGCTCTCCCAGCTCCGGCCCAGGATCTGGTCCACTGTGAGTTCGTGCACGGCTCGTCCCACCCTCCCAGTCCGTGAAAGCGTCGGGACGCTACCAGCCGCCTCCGACAGTGCCTGCGCAATGCCGGGCGCGGGCGGCGGCGAGGGCCAGGACGCGCAGGGCGCGTTCAGTGGCTGATCCGCCCGAACCGCCCCCGGTGGAAGAGCAGCGGATCGCCCGGCCCGTCGGTGCCCAGGGCCGTCACCCGGCCCACGACGATCAGGTGGTCGCCGCCGGTGTGGACGGCGTGCACCGTGCAGTCGATCCAGGCGGTGGCGTCGGCGAGGCGCGGCGAGCCCGAGACGGGGGCCGCGTCGTACGCCACCCCGGCGAACTTGTCGGCGCCGCTCACCGCGAAGCCCCGGCACAGCTCGCCCTGCTCGGCGCTGAGCACATTGACGCAGAAGACGCCGGCGCGGGCGATGCGGGGCCAGGTGGTCGACAGACGGCCCACCATGAAGCAGACCAGGGGAGGCTCCAGGGAGAGGGAGGCGAAGGACTGGCAGGCGAAGCCGGCGGGGCCCTGCTCTCCCTCGGCGCCCGGTGCCGTGATCACCGTCACACCGCTCGCGAAGCTCCCCAGCACCCGCCGGAACTCGGCCGGCTCCACCGGAGCCCGCTCGTCCTCCCGCACGCGCCGCAACTCCGGTCGCGGCAAAGGCTCCACGCATCCCGGCGGCGGTGCGGACCTGAGGTACCGGACGGCGGCGGCCGCCGCCCCTGCGTGTCCCATCACGCCGTCCATTGAAGCTGACGGAGCGTCAGTTCGGAAGGGGTATGGACGGCCTCGTGCGGGCACTTCGTAGGCTGCGGCCATGGGGTGGGCGAAGAGACGCGAAAGGTTCCGTGGCGCGGGGGCGGCGCTTCGGACGCTGCGGAGTGATCTGGCCGCGGCGATTCCCGTGAACGCGGTGCAGCTGCCGGCGGCCGGGTTGCTGTGGTGGGTCTGGACCACCAGCCAGGACCAGTACGAGTCCGGTTACGGCGGCGCCTGGGGGATCTTCTGCCTCCTCGTCTTCTCGCCGCTGCTGCTGCCCCTGCTCGGGCTGCTCGTCTCGGCCGTGCTGACGCTGCCTGCGATCCTGCTGGCCCGCCCCCTGCTCAGGTGGTCCGGCGGCCCGGAGTGGGCCTGCCGCACGCTCGCGGCCGTGGCCACGGCCATCGGCTGGGCCCTGGTGGCGACGGTGACCCTCCACCGGCCGTTCGTCACCACGTCCTCGGTCCTCACCGCGTTCGGCCTGCTGCCCGCGCTGGGCATCACCTACGTCCGCACGCGCTCCTGGTCGGCGTGGGGAGTCTGGTGGCGCTCCGCACTCGCCTGCGCCGCCCTGTTCGTCCTGACGATCGGAGGTGCGCTCGCGGCCTCCGCGACCGGACTGATCCCGCAGTACCAGCCCCCCGAGCTGACCCCCGCCCAGCTCAGCGGGGTCTGGCGAGGCGAGGGCGGCGCCGAGCTGCGCCTGCGCCGCGACGGCCGGGCCGAGGCCCACGGGCTCCCCACCGAATCCGCGGACGGCTACTGGGCGTCCCCCGGCGACGACGCCTACAAAACCTGCGCGGGCACCGGCACCTGGAAGCCCGACCCCGGAACGGACGACACCGGCCGCCCCGGCATCCTCCTGCACCTTACGACCGACTGCGGCCTGGAAACCCGTTGGTCGATCAGCGGCACCGAGGACGCCCCCCAGCTGTACGCCGTCTTCGGAGACCCGGACGCGGGCACCCTGCGCACCCTGGAGCGAGCGGGGGACTGACTTTCACCGCCCCCGGAACTCCGCCCCCCTGCGCTCCGCGAACGCCCGCAGGCCCTCCCCGGCGTCCTCGGTCGTCATGTTGATCTCCTGGGCCGCTGCCTCCGCCGTGAAGGCGGTCGGGCGGTCGGTGTCGAGGGAGGCGTTGACCAGTTGCTTGGTCAGGGCGAGAGCCCGGGTGGGGGCGGATGACAGGCGGGCCGACCACTCGCGGGTCGTCCTGTCCAGCTCGCCGTCCGGCACCACCCGGTTGACCAGGCCCAGCCGTTCCGCGTCCGCCGCCGGGAGCGCGTCGCCGAAGAACATCAGCTCCTTCGCCCGCTGGGGACCCAGCAGCCGGGGCAGCAGATAGGCGCCGCCGCCGTCCGGGACGAGTCCGCGGCGTACGAACACCTCGATGAACCGGGCCGACTCGGCGGCCAGGACCAGGTCGCAGGCGAGCGCCAGATGCGCGCCGAGGCCGGCCGCCGTGCCGTTCACCGCGGCCAGCACCGGCTTCTCGCAGTCCAGCACGGCCGCGATCAGCCGCTGTGCGCCGAGGCGCAGGGTGCGGGCCACGTCCCCGGCGAGACGCTCGCCCCGCGCGGCGCCGCCCCGCAGATCGGCCCCCGCGCAGAAGCCGCGCCCGGTCCCGGTCACGACGACCGCCCGTACGGCGGGGTCGGCCGACGCCTCCGCCAGCAGCTCGATGATCCGGTCCCGCATGGCGGGGGTGAGGGCGTTCAGCGACTCCGGACGGGACAGGGTGATGCAGGAGACCTGGTCGCGGAGCTCGTGGACGATGTCGCTCACCGGCACACCACCAGCGCGTCCAGCGCCACCGCGCCCTGCCCCCGGGGCAGCACCATCAGCGGGTTGATGTCCAGCTCCGCGATCCGGTCGCCCAGTTCCAGTGCCATGCGCTGCACCCGCAGCACGACCTCCACCAGGGCGTCCAGGTCGGCGGGCGGGCGCCCCCGTACCCCGCCCAGCAGGGCCCGTCCGCGCAGCTCGGTGAGCATGGCGCGGGCCTGGTCCTCGCCGAACGGCGGGACGCGTACGGCGGCGTCCCGCAGGACCTCCACCAGCACCCCGCCCAGGCCGACGGTGACCGTCGGCCCGAACAGCTCGTCGTGCGTGACCCCGACGACCATCTCCACGCCCTGCTCGACCATCTGGCACACCAGGACCCCGTCCAGCGACACCCCCTCGTAGCGGGCGATGTCGGTCAGCTCCCGGTAGGCGTCCCGGACCTGGCTGGCCGAGGTCAGGCCGATCTTCACCAGGCCCAGCTCGGTCTTGTGGGCGATCTGCGCGCCCGAGGCCTTCATCACCACCGGGTAGCCGACCTGCGCGGCGGCGCGTACGGCCCCCGCCGCGCTGGTCACCAGCTGCTCGCGCGGCACCCGGATGCCGTAGGCGCGCAGCAGTTGCTTGGCCCCGTGCTCGCTGAGCTGCTGCCCGGGGTGCATCAGGGCCTCGGCCTTGCGGAAGGACGGGGACGGGGTGCGCGGGGCCTCGTCGAAGGGGGAGCGGTAGTCGGCGGTGAAGCGGTGGTGGTCCAGCCAGGCGCGGACGGCGGTCAGGCAGTTGCCGACCGTGCGGAAGGTGGCCACGCGGGAGGATCCGAGCAGAACCTCCCGGTAGGCCGCCTCGGTGCCGACCGGCGACCCCCACACCACGCACACCAGCTTGTCCGTCTCCTCGGCGGCCGCGACCAGGTCCGCCACCAGCTTGTCGCTCAGCGGCGGGAAGGGACCGGTCACCGGGCAGATCAGCACCCCGATCGACGGGTCGGCCAGCAGCGCGTCGATGATCTTGCGGCCGCGCTCGTCACCGACCGGGTGGCCGCCGTTGTCCACCGGGTTGGCCACATTCAGGTACTCCGGTATCCACTGGTGCAGCTCGGCCTGCCGGGCCTCGGACAGCTGGGGCAGCCGTAGTCCCGCAGCGGTGGCGAGGTCGGCGACATGGGCGCCGGTGCCGCCGGAGATGGAGTACACCGCGACCCCCTCCGCCAGCGGGGCCCGCGCCCGCGCCAGCAGGGCGGCCGTGTCCTGGAGTTCGTCCAGGCCGTCGACGCGTACCACCCCGAACTGGCGCATGGCCGCGTCCACCACGTCGTCGGCACCGGTGAGCTTGCCGGTGTGCGAGGCGGCCGTACGGGCCCCGGCCTCGGTCCGGCCCACCTTCACGGCGACCACCGGCACCTTGCGGCGGGCGGCGCGGTCGGCGGCCAGCAGGAAGGCGCGGCCGTCCTTCAGGCCCTCCACGTAGCAGGCGATGGCGCCGACCTCGGGCTGTTCGGCGAACCAGGAGAGGAAGTCGGCGGTCTCCAGGTCGGCCTCGTTGCCGGTGGGCGCCCAGTGCGAGAGCCGGATGCCCAGCTCCTGGAGGGCGAAGACGGGGCGGCCCTGGTGGCCGGACTGGGTGATGAGGGCGATCGCCGGGCCGGTCAGGTCCTCCCGGAAGCGTTCGAAGGCGTTGAGGTTGGTGTTCGGGCCGAGCAGCCGCAGGCCCGAGCGCCGTACGGCCTGCGCGAGCCGTTGCTGCGCCTCGGCGCCGGCCTCCCCGGTCTCCGCGAACCCGGAGGCGAAGGCGACCGCGAACTTCACCTTGGACTCGGCGAGTTGCTCGATCACCGGCAGCGGGTCGGCCACCAGCAGGACGGCCAGGTCGACCTGCTCGGGCAGCTCGGCGACGGAGGCGGCACAGGGGACGCCGAAGACCGTGGGGCGGGTCGGATGCACCGGGTGCACCCGCGCCCCGACCCGCTCGGCCCACGCCAGCAACTGCCGGGTGATCCCGGTGTTGGGCCGCCCCGCGGCGTCCGAGGCGCCGATCACGGCGACGGACTCGGGCCGGAAGAACCGGGAGAGGTCCGGCACGTCCGCGTACAGCGGGCGCCCGCTGACGTCGAGATCGTCGACCTGGCCGTGGACGGCCGGTCCGGGCCGCTGCTCGCCGCAGGCGATCACCCGGGCCCGGCGGGAGTCGGTGGTGAGGGTGCCGTGGGTTGATCCAAGCATCGGTCCGCCCCGCTCCTGTGAGACAGCAAAGTAAACTGACGCTCTGTCAGATTACTGAACTGACCTGCTGTCAGGAACGGGTGGGACCGGCAAAGTTACCGTCGGGTGCGCAACCCCTTGGCCACGGCGCGCGCGATCTTCCCGGCGTCCAGCGCCAGCTCGCGGAGCATCCCGCTGATCGGATCGGTGAACCCGGTGAAGTACAGGCCGGGTGCCTGGGAAGGTGTACGGCCGCCCCGCACCACCGGTCTGCCGCGCCCGTCCAGCACCTCGAGATGTCCGACCAGACCCTCCAGCGCCCGCCCGTACCCGGTCGCCGCGATCACCACGTCCGGCTCGATCCGGCTGCCGTCGGCGAGGACGACCTTGCCGGGGGCCCCGCCCTCGAACGCCTCGACGGCGGCCACGATCTCCACCTTCCCCGTGCGGACGGCGTCGATCAGGCCGACGTCCTGGACCGGGACGGCCCCCTGCTTCACCCTGCTGTACAGGCCGGTGTCCGGCCGGGGCAGGCCGTGGGCGGACAGGTCCGGCACCCCGACCCGGGCCTGCAGCCGGCCCAGCCGGTCCACGAGCCCCACCGGCAGGCGCCGCACGAGCACGCCCGAGTACTGCGCGGGCCAGCCGAGGGTCGAGCGGCGCACGAGGTGCGGGACGGTCCGCACGGCCAGCCGCACCCGGGCGGCCCCGCCCTCCACCAGGTCCACGGCGATCTCCGCGCCGGTGTTGCCGGCACCCACGACGAGCACGTCACGGCCGGCGTACGGCCTGGCGTTGCGGTAGGCGCCGGCGTGCAGGAACTCCCCGGCGTAGTCCGCGCGTCCCGGCCAGTCGGGCAGGTGCGGGGTGTGGTTGTGGCCGGTGGCGACGACCACGGCGCTGCCGGTCAGTTCCCGCCCGCCGGAGGCGTGCAGCAGCCAGCCGGTGCCGTCCTCGGTCCGCTCCAGGCGGAAGACCTCCACACCGGTGACGATCTCCAGCTCATGGTGCTCGGCGTACTTCTCCAGGTAGCACACCAGGTCGTCCCGGGACACCCAACGACCGTACTTGCGTGGGATCTTCAGGCCCGGCAGCGCCGACAGCCGCCGGGTGGTGTGCAGCCGGAGCCGGTCGTAGTGGCCGCGCCAGGAGGCGCCCACCCCGTCGGCCTTGTCCAGGACCACGGCCCGTATGCCCCGCGCCCGCAGCGCGTACGCGGCGGCCAGGCCGCCCGGACCGGCACCGATGACATAGACCGGGCGGTCGGCGGGGGTTGCGGTGAGCTGGACGGAAGCGGAACGGGAGACGGCCATGCTCCGGAGCGTAATCACGCACCCGGTTGATGGGTCTCGGTCAAGACCGGAATTGGTTGCGGATTGATCACGGGTGTAGGGGGAGTGGGTGGGGCCGGTGACGCAGGACGCCCGGTTGTGGTCGTACGGCGTCCTTGTGGCCGTACGGCGGCCGGCCCGACCCGGGCGACTTCGTCACCTGGATCGCGAAGTCGCGCCGTGGCCCCGGTCCCAGTGGTGGAGGTGGTCGACCTCGTCGCCGAGGGCCGCCGCGGCGGCGGCCTGGTTCGCCGAGACGACGTGCGAGGTGTAGGTGTCGTTGCTGCCGAGCCGGATCCACCAGTGCGACCCGCCTCGTGCTCAGCCCGGTGGTGTCGTGCTCGGCACCGTATGTCGTGAAGTGACGGTTCTCCGTGGACCCGGTAGGCCGTGCGGACGGAGTCCGTGAGGGAAGGGTCGTGCCGACAAGATCGTCGACAATACGTGGATGATTCAAGGCGGACTCACAGGTGGGCTTTGCCTGCTACCTGACGTACCGTCAGATTCATGGACTCCATATGGCTGGACGGCGCCCGGTGGCTGGCGGTGCTGCGGATCGGTCTCGGTCTGTGGTGGCTGGAGAGCTGGCGGCACAAGGACAAGAAGGCCTGGTTCGAGCGGGGGAGCGGCATCGCCTGGGCGGCGGACGTGGCGGCGAAGCACCGCTGGACGCCGGTGCGGACGGGCTTCGAGACGGTGGTGAAACCCCACCCGAAACTGATGGCGTACGTCGTCGCCTACGCCGAACTCGCCCTCGGCCTCGGCCTGATCCTCGGCTTCCTCACCCCGGTGGCCCTGATCGGCGGTCTGCTGCTGAACGCGATCTACTTCGTCCTGATGGTCCACGACTGGGCGGAACAGGGCCAGAACTCGATGATGGCGCTGATCTCGCTGGTCGGGCTCTTCGGCATGTCCTGGCAGACGTGGTCGCTGGACGCGTGGACGGGGTGGTTCTGATGGGCGCGGCGCGCCACGACGTCCCCGAGCCCGACGCCTTCACGCGCCCCTACTGGGAGGCGGCGGCCGAGGGGGTCCTGCTCCTGCGCCGCTGCGGCACCTGCGGCCGGGCGCACCACTACCCGCGTGAGTTCTGCCCGCACTGCTGGAGCGACGACGTCTCCTGGGAGGAGGCGAGCGGCCGTGCCACCCTCTACACCTGGTCCACGGTCCACCGGAACGACCTCCCCCCCTTCACCACCCGCACGCCCTACGTCGCAGCGGTGGTCGACCTGGCGGAGGGCCCCCGGATGATGACGGAACTGACGGACTGCGAGGAGACACACCTGGTCCCCGGGACGGCGCTCCGGGTGACGTTCCGGGAGGGCGTACCGGTCTTCCGCCCCGCGGTCCCTTTCTCGGCCGCGGAAGAGCAATGACGGGCTGTCACGGCCACAGCAACCCCCTGCTCCAGCCGAACTCCGTGCGGCGGTACTCCAGGCGGACGTGCTGCCTCTCGGGGTGGCCCTGGAAGAACTCCACCGTCTCCGGGTGGAGGCGGTACAGGGTCCAGGTGGGGGAGGGCTCGGTCGGGTTCCGGCGGGCCCTGGTCCAGGCCGCCTCCGAGGACTGCCGCAGCTCCTCCAGGGAGGCCAGCTCCTCGCTCTGGCGTCCGGTCAGGGCCGCGGCCAGTGCGCCCGTGGAGCGGGCGTGCAGGTCCGCCTGGCTCTCCTTCGACGGGGCGGACGTCACCGGGCCCCGGACCCTGACCTGCCGGCCCAGCACCGGCCAGTAGAAGGCGAGGGCCGCGTACGGGCGGGTCCGCAGCGCCCTGCCCTTGCGGCTCGTGGCGTGCGTGGCGAAGGACCAGCCGTCCGCGTCGGCGCCGTGCAGCATCACGATCCGTACGTCCGGCCGCCCCTCCTCGTCCACCGTGGCCAGCGACATCGTGTGCGGCTCCGGCTGCCCGGCCCGCACCGCGTCCGCGAACCAGCTCGTGAACAGGGGCAACGGCGTGGGCGGCGCCGTGTCCGGGGCGAACTGGCGCAGGTCCGTGACGTCCGGGTCCCATACCCGCAGCGACCTCAGCAGTGCGTGAAGATCCGTTTCCATGCTCCGAGTATCGCCACCGGTCGCCTGTCGGTGCGGGCGCGGGCGACCCGGCCGCGTCATCCGTTCGGCAGCCCTCCCGCGACGCACACGAGTGCTTCCGGGTGCGGGTGCGCCGCAGGGCGAGGACGCTCGGAGCCACGGGCTTCGGGACTGACGGTGAGGGGCGATGATCGTAACGGTGGTGGCGATGCCGGAGGTGACCGTCACCCGTACGGATGTCTCGCAGGCGCGTGCACGGCTGGCCGAGGCCCCTTTCTTGGTCGTCGACATCGAGCTGCCGGAGGGGGAGCCGGCGCCTGAGACGCCGATCGCCGACCAGCTGGGCCTGGACACCGGGGAACTGGACTGGTTCGGCAGGGAGGGGGAGCCGACGCGGGCGGAGTTCCTGGGGGACCGGGCCGGTCTCGTCGTGCCCGTGGTGCACGAGGACGGGATCGACCACGTCCACGCGGTGGTGACCGAGCGGTTCCTGGTCACCGTGCACCGGGGGCACGTCGGCCTGGCCGACAACCTCACCGCCGCGTTCCGGCACGAGCGGCCCGACGACATCGTGGCCGCGCTCTTCCTCGTGCTCCAGGAGGCCTTGGAGACCTTCCGCCGGGCCGCCGTGCGGGCCCTGCTGGAGACCGAGGAGCTCGAGGACGACATGTTCGAGGACCGGCAGCCCGAGCAGGCCCACCGCCTGACGCTCCTGCGCCGGCGCTCAGCCGTGATGCACCACGCGCTGTTGCCCTACCTCCAGGTGGTCGACGGAATCCTCACCCGGAGGATGATGAGCCCCACCTTTCCCGAGGCGCGGCAGCGGGCCGCCCAGGGGTTCCAGCACGCCGGACGGCTGGTGCTCGCCGACATCGAGTCCCTGCAGGACGCCACCCGCCGGGCCTTCGCCAGCTACTCCTCCCTCGTCGCGGGGGAACAGAACGGAGTGATCAACCGGCTGGCCATCGTGTCCGTGATCTTCCTGCCGCTGACGTTCATCACCGGTTTCTTCGGCATGAACTTCGATTTCCTGACGAACAAGCTGGATACCCGGGACGAGTTCTGGCTGCTCGCCGTGGGACTCCAGGTGGTAGTCCTGGGCGCCTCCCTCTACGTGCTGCACCGCACCAAGGTCTGGCGCAGCCTGCGGGACTCGGACTGACCGGGCCGGGACGCCCGGCGGGTCAGCGGGCCAGGACCACGGTTCCGGAGGAGCAGAACCAGCCCCCCGTGCCGGAAGCCACCCCCAGCCGCGGCAGCTCCCCGTCCCGTGCCCGCACCTGGCGCTCCCCGCCCTCCCCGCGCAGCTGCCGTACCGCCTCCACCAGCAGGAACAGCCCACGCATCCCCGGGTGCTGGGCCGACAGGCCGCCCCCGTCCGTGTTCACCGGCAGCTCCCCGCCCCGCACCAGCAGCCGTCCCTTCTCCACGAACGCCCCGCCCTCGCCCTTGGCGCAGAAGCCCAGGTCCTCCAGGGTGACCAGGGTCATGTAGGTGAAGGCGTCGTAGAGCTCCGCGAAGTCGATCTCCGAGGGGCGGACGCCGGCCCGCTCGAAGGCGAGGCGGCCGCTGACCGCCGCGGGGGAGACCGTGAAGTCGGGCCACTCGGACATCGTCGCGTGGGAGACGTGCTCGCCGGTGCCGAGGACCCAGACGGGGGCCGTACGGCAGTCCCGTACGTACTCCTCGGCCGCCAGCAGGACCGCCGCCCCGCCGTCCGAGCGGATGCAGCAGTGCAGCTTGGTGAAGGGGTCGGCGATCATCGGGCCCGCCAGCACCTCGTCCACCGTGAGCGGCTCGCGGAACATCGCCCCGGGGTTCAGCCCCGCGTTCGCCCGGGCCTGGACCGCCACCTCCGCGAGCTGCTCGATCGTCGTGCCGTACTCGATCATGTGGCGGCGGGCCGCCATCGCGTACTTGGCGATCAGCGTGTGGCCGTAGGGCACCTCGAACTGCAACGGGCCCCGCGCGCCGAACGAGAGGTCGCCCGTCCTGCGGCCCGCCCTGATGTCCGCCCGTGCGGTCGAGCCGTAGACCAGCAGGACCGCGTTCGCGTGGCCCCGCGCGATCGCGTCCGCCGCGTGCGCCGCCATGACCTCCCAGGTCGAGCCGCCGACCGAGGTGGAGTCCACCCAGGTGGGGCGCAGGCCCAGGTACTCGGCGACCTCGACCGGGGCCAGGGTGCCGAGGCCGGCGGAGGCGAAACCGTCGAGGACGGTGCGGTCCAGGCCCGCGTCGGCGAGGGCCCGGCGGGCGGCCTGGGCGTGCAGGGCGAACGGCGTCGCGTCGTCCACGCGCCCGCAGTCGGACAGGGCCACGCCGACCACGGCGACCTCCCGGTTCCCGCGACTCATGAGCAGGCTCCTCCCTCTGGGCATCTTGTTCCAGGCCCCCTAATATGACGCCCCGTCAGATATGGAGGGAAGGCCATGGACACGCGCCTCACCGCCGAGCAGGACGGGATCCGCCGGGCCCTGCGCGAGCTGCTGCACAAGCGCTGCGGTTCACCGGAGCTGCGGGCCGCCGTCGACACCCCGGCCGGGCACGACCCCCTCCTGTGGTCCGCCCTCGCCGAGCAGCTCGGCCTGCCGGGGCTCGCCCTGCCCGAGCGGTACGGCGGTGTCGGCTGCTCGGTCACCGAACTGGCCCTGGCCTGCGAGGAGACCGGCCGGGTGCTGGCCCCCTCCCCGCTGCTCGCCACCGCCGTCCTCGCCGCCCCGCTGATCCTCGCCCTGGGCACGGAGGCCCAGCGCGCCGAGCTGCTGCCCCGGCTGGCCGCCGGCACCCTCACCGCCGCCCTCGCCGTCCCCGGCCCCGCCCTCGCCACGGCCCTCGCCCTGACCGGCGGCAACGGTGAATTCTCCGCCGGGGGCGGGCGGGCCGGTGGTGTGCAGGCCCGGCGCGTGGCGGGGGCGTGGCTGCTGTACGGGCAGGTCGACCAGGTACTGGACGGGCACAGTGCGGGGCTGCTGGTCGTCGCCGCGCACACCGGGGGGTTCGCCCGGTCGCGGACGTGCCTGTTCCTGGTGGCGGGGGACGCCGAAGGGGTCGTACGGGACCGGCGGACCGCCCTCGACGCGACCCGGCCGCAGGGGAGGGTGCAACTGCGGGACGTGCGGGCCGAGTTGCTGGGAGAGGAGGACACCGACGCGCTCCCCGCCCTGGCCGGCCTCGGGGACGGCCTCGCCGTCGTCCTGGCCTGCGAGGCCGTGGGGGCGGCCGACCGGGTGCTGGAGCGGACCGTGGAGTACGTCGGACAGCGCGAGCAGTTCGGGCGGCCCGTCGGGTCCTTCCAGGCCGTCAAACACCGGCTGGCGGACGTGTACGTGGGAGTACAGGCGGCGCGTTCGGCCGCGTACTACGCCGCCTGGGCCACCACGCACGCGTCAGGGGACGCGGGCGGCACCGGCGGGCCGGTCGGCGGGCTCGCGCTCGCGCAGGCCCTGGAGGCGCTGCGCCGCGCCGCCGCCGAGGGCGTCCAGCTGCACGGCGGGATCGGCTTCACCTGGGAGCACGACGCCCATCTGTACTTCAAACGCGCCGCCGGGGACGAGCTGCTCTTCGGGCCGGTGCACCGGCTGCGGGACCGGGCCGCCGAGACGGCCGGACTGTTCATGGGCGCGGAGGTGGCCGTCTGATGGCCGCCGCCCTCGGTGTCCGGCTGGTGCAGAAGGTGTCGTCCGCGCGGACGTTCGCGAAGGTCGCCCCGCACGTGATCCCGGCCCTCGACCGGGCCGTGCACCGGCTGAGCGGGGGCCGGTTCCTGCTCAGCGCACAGCTGCTGCCCGGCGTGATCCTCACCTCCACCGGTGCCCGCAGCGGGCTGCCCCGCCGGACCCCCCTGGCCTGCATGCCCGAGCAGGACGGCACGAGCTGGCTGCTCGTCGGCTCCAACTTCGGCCGGACCGGTCACCCGGCCTGGACGCACAACCTCCTGGCCCACCCGGACGCCGCGATCAACTGGAGGGGGCGGGACATCCCGGTCACGGCGCGGCTGCTGACGGGACAGGAGCGGGCGGCGGCGTGGCGGGCCGTCCTCGCGTTCTGGCCGCCGTACGCCGCGTACCAGAGCCGGGTGACGAGGGAGATCCGCCTGTTCCGGATCACGACCCGCTAGCGCGCCCCTAGATCGTCGCCAGCCGCTCCACCAGGAGGAACGCCCCGATCCCCAGCATCGCCGCCCCCGACGTCCGGGTCACCGCCCGGGCCGCCGTGGGGCGCGCGGCGAGCAGCGCGCGGGCCAGCACGCCGACCGTCAGATAGACGGCCGCGCAGCACGCCATGTGGAGCAGGCCGAGCGCCGCCGTCTGGACGGGGACGGGCAGGTGGGCGCCGCGCAGGGTGAGGAACTGGGGGAGCACGGAGAGGTAGAGCAGCAGCCCCTTGGGGTTCAGGCCGCTGATCGTGGCGCCGCGCAGGAACAGCCGCCCCTCCGTGGCGTACGCCGCGTCCGCGGCCCCCGGGATCGCCGGGCGCCGCAGCACCCCCCACCCGAGCCACAGCAGGTACCCGGCACCGGCCACCGTCAGGGCCGTCAGCACCTGCGGCGAACCCGCCACCAGGACCGCGAGCCCCGCCGTCGCCAGCGCGGTGTGCAGCGCGTACCCGCAGACCAGGCCCGCGACCGCGCGCGGCACCAAGGCCCCGCGCAGGGCGGTGGCGATGACGTACGCCCAGTCGGCACCCGGTACGCACACCAGCAGCAGATCCAGGCCGAGGAAGGAGAGAAGCAGTCCCGAGTCCATGTGGGCGACATTAGGCGTGAATGGCCCGAAAGTGTTCCTGAAGTTTGCCCATGATCCCGTCTTCCGGGGGAGAATCTTCCCCATGGACGACGTGGACCGGAAAATCCTTGCCGAGCTGCAGCAGGACGGGCGGCTGACCGTGACCGAGCTGGCCGCCCGGGTGCGCCTGAGCGTCTCGCCCTGCCACCGCCGGCTGCGCGAGCTGGAGCGCTCCGGCGCCATCCAGGGCTACCGGGCGGTGGTGGACGCGGCGGCGCTCGGGCTGACCTTCGAGGCGCTGGTCTTCGTGTCCATGCGGCAGGAGGACCGGGACACGGTCGCCGAGTTCGAGCGGGCGGTCAGCGAGCTGGAGCACGTGCTGGACGCCCAGCGGCTGTTCGGCGAGCCCGACTATCTGCTGCGGGTCGCCACCGCCGACCTCGCCGCCTTCCAGCGGCTGTACGACGAGCGGCTCGCCACCCTGCCGGGGGTGCAGCGGCTGACCTCGACGCTGGTGATGAAACACGTGGTGCAGGACCGGCCGCTGCCCGCATAGCAGCGCAGGCGGTGGCTCACCGGGAGGTGAACCACCGCCTGCCAGACAGGACTTGGGGACTGGATAAAGCCGGGAAGGGCTGGGGAGCCCGGCGTGCGCTACTTGCTCGGCTTCTTGCCGGTCACGCCGAGGTGCACCAACAGGGCGAGATTCGGCTTGAGTTCGGCCTGCTTCACGCCCCAGGACGAGAAACCCTTCTGGTGCGCCGCCACCGCCGCGAGCATCGCGACCAGTGAGCCGGCCACCGCCGCCGGGTTCACGTCCTTGTCGACCCTGCCCTTGGCCTGCAGTTCGGTGATGGAGTCGGCGAGGGAATTGTTCACCGAGTTCAGGATCTTCATGCGGATCTTGTAGAACCGCTTGTCCCCCTCGGCCGCTCCCAGATCGACCACGCGCAGGATCGCGTCGTTCTTCCGCCAGAACTCCAGGAAGCCGTCGACCAGTTCCTGCGCGGTCTGCCAGCCCGACTTGCCGGCCCAGCTGCGGCCCGCGAGCAGCTCGGTCAACCCGGCTCCCTCCGCGGCCATTTGCTCGGCGATCTCCAGGACGGCACCTTCGACGTCCGGGAAGTACTGGTAAAAGGTCGCGGGCGAAGTGCCCGCTTTCCGGGCGACATCGATGACCTTGACGTCCCGGTACGGGGAGGAGCTGAGCATCTCGCTGAGGCAGTCGAGCAGCTTCTGCCGGGTCGCCTGCCCACGCCGGCCGGCCACGCGGCCGTCGACGGTACGCACTTGTCCTGTCATGCCGTCAGCTTACCGAGGGGTGATCGGAGCGCGATTCGGCCGACTGCAAATGGGGTGCACGGGTGCTCTGGGGGTGGTGTGCCTGGTCTGCGGGGTGGCTGCGGCCCGGTTACTTTGGCGGCATGGCCGAAAACAGGGCATCCGGGAACGAAGAGGCATACGCGGAGGGCGTCCCCTGCTGGGTGGACGCCGAGCTTCCCGATGTCGAGGCGGGCAAGCGGTTCTACGGCGAGCTCTTCGGGTGGACCTTCGAGGAGGCGTACGGCTCCTCCGTGTGGGCCCTGCTGGAGGGGGAGCCCGTCGCCTCGCTGGCCCCCAAGACCGACGGCCGTATGCCCACCGTCTGGACCGTCTCCTTCGCCACTCCCGACGCCGTGGCCCTCGGCCGGCGGATCATCGCGGCCGGCGGGCAGGTGGTCATGGCCCCGTTCCTGGTGGGCGAACTCGGTGTCGCCGCCCTGGCCGCCGACACCGAGGGCGCGGTCTTCGGGCTGTGGCAGCCGGGCGCCCACCCGGGCTTCGGCCGGCGGCACGACCCCGGCACCTTCGTCTGGGCCGAGCTGTACACCCGGGACACCGCCGCGGCCAACACCTTCTACGGCGGCCTCTTCCACGACGCCCTGTTCGGCACCGACGCCGAGCCCGACTTCGGCCGTGCGGCCGTCACGGAGATCTTCCCGGCCGAGATGCCCCCGCACTTCGTCACCCACTTCCGGGTCACCGATCTGGACGACGCGCTCGGGGCGGTGCAGCGGCTGGACGGGCGGGTCCAGGTGCCACCCTTCGAGACGTCGTACGGACGAGTGGCCGTCGTCACCGACAATCAGGGGGCGTCGTTCGCACTGCTGCAGCGCTGATCCGTCCGCTTTGGGGGGATTGAGTACGAGACACCCCGAGTGTCACCCGGTTCGCAACCAGCGGCCCGGCCAGGAAGAATCGGGGTGCGTGCCGCCTCGGCGGTGCGGTGGTGAGACGCTGCACTTCGGTCGCGTACATATGTGGGTGGCGCGGCTCGTACGGGGAGGTGGCAGGCAAGTGGTGGATCAGCTGACGCAGCACGATCCGCGGCGGATCGGGCCGTTCGAGGTGCTGGGCCGGCTGGGCGCCGGCGGCATGGGGCTGGTCTATCTCGCGCGGTCGGCGTCCGGCCGGCGCGTGGCGATCAAGACGGTGCGCACCGAGCTGGCCGAGGACCAGCTGTTCCGGGTCCGCTTCACCCGCGAGGTGGAGGCGGCCCGCGCGGTCTCCGGCTTCTACACGGCCGCCGTGGTCGACGCCGACCCGCGCGCCGCCGTGCCCTGGCTGGCCACGGCCTACGTCCCCGCGCCCTCCCTCGAGGAGATAGTGAACGAGTGCGGGCCCCTCCCGGCCCAGGCCGTGCGCTGGCTCGCGGCGGGCGTCGCCGAGGCCCTGCAGTCCATCCACGGCGCGGGCCTGGTCCACCGCGACCTCAAGCCGTCCAACGTGCTCGTGGTCGAGGACGGCCCCCGAGTGATCGACTTCGGTATCGCGTCGGGTGTCTCGAACACGCGCCTGACCATGACCAACGTCGCCGTCGGCACCCCCGCCTACATGTCCCCGGAGCAGGCCAAGGACTCCCGCAGCGTCACCGGCGCCAGCGACGTCTTCTCGCTCGGCTCGATGCTGGTCTTCGCGGCCACCGGTCACCCGCCGTTCCACGGCGCCAACCCGGTCGAGACCGTCTTCATGCTGCTCCGCGAGGGCCCGGACCTCACCGGCCTGCCCGACGAGCTGCGTCCGCTGATCGAGCTCTGCATGCAGATGGAGGCCCCGGGCCGCCCCTCCCCGGCCGACCTCCAGGCCCAGCTCGCCCCGCACCTGTTCGGCTCCGGCTCCGACGACAGCGGCACCGCCTCCGCCTGGCTGCCCGAGAAGGCCGTCGCCCTCATCGAGTCCCGCCGCGGCGGGCGCCCCGCCGCCAAGCCGGCCCCGGCCCCGGCCGGCGGCCCCCGCAGTGGCGGCCGGGCGGCCGTACCCCCGCCGCCGTCGTACGACCCCGTCGTCCCGGCCCCCGCCCCGGTGGGCGCCCCCGACACCGGCCCGGTCCGGCTGGCCGGCGCCCAGGTGCCCATCGGCCCCGGCCCCCGGGTCGCCGACGCCCGCGCCGCCGCCGTCAAGGCGCCCCCGCCGGAGGCCGGCCTGGTCGCCAGCTGGTCCCGCCCGCGCCCCGGCCCGGCCGGCGCCGACCCCGCCGTACCGGCCGCCCCGCCGGTGCCCCCGGAGCCCGCGAACGGCTGGCGCCCCTGGCGTTTCCGCATGTCCAACGACGTCTGGGGCACCCCTGCCGTCGACGGCGACCTGGTCTACGTCACCTCCTTCGAGGTGCACGCCCTCGACGTGGCCTCCGGCCGCCGCCGCTTCAAGACCCGGGACGTGGCCTGGTCCATGGCGGTCGCCGACGGCCGGATCCACGCCTCCGACGGTCCCACCCTGTTCGCCCTGGACGCTCGCGAGGGCACCGACCTGTGGCGGCTGTCCACGGACGCCTGGGTGTACTCCCTCCACGCCGACCACGGCACGGTCGTCACCGGCACCCGCGGCGGCGGCGTCCAGGCCTGGGAGGCCGCCGGCGGGCAGAAGCTGTGGGAGATCACCGGCTGCCAGACCGACTTCGAGTCCCCCGAGGCCGGGCCCGTCGTCCACGACGGCACGGTCTACGTCTGGCAGGACGCCCGGCTGCGCGCCCTGGAGGCCCGCACCGGCGAGGAGCGCTGGTCGTACCCCATCGGCGACGCCGCCTCCTGCGGCGGTGTGCCGGTCCGCCTCGCCCCGGCCGCCGACGGCTACGTCTACGTCTCCGCCGGCACCCGCGTCCTCGCCGTCGAGGCGGTCAGCGGCATGGTGCGCTGGCACTTCGAGGCCCCGGCGGTCTTCCTCTGCCCGCCGGCCTTCGTGCCGGGCCCGGCCGTCACCGGCGGCGGCGTCTACCTCGCCGACTACCTCGGCACGGTCTACGCCCTCGACGCCACCGACGGCCGCGACCGCTGGCGCATCGCCACCGAGGCCCGCTCCTCCATCGAGCCGGTCCTGGTCGCCGCCGGGCACGTCCACGTCGGCAGCGGCAAGGGCCTGTACACCCTGGACGCGGTCACCGGCACGCCCAAGTGGCGCTTCCAGGCGGGCGGTGACGTGGTGGGCGCGCCCGCGGTGGCCGAGGGACGCATCCACTTCGGCTCGACGGACCATCTCCTGTACACGTTGAAGGCCGACGACGGCCGGCTCAGGTGGAAGCTGGCCACGGGTGGCGAGATCACCGGCTCCCCGGTCGTCAAGGACGGCGTGGTGTACGCGTGCAGCAAGGACCGGTGCGTCTACGCGCTGGACGCGGAGAAGGGGACGGGCACGGCACGGACGGCATGAGGGGTGTGCGACGGCCGTCGTACCGGTGTGTCACGGAAGGGCTCCAGACGGCGGCCGTCCCAGGGCTGACGCTACCCCCGGCGCACCGTGGCCGCCACGTGGTGTCACCCGGTCGGTAAGGTCATGGGCATGCCCATGCCGACACGGACGCGCACGCTCAGGCTCACGGCCGTACTGACCCTCGTGGTCCTCAGCCTCACCGGTTTCTCCACCGGCCGGCACCACAGCCGCCACGGCGGCGGAGGGGGCGGGTGCAGCAGCTCCCACCAGGACCACGACACCTCGTCCTCGTCCGGCTCGGGTGGTTCGTACGGCGGCCCGGACGACGACAGCTACAGCGGCGGCGCCACGAGCACCGGTGGCGGCACGACCGGCGGTACCCACCGTCGCCGCCCCACGCACCGCGCCACCTCCACGCCGTCCGGCAGCGGCACGACGCCGGTTGACGGGACGGCGAAGCTGGTCAGCTGCGCGACCGCCCGGAAGCCGTACGCGACGGTACAGGTGAGCAACCCCAACACCCGCACGGCCACCTTCGAGGCCGAGGTCAGCTACATGGCCGACAGCGAAACCGTACTCCGCACGGAGTACGCGAAGGTCTCGGTGCCGGCCAAGGGCGTCAGGACCGTCAGGGTCCCGTTCGACAAGAACAACATCGACCTGCTCGACCACTGCGAGACGGACCCCAGGGCGCGGCTCGCCGACTAGCGCAGCCGGAACTCCCGCCGTCTCCCGGTGAACAGTTCCCTTTGACGCGCGGGCGGGAGATTGCCGAGGGCGACCAGATGCGGGGCCTGGGCGAACGCCTGGGCCAGGGCCGCCTCCCGGGCCGCCCACAGCGCCCGCACGGTCCCCTGCACCCCCTCCGGCGGGCAAGCGGCGACGGCGGTGGCGCAGCGCACGGCGGCCGCCAACGCCCCGCCCGGCTCGGTGACTTCCGTGACCAGGCCGATCTCGTGGGCCCGCCGGGCGGAGAGGCGCTCGGCGGTGCCCATGAGCATCATCCGGGCCACCTCCCCGTACGGCATCCGCGCGGCCATCAGCATGGACTCGTAGGCGCTGACCATGCCGTACGTGGTGTGCGGATCGAAGAACTCGGCCGTCGGGTCGGCGACGACGAACTCGCTCTCGCCCAGCAGATAGAAGGCGCCCCCGCAGGCCATCCCGCGCACGGCGGCCACCACCGGCTTCCACAGGTCGTTCGCCTTCGGCCCGATCCGCAGCAGCGGATCGTCCTGCATGTACGGCGACGAGGGCTGTGGTACGACGGCGTCCCGGTCGATCCCGGTGCAGAACGCCCGCTCGCCGCTCCCGGTGAGCACGACGGCCCGCACGGAGTCGTGGAACCGCAACTCCCGCCACACCCCGACGAGTTCGCGCACCATCTCCAGATCGACGGCGTTGAGCCGCTCGGGCCGGTTCAGGGTGACGACGGCGACACCGCTGTCCTGGTCGGTGTCCAGCCGCACTGTGCTCACGCGGGCACCCACCGCGGCAGCCCGTCGTCGCCGAACACCACCCGCACCCGGGCACCGATCCTGATGCGCCCCGGATCGACGGAGTCGAGGGGTGCCCCCGCGTGACTGACCAGATTCCCGACCAGCCGGATGCGCGGATGGTCCTCCAGCTCCACGACGATCACGTTGTACGGCGCCTGCGCCGCGTAGTCGGGCAGCAGCGGCGGATGCGGCACGACGTACGACCACACGCGCCCGCGCCCCGTCACCGGCCGCCACTCGGCCGCGAAGGACTGGCAGTGCGGGCAGCAGGGCCGGGGCGGGAACCGCGGCTCGGCGCAGCCCCCGCAGACCTGGACGCGCAGCTCGCCCCGGGCGGCGAACTCCCAGAAGGGGGCGCCGTCGGTGTCGGTGACGGGACTCAGCATCGCGGATCAACTCCTCAGCAGCAGAGCGGAGGTGGGCACGCCCTCACCGGCGGTGACGAGGCAGGTGCCGGCGCCGGGCACCTGGGCGGTACTGGTCCCGCGCAGCTGCTTCACGCCCTCGTTGATGAGGTTGAAGCCGTGCACGTAGGCCTCGCTGAGCCCACCGCCGCTGGTGTTGAGGGGCAGCCGCCCCCCGATCTCCAGGGCCCCCTGTTCCGTGAACGCCCCGCCCTCACCCCGCCCGCAGAAGCCGTACCCCTCCAGGGACAGCGGGACGAGGGCGGTGAAGGCGTCGTAGATCTGCGCCACGTCCACGTCGTCCGGCGTGAGGTCGGCGTGCTTCCACAGATGCCGGGCGGCGGTCCAGGCGGGCCCGGTGAGGGGGTCGTCGTTCCAGTAGTTGACCATGCCGTGGTGCTGGGCCGGCAGCCCCTGGGCGGCGGAGTGGACGTACACGGGTGCGCGGCGGCAGTCCCGGGCGCGCTCCCGGCCGACGATCACACACGCGAGGGCGCCGTCCGTCTCCAGGCAGTTGTCGAAGAGGCAGAGCGGCTCGCTGATCCACCGGGAGGTCATGTACATCTCCCGCGTCAGCGGCCGTTCGTACATCATCGCCGCCGGGTTCTGATTGGCCCGGTTACGGCAGGCGAGGGCGACGTTGAACAGGTGATCGCGGGTGGCGCCGTACTCGTGCATGTAGCGGCGCGCGAGCATGGCTATCTCGTCGGCGGGCCGGAGCAGCCCGAAGGGCCGGGTCCACTGCCCCGGGGTGGGCAGCTGCACCGTCGTGTTGGTCCACGGCCGGGGCCCCGAACCGCGTTTGCGCGACCGCCAGGCGACACCGACGGTGGCCTGCCCCGCGGCGATGGCGGCGGCGAGGTGGGCGACGGTGGCGCAGGACCCACCGCCCCCGTACCCCACCTTGCTGAAGAAGGTCAGATCCCCGAACCCGACGGCCTTCGCCAGCTCCACCTCGTCGGTCTCCTCCATGGTGTAGGAGGCGAGGCCGTCGACCTCACCGGGCGCTATGCCGGCGTCGTCGAGCGCGGCCAGCACGGCCCGGCAGGCGAGCGTCTTCTCGTCCTCCGGGAGGTGCTTGGCGAAGGCCGTCTGCCCGATCCCGACGATGGCGGTGGCGTCCTTCAGCCCGGTTCCTGCCATGGTCGTCCCCCTCTCCTGACAGGACGTCAGGTTACAGCTAATCTGACGGTCAGTCAGCTATGCCGTACAGGGGGCCTGCGATGAGCGACTGGGAGACCATCCCCGACCTGGTCCGATGGTCGGCCGAGCGGTACGCGGACGCCGAGGCCGTGGTCGAAGGCCGCACGAGGGTCACGTACGCCGAACTGGGCGCCCGGGTCGAGCGCGCGGCGGCGGCCTGCCTCGCGAGCGGCGTGCGGACCGGCGACCGGGTCGCGGTCTGGGCACCCAACTCCCTGGACTGGATCGTCGCGGCCCTGGGCGCGGTGACGGCGGGCGCGGTGCTTGTCCCCCTCAACACCCGCTTCAAGGGCGCGGAAGCGGCGGACGTACTGCGCCGCAGCGGCGCCCGGCTGCTGTTCGTGACCGGCACCTTCCTGGGCACGTCGTACGTGGCCTCCCTGCGCCGCGCGGCGGGCGAGGGAGTCCCGACGGGCGGGTCCCCCCTCCCGGCCCTGCCGGCCCTGAAGGAGGTGGTGGTCCTGTCGGACGACGCGCCCCCGGACTTCCGCACGTGGAAGGAGTTCCTGGTGGCAGGCGAGGGGGTGCCCGCGCCGGAAGTGCGTGCGCGCGCGGCGGAACTGGACGGGCGGTCGACATCGGACATCATCTACACCTCGGGCACGACGGGCCGCCCCAAGGGCGCGGTGATCACACACGCGCAGACGCTGCGGGCGTACGAGATCTGGACGGACCTGGCGGGCCTCCGCACGACGGACCGCTACCTGATCGTGAACCCCTTCTTCCACACCTTCGGCTACAAGGCCGGGGTGATCGCCTGTCTGATGCGCGGGGCGACGATGATCCCGCAGCCGGTGTTCAACGTGGAGACGGCACTGGCGAACATAGCCGCGGAACGGATCTCGGTCCTGCCCGGCCCACCCACCCTGCACCAGTCGTTGCTGGACCACCCTTCCCGCGACACCCACGACCTCTCCGCGCTGCGGCTGGTGGTCACGGGCGCGGCGGTGGTCCCGCTCCGCCTGGTGGAACGCCTGCGCGGCGAGCTCGGCGTCGAGACGGTCCTCACGGCCTACGGCCTGTCGGAGGCGAGCGGCATCGTCACGATGTGCCGCCGCGGCGACGACCCGTCGGTGATCGCCTCCACCTCGGGCCGGGCGATCCCCGGTACGGAGGTGAGGGTGGCGGACGCGACGGGCGCGCCCGTACCGCCCGGTGAGGCGGGCGAGGTCATGGTCCGCGGCTTCAACGTGATGCGCGGCTACTACGACGACCCGACGGCGACGGCCGAGACGGTGACCCCGGACGGCTGGCTGCACACGGGTGACGTGGGCGTCCTCGACGCGTCCGGCAACCTGCGCATCACGGACCGCATCAAGGACATGTTCATCGTCGGGGGCTTCAACGCCTACCCGGCCGAGATAGAGCAACTCCTGGGCGTCCACCCCGACGTGGCGGACGTGGCGGTGATCGGCGTCCCCGACCCCCGCCTGGGCGAGGTCGGCAAGGCCTTCGTGGTCCGCCGCCCGCACTCCCTCCTCACAGCCGACGACCTGATCGCCTGGTCCCGCCGCGAGATGGCGAACTACAAGGTGCCGAGAGCGGTGGAGTTCGTGGCCGAACTACCGCGAAACGCGAGCGGAAAGGTGGTGAAGGGGGTGCTGCGGGGGCGCGGTTAGGCGCATGAGGCGGCGAGAGCCGGCTGGGGCGTGCTTGTGCCCAGGGGGCTGGGAGGTTGTTGCCGGTGGGCTGGGGGGCGCGTCGCCGGGGTGCTGGGAGGTTGCCGGTGGGTTGGGGGGTTCGCGTCGTTGGGGGGTGCTGGGAGGTTGCCGGTGGGTTGGGGGGTTCGCGTCGTCGGGGGGTGCTGGGAGGTTGCTGTCGGGCCGGAGGGTTCCCGTCGCCGAGGGTGCTGGAAGGCTGCCGTCGGGCCGGGAGGCGCCCGTCGTCGAGGGGTGCTGGAAGGCTGCCGTCGGGCCGCTCGCTTCTCGGCCAGTGTCGTGCTTCCACGGCCCGCGTCAAGGGCGCTACGCGTCGGCTGCGCCGATGGCCCTCCGGGCCACCCTTGACCCGGCCCGCTCCAGCACGGGGAAGAAGCGAGCGAGCGGCCCGGAGAGGCGGTGGCCCAGGCGGTGTCGGGCCCTTGGGGTGACTGGGTTGCGTGGGTGGGGTGGGTGCGCGCTCGCGCCTCGCCTGCACGCCGGGTGGGGGAAGCGGCTTGCGGGTCGGTGGGCGGGTGCGCGGGCGCGCCTCGCATGGACGCCGGGTGGGGGAAGCGGCTTGCGGGTCGGTGGGCGGGTGCGCGGGCGCGCCTCGCATGGACGCCGGGTAGCGGAGGCGGCATGCGGATGGGAGGGGGTGCGCGGGCGCGACTGGCATGGACATCGGGTGGTTTGGCGGGTGGGGGTGGCCGGAGGTGCGCGGGCTCGGCACGCATGTACGCGGGGTGGGTGTGGCGGGTGCGGGTCGGTGGCCGGGGGCGCGCGGTCTCACCACGCCTGCACGCCGGGTGGGTGTGGCGGCTTGCGGTGGTGGGTTGGCCCGCCAGCGATCCACCGGCGCGGGCTGTGGGTGGAAGCTGACGGAGGTGTCCGGCAGGCCGTTAGGTGGGCTGGGTGGTCAATTGGCAGATTCGTTCCATGCGGGCCGAAGGGCCGAGGCCTCTCATCTGGTCTCTGGGCTTGGGCGACCTGGGTCGGTGGAACACATCTGCCAATTGCGCCCTTCCTGTTGCCAGCGAGGCACATGTGGCACCTCCCCGGCCGTCCACCGGCCTTAGCCCCGGTCCATCCCTGCTCGGCACACCACCCACCAGACACATGCCGCGCTGCGCCCATCCGGTACGCAAGCAACACCCGCCACGGGCCCGCCCGCGCGCAGCCACCTAATCGTTCCCGGCGGGCCGCCACCGCGTGGACGCGCTTCCCGCTTCAACGTTCCACTTGCCCACAAGCCGCAACCACCTGCCCGGCGAGGCGCGCCCGCGCACCACCCACCAGCTCGCAGACCACCGAACCCACGAGGTGGGCTGCACATGTGGCAGGCGCGCCCCCACCATCCCGCACCCGCCACATGCACCCGGCGTGCAGGCGAGGCGTGCCCGCGCATCCGTCC
>NZ_JBIUBE010000006.1:231504-308162 GCF_044593395.1 Streptomyces sp. NPDC052301 | reverse complement strand
ACCGACCCGCATGCCGCCACATGCACCCGGCGTGCAGGCGAGGCGTGCCCGCGCATCCGTCCACCGACCCGCATGCCGCCACATGCACCCGGCGTGCAGGCGAGGCGTGCCCGCGCATCCGTCCACCGACCCGCATGCCGCCACATGCACCCGGCGTCCATGCGAGGCGTGCCCGCGCACCCGCCCACCGACCTGCAAGCCGCTTCCCCCACCCGGCGTCCATGCGAGGCGCGAGCGCGCACCCGCCCACCGACCTGCAAGCCGCTTCCCCCACCCGGCGTGCAGGCGAGGCGCGAGCGCGCCCCCACCCCACCCACGCAACCCAGTCACCCCAAGGGCCCGACACCGCCTGGGCCACCGCCTCTCCGGGCCGCTCGCTCGCTTCTTCCCCGTGCTGGAGCGGGCCGGGTCAAGGGTGGCCCGGAGGGCCATCGGCGCAGCCGACGCGTAGCGCCCTTGACGCGGGCCGTGGAAGCACGACACTGGCCGAGAAGCGAGCGGCCCAACGGCAGCCTTCCAGCCCCCCTCGGTGGCGGGCGCCTCCGGCCCGACGGTGGCCTTCCAGCCCCCCTCGGTGGCGGGCGCCTCCCGGCCCAACGGCAAGCTTCCAGCACCCCTCGACGACGGGCGCCTCCCGGCCCGACGGCGACCTTCCAGCCCCCCGGCGACGGGCGCCTCCCAGCCCACCGGCAACCTCCCAGCACCCCCCGACGACGCGGACCCCCCAACCCACCGGCAACCTCCCAGCCCCCTGGGCACAAGCACGCCCCAGCCGGCCCTCACCGCCCCGCCCCGCCCAGCGCTGCCAACGCGCCCCTCACCTCCGCGACCATCCCGTCAGGCCGGTGGAAGACGTCCTCCGCGCTGAAGCGGAGCAGGCTGCGGATCTCGGGGCACTGGAGGATCTGGTTGAAGCGGGCGATGTCGCGGCGGTGGGCGTCGCGGGTGCCGTGGTAGGCGTACCCCTCGATCTCGACGGCCAGCCCCTCGGCCCGGAACAGGAAGTCGAGGTAGCGGCGGCGGCCGTCCGGGGTGTGGATCTCGGCCTGGGTCTCCGGGTGCAGCTCGGCGTCGTGCATGTGCAGCCGGGCCAGGGTCTCGGCGGGTGAGCCCGCCCCGCGATCGACGAGGCCCAGCCAGTCGCGGGCTCGGATGGCTCCGCGCACCGGGGCCTCGAGGGCGAGGGTCACGGCGTCGAGGTCGGTCAGCGGTGCGCGGCGGGCTCCGTCGACGCGGCGATAGGTGAGTGCCGATTCGACCGCGACCAGTGCGTTGTTCCGTGGGCCGGCCCGCAGGAGGTCGGCGAGGGTGCGGCGGACGCCTGTGACGCGCAACCCCGACCACTCGATGATGTCGGTGCGGGGAAGGGGGATGCGGTGTACGCGGACGTCGGTGAGACCGGTGAGACCGGTGAGACCGGTGAGACCGGTGAGACCGGTGAGACCGGTGGGACCGTGCCGGCGGACACGCAGCGCCGGGTCGGTGAACTCCATGCTGAAGGCAGGAGGTTGGCCGCTGGGCGGCTCTGCGGCCAAGGTCTCGATCCGCCACAGGTAGGCCGCCGAACCGTGACTGACGACGAGCTGCGGCTTGAGAAGCTGAGCCGCCTTCAGGCGTAGCACCGGGCCGACTTCACTTCCTGGCTCCGCCCAGGCCCCGTGCCTGATCCGGGTCCACCCCTCCGCGGCGAGCCGTCGGGAGAGGGAGGCCCGGGGCCATCCCGCCTTCAGCGCACGCGAGGTGAGCAGCACACCCCCCTCGACGAGCGCCCGCAGTCCATCGCGCTCCATACCCCCACTGTGCCGGGGCCCACCCACACAGCCTCAGGAGCCTGTGGACAACTCAGCTGCGGCGTCCGCTGCCAAGCGGCGCACATCTGCCCGGACACACCTCGGCCGCGGCGGCTCCCCCTCGGCGCCGCCGCGGCCGGTCCCCGTCGCGATGGAGGTCTACTTGGCGTCCAGGTCCAAGGCGGCCGGCGGAGCGGGCATGTGGTTGTCCATGGTCTTGATGACGTCCGCCGCCGGCTCGGCCGGCATGTGGTTGTCGAGAGTCGTGACCGTATCGTCGGCGGCCGGCTCGATGGGCATGTGGTTGTCCAGCGGCTTGGCCTCCGAGGCCTTCTTCGTGTCGCTCATCATGCTTCCTTCGCTGTCGTGGCGAGTCAGGAACGCCCGGCCGGTAGCTCCCCCGAGGGCTGCCGGCCGGGCGTTCGGAGCCGCACATTAACCGGTGGAGGCTCCGGCGGACCATCTGCCCCCCGACGTGATGGCCTGACTGCTATGAGCGTGCCGTGTGGAGATAAACGAATGCTGAACGTGCCCAAGGCCTGCTCGGAATGGGGGTATCACGCTGTAGTTCCTGTGATGAGCAGGGCGCGAACGTCCTCCGCTTCGGCCGCGCCGTTCTGCTCGTAGAGATTGAGCGCTTCCCGCCAGCAGGCCTTCGCCCGGTCGAGCTGACCCAGCACGGAGAGGGCTCGCCCAAGAAGGGTCAGGACGTTGCCCCGCATCCGGTCACCGCCGATGCACCCTAGGGCCAAGGCCTGTTCAGCGTGCTGCGCGGCCTGTGCGGCACGTTCGGTCGCCATGTGCACTTCAGCGATGCGGAAGTTCGTGGCACCTTCCCACAGCCGCTGACGATGACCGCTGAAGATGGCTCGGGCTTCGGAGAACTGCGAGAGTGCCTCACCGTGGCGCCCCGCCTGGGACAGCGCCACGCCGACAGCGAAGTGACCGTTGGCGAGGCGCATGGTGCGTCCCAGCTTGAGGTACACCGCCAGTCCACGCATGGCGATCTCGACGGCCTCGGCGGTGTTGCCCACACCCAATTGAGCCCGCGAGAGATTGGACAGGGCGGAGGCTTCACCCGGGCGGTTCTCGGCGGCCCTGAAGCCGTCGATGGCCTTGTCGAAGTAGGTTCGGCCGTCCGCATAGCGTCGTTGATGAAGGCAGATCAATCCTTGATTGTTGGCCACCCAGCTTGCAGCAGTCGAGTCGCCTACGCCCTCCGCCAGGCGCGTCGCTGTCCGGGCCTCCTCCTCTGCTTGCTGAATACGTCCCGAGACCAGCAGCACGTCTGTCAAGACGGTCCGCGCCCTGCCCTCGGCCCGGGCATCCCCCACGGCCCGAGTCGCCTCGCACATCGACCGAGCTGTCATCTCGTACTGGTGGGAGTTCGCCCCTGACTCGGTGAGGTCCTTGGCCGCCCACAGCAGGTCGACTCCTCGTCGCAATCGCTCGGTGCCTGCCGACTGCCGCACACAGGCCAGGAGGGGGGCGGCCTCGGTGTACAGCCAGTCGAGTGCCGCCGTGGCTTCCGTGAAGCGCAGTCCTGGGTACTCCGTAGCTTCCAGGTCGTCCACCAAGCGGTCCCCCGGCCGCTCGATCGCGTACACCTGTGCTGTCGTCGCCAGATAGAAATCCAGCAGCCGCGACAACGCCTCCGCCCGCTCTCCAGCCGCCTCCTCGTCCCTCTCCGCGCAGGCACGCGCGTAGAGTCGGACCAGGTCGTGGAAGCGGTAGCGGCCGGGGGCCGCCGACTCGAGCAACGACGTGTCCACCAGAGATTCCACGAGGTCCTCGGTGTCCTTCACCGGCACGTCCAGGACCGCTGCCGCGGCTGCCAGGGAGATGTCCGGGCCGTCGGCCAGGCCCAGCAGCCTGAAGGCACGGGCCTGTGCCGGTTCCAGCTGGCCGTAGCCCAGTTCGAAGGTGGCCTTGACCGCCAGGTCGCCGGCCTGGAGTTCGTCCAGTCGGCGGCGTTCGTCCGCGAGCTTCGCCGCCAGGACCGAGACCGTCCAGGTGCGGCGGGCCGCGAGGCGGGAGGCGGCGATGCGGATCGCCAGGGGGAGGAAGCCGCAGGCCGCGACCACGTCCAGGGCGGATTCGCGTTCCGCAGCCACCCGCTCCTCGCCGACGATCTTGGTGAAGAGCGCGAGGGCCTCCTCGGGGGACATCACGTCCAGGTCGACCAGGTGGGCCCCGGCGAGGTCGACCATGCGGACGCGGGAGGTCACCAGGGCCGCGCAGCCCTCCGTGCCGGGCAGCAGGGGGCGTACCTGTGCCGCGTCCTTGGCGTTGTCCAGCAACACGAGCACGCGCCGTCCGTCGAGCACCGAGCGGTACAGGGCCGCCCGCTCCTCCAGGGAGTCCGGGATCGACGAGTCCGCGGTGCCGAGGGCGCGCAGGAAGGAGCCCAGTACCGTCTCCGGTTCGGCGGAGCGCGGGCCCGCGCCCTGGAGGTCGACGTACAGCTGGCCGTCGGGGAAGGCGGCGCGGGCCCGGTGGGCCACGTGGACCGCCAGGGTCGTCTTGCCGACGCCGCCGATGCCGGCGAGGGCCGAGACCGCCATCACCCGCCCCTCCGCCTCCGACGCCGAGGACAGCACCTCGCTCAGCTCGTTCACGAAGGAGGAGCGGCCGGTGAAGTCGGGTACCGAGGCGGGGAGTTGGGCGGGGCGGACGGGGGTGGTGGAGGGTTCCGCCGCCGGCGTCGAGGGTTCCGCCAGGGCCGGGTCCGCCTGGAGGATGCGCTGCTGGAGGTCCCGGAGGCCCGCACGCGGGTCCACGCCCAGTTCCTCCGCCAGCAGGCGGCGGGTGTCGGCGTAGACGGCCAGCGCCTCCGCCTGGCGGCCGCTGCGGTACAGCGCCAGCATCAGCAGTTCGCGCAGGCGCTCCCGCAGGGGGTGCGCCGCGGTGAGGGCCGTCAGTTCGGAGACGGCCTCCGCGTGGCAGCCCTGCTCCAGGTCCATGTCCAGGCGGGACTCCAGCAGGCCCAGGCGCCACTCCTCCAGGCGCACCCGCTGGGTCTCGGCGTACGGGCCGGGGACACCCGCCAGGACCTCGCCGTCCCACAGGTCCAGCGCCTGGTTCAGTACCGCACGGGCCCGGCCCAGGTCGCCGCCGGCCCGCGCCTTCTCCGCCTGGGCCGCGAGATCCTGCGCGACCGCCAGGTCCAGCGCGCCGTCGCGCAGGCCCCGGACCGCATAGCCGCCGGACTCGCTGACCAGCACCCCGGGGTCCAGCACCTTGCGCAGGCGGGAGGCGTAGGTGCGGACCGCCGCCAGTGCCTGGGACGGTGGCTCGGGGCCCCAGAGGGCGTCGATGAGTTCCGCCGCGGTGGCCGTACGGCCCTCGCGCAGCAGCAGGGCGGCCAGCAGGGCGCGCTGCTGCGGGGAGCCCGTGCCGATCTGCTCCTCGCCGCGCCAGGCCCGCACCGGACCGAGCACGCCGAACCGCAGCGCCTCCGGCTCCGTGACGGTCACGGAGCCGGGACGCCGCTGCTCAGGCACTCGCGGCCCACCGTCCATGCGTTCGTCCCCCTCGGCATCACGAACAACCCCGTCAGTTTGCCTTGTTCCGGCCGGTTCCGTCAGCCGTCGGAGACGCCGATCACAGGCCGGTGCATTTCAGTCCACAAACCCCTCACATCCTGTTCGCACCGGCGAGACATGGGCGAGACACGGGCGTAGACGCGGACAGGACGCGGTCAGGGCGCGGACGGGGCGGGGCGGGGTGGCCGGCAAGGTGGCCGACGACGAGGAGCTGACGGACCGTCAGATCGGCGCTACCGTGAGGCGCATGGAGACCACACAGTTCCCGCTGATCATCTCCGTCGACGACCACACCGTCGAGCCCGCCACCGTGTGGCAGGACCGGCTGCCGAGGAGGTACCGGGACACCGGGCCCCGTATCGTCCGCGCCCCGCTGAAGGAGATGTCCTTCCTCGGCGGGCGCTTCCGGCCCGTCATGGGCACTCCGGGCAGCGACGACGGACCGGTCGGCGACTGGTGGGTCTACGAGGACCTGCACCGGCCGCTGACCCGCCTCGACACCGCCGTCGGGTACGACAGGGACGAGATCCGCCTCGAGATCATCACGTACGAGCAGATGCGGGCGGGGTCGTACGACGTATCCGAGCGGCTTGCCGACATGGACGTCAACCACGTCCAGTCCGCCCTCTGCTTCCCCACCTTCCCGCGCTTCTGCGGGCAGACCTTCACCGAGGCCCAGGACCGGGAGCTCGCCCTGCTCTGCGTCCGCGCCTACAACGACTGGATGGTGGAGGAGTGGTGCGGGCCGGACGCCCGGGGGCGGCTGATACCGCTCACGCTCATCCCGCTGTGGGACCCGGAGCTGGCCGCCCGGGAGGTACGGCGCAACGCCGCGCGCGGGGTGCGGGCCGTCGCCTTCTCCGAGATACCGCCGTTCCTCGGGCTGCCGTCCGTGCACACCGACGACTGGGACCCGTTCCTCGCCGCCTGCGACGAGACCGGCACGGTCGTAGCGATGCACATCGGCTCCAGCAGCCGTATGCCCTCCACCTCCGCCGACGCCCCGCCCGCGGTCGGTTCCACCATCACCTTCGCCAACTGCTGCTTCTCGATGGTCGACTGGCTGATGAGCGGCAAGTTCGAACGTTTCCCCCACCTCAAGGTCATGTACGCCGAGGGGCAGATCGGGTGGATCCCGTACATCCTCGAGCGCGCGGACGTGGTGTGGGAGGAGAACCGGGGCTGGGGCGGGGTCGCCGACAAGGTGCGCCGACCGCCGTCCGAGCTGTTCACCGAGCACGTCTACGGCTGCTTCTTCGACGACGCCTTCGGGCTGAAGAACCTCGACTCCATCGGGGTCGGCAACGTCCTGTACGAGACGGACTACCCGCACTCCGACTCGACCTGGCCGAAGTCCCGGGAGGTCGGCGAGGCGCAGATGGGGCATCTGCCGGCGGACGTGGTGGAGCGGATCGTCCGGCGGAACGCCGTCGAGCTGCTCGGGCTGACCGAGGAAGGCCTCTGGAAGGGGTCCGCGTGAGCCTCGGCTACGGCATCCAGCTGCCCGTCCAGTCGCAGAGCACCCTGTACGCGGAGGGCTGGGAGGCGGGCGCCGGACCGGAGGATCTGGTCGCTGTCGCGCGGGCCGTGGACCGGGCCGGGTTCGACTACCTGGCCGCGTGCGACCACGTGGCCGTCCCGCGGCGGCTGGCACCGGCCATGAGCACGGTCTGGTACGACCCCGTCGCCACCCTCGCCCATCTGGCCGCCGTCACCGAGCGGACCCGGCTGCTCAGCCATGTGGCCGTGGTCGGGCTGCGGCATCCGCTGCTCACCGCCAAGCAGTACGCCACCCTCGACCATCTCTCCGGCGGGCGGCTGGTCCTCGGGGTGGGGGCGGGACACGTGCGGGAGGAGTTCGAGGTCCTCGGGGTGGACTTCGACCGGCGGGGGGTCGTGCTGGACGAGGCGATCGACGCGCTGCGGGCCGCTCTCGGGCCCGAGGAGTTCCCCGAGCACCACGGCAAGCTGTACGACTTCGCCGGGCTCGGCCAGCGTCCCCGGCCCGCCCAGTCCCGCGTCCCGCTCTGGGTCGGCGGCTCCTCGCCCGCGGCCGTGCGCAGGGCCGCGCTGAAGGGCGACGGCTGGCTGCCGCAGGGGGACCCGCGGGACCGGCTGCCCGCGCAGATCGCCCGGCTGAGAGAGCTCCGGGAGAGGGAGCGCGTCGCGGGGGCCTTCACCGTCGGCGCCATCACCGAGCCGCTGTACGTCGGCCGGGCCGGCTGGGACGTCGGGCGGCGCACGCTCAGTGGGGCGCCGGAGGAGATCGCCGAGTCGCTGCGGGCGTACCGGGCGATGGGCGTGGACCTGGTCCAGGTGCGGTTCCGCAGCCGTGGCCGTGCCGAACTGATCGAGCAGATCGCCCTGTTCGGGGCGGAGGTCGCGCCCCACCTGAACTGAGGAGGCTTTCATGGGCAAGCTGGACGGGCGGGTCGTCATCGTCACCGGGGCGGCGCGCGGGCAGGGTGAGCAGGAGGCGCGGCTCTTCCGGGCGGAGGGGGCGCGGGTGGCCGTCGCCGATGTGCTGGACGACCGGGGGGAGGCCCTGGCCAAGGAGATAGGCGCGCTGTACGTGCATCTCGACGTCGGCACCGAGGAGGGCTGGCGGGAGGCCGTCGGGGCGGTGAAGCGGGCGTACGGGCGCATCGACGGGCTGGTGAACAACGCGGGCATCCTGCGCTTCAACGCGCTCGTGGACACCCCGCTGGACGAGTTCATGCAGGTCGTGCAGGTCAACCAGGTCGGCTGCTTCCTGGGCATGAAGACCGTGGCGCCGGAGCTGGCGGACGGGGGCACGATCGTCAACACGGCGTCGTACACGGCCCTGACGGGCATGGCGGCGGTCGGCACGTACGCGGCCACCAAGCACGCCGTGCTCGGGCTGACCCGGGTCGCCGCGCTGGAGCTGGCGAGCCGGCGGATCCGGGTCAACGCCATCTGCCCGGGCGCCATCGACACCGCGATGTCCAATCCGGCCCGGCTGGACCCGGACGCCGACCCGGAGGAGATGAGCCGGGCCCTGGACGAGCTGTACCGGGGGCTCGTGCCGCTCGGCCGGGTGGGGCAGCCGGAGGAGGTGGCCCGGCTGGCGCTGTTCCTGACCTCGGAGGACTCGTCGTACATCACCGGGCAGCCGTTCGTGATCGACGGCGGGTGGCTGGCCGGGGTCAGCGTTATCTGACTTACCGTCAGCTATTGACGGTCGCCGCGGCCGGTGCGACAGTCGGCCGACGAGCAGTATCTGACGGAGTGTCAGGAAAACTGGGGACGGTGAACCGCTGTGGAATTCGGGCTCTTCGTACAGGGATACGTGGGCAAGCGCGCCGAGACCGACCCGCTGGCCGAGCACAAGGCACTGATGGAGGAGACCGAGTACGTCATCCAGGCGGACGAGTCCGGCTTCAAGTACGCCTGGGCCTCCGAGCACCACTTCCTGGAGGAGTACTCGCACCTGTCCGCCAACGACGTGTTCCTGGGGTACCTGGCGCACGCGACGCAGCGGATCCACCTGGGCTCGGGGATCTTCAACCCGCTGGCCCAGGTCAACCACCCGGTCAAGGTCGCCGAGAAGGTCGCCATGCTGGACCACCTCAGCGAGGGCCGCTTCGAGTTCGGCAGCGGGCGGGGCGCCGGGTCGCACGAGATCCTCGGGTTCATACCGGGTGTGACCGACATGAACTACACCAAGGAGATCTGGGAGGAGACGATCGCCGAGTTCCCGAAGATGTGGCTCCAGGACGAGTACACCGGCTTCCAGGGCAAGCACTGGCAGCTGCCGCCGCGCAAGGTCCTGCCCAAGCCGTACGGCAAGTCCCACCCGGCGATGTGGTACGCGGCCGGCTCCCCGCCCTCGTACGCCATGGCCGCCAAGAAGGGGCTCGGTGTCCTCGGCTTCAGCATCCAGAAGGTCTCCGACATGGAGTGGGTGCTGGAGCAGTACAAGACGGCGGTCGTGAACGCCGAGCCGGTGGGGGACTTCGTCAACGACAACGTGATGGTGACGACCACGGCGATCTGCGCGCCCACGCACGCCGAGGCGATCGACATCGCCGTGCACGGCGGGCTGCACTACCTGCCCTCGCTGGTCTTCCGGTACCACGACACGTTCCCACGGCCCGAGGGCTTCCCCGAATGGCCGGAGACGCTGCCCGAGTACACGCCCGAGTTCGTCGAGCTGCTCATCGAGGAGGAACTGCTGATCTGCGGGGACCCGGACGAGGTGCTGCGGCAGTGCAAGCGGTGGGAGCAGGCGGGGGCCGACCAGCTGAGCTTCGGGTTGCCGGTGGGGGTGCCGAAGGAGGAGACGCTGCAGACGATCCGGCTGATCGGGGAGCACGTGATCCCCAAGATCGACACGGATCCGGTCCACCGCACTTCGCGGTTCCGGCAGGCTGTCTGAGGGGGATCCGGGCATGTTGGACCACCTGATCAAGGGTGTCACCGTCGTCGACGGCACCGGCGCGCCCGGCTACACCGCCGACGTCGGTGTCCGGGACGGCCGTGTCGCCGTCATCGGTACCGTCACCGAGGAAGCCCGCACCGCCGAGGACGCCGCCGGGCTCGTCCTCGCCCCCGGTTTCGTCGACCCCCACACCCACTACGACGCCCAGCTCTTCTGGGACCCGTACGCCACGCCCTCCCTCAATCACGGGGTGACCACCGTCGCCGCCGGGAACTGCGGGTTCACCCTCGCGCCCCTCAACCCCGCCCGACCCGAGGACGCCGACTACACCCGTCGGATGATGTCCAAGGTGGAGGGGATGTCCCTGGTGGCGCTGGAGGAGGGGGCGCCGTGGAACTGGCACTCCTTCGGGGAGTACCTCGACGCCCTGGAGGGGCGGATCGCCGTCAACGCCGGGTTCATGGTGGGGCACTGCGCGCTGCGGCGGCACGTGATGGGGCCGCAGGCGGTCGGCGGAGAGCCCACCGGGGAGCAGCTCGACGCGATGCTGCGGCTGCTGCACGAGGCCATGGACGCCGGTGCCTGGGGGCTGTCCACCACCCAGTCCCGTACGCACTCGGACGGCGACGGGCAGCCCGTGGCCTCCCGGCACGCCCGGCCGGAGGAACTGCTGGCCCTGTCGAGGGCGGTCGGTGAGCACGAGGGGACGCAGATCGAGGCGATCGTCGCCGGGTGCCTGGACCAGTTCAGCGACGACGAGATCGAGCTGCTGGTGGAGATGAGCGCCGCCGCCGGGCGCCCCCTGAACTGGAACGTGCTGACCATCGACGCGGCCGTGCCGGAGCGGGTGCCCCGGCAGCTGAGCGCGAGCGAGCGGGCCCGGAAGGCGGGCGGGCGGGTCGTGGCGCTCACCATGCCGATCCTGACCCCGATGAACATGTCCCTGGGCACCTTCTGCGCCCTCAACCTCATCCCGGGCTGGGGGCCGGTCCTGGGCCTGCCGGTGCCGGAGCGGATCGCCCGGCTGCGGGACCCGCAGGTACGGGCGGAGATGCTGCGGCGGGCCGAGTCGAAGGAGGCCGGCGTCTTCCGGCGGCTGGCGGACTTCGGGCGGTACGTCGTCGGGGACACCTACAGCGGGGCCAACCGCGGGCTGTCCGGCCGGGTGGTGCGGGACATCGCGGCCGAGCGCGGTCAGGACCCCTTCTCCTGCCTGGTGGACATCTGCGCCGAGGACGGGCTGCGTACGGTGCTGTGGCCGATGCCCTCCGACAACGACCCGGCCTCCTGGGCGCTGCGGGCCGAGACCTGGAGCCACGAGGACGTACTGCTCGGCGGCTCCGACGCGGGCGCGCACCTGGACCGGATGTGCGGGGCGCCGTACACCACCCGGTTCCTCGGGGACTGTCTGCGCGGGCGGAAGCTGGTCGGTCTGGAGCAGGCGGTGAAGATGCTGACCGACGACCCGGCGCGGCTGTTCGGGCTGCGCGAGCGGGGGCAGGTGCGACAGGGCTGGCACGCCGATCTCGTGCTGTTCGACCCGGAGCGGATCGACGCGGGGCAGGCCCGGCTGGTGCACGACCTGCCGGGGGACAGCCCGCGGCTGGACTCGAAGGCGATCGGGGTGCGCGCCGTGTGGGTGGGCGGGGTCGAGGTGCTCCGGGACGACACGGTGACCGGGGCCGTACCGGGGAAGGTGCTGCGGTCCGGCACCGACACGCGCACGGTGAGTACGCGGTGAGCGCGTCCCACGAGCCGGTGGGCGACGGGCAGCGGCTGTTCGTCGGCGGGGAGTGGGTGGAGCCGGACCACGGGTACTACCCGGTGACGGACCCGGCCACCGAGGAGACCGTCGGCTGGGCGCCGGAGGCCTCCGCGGAGCAGGCGCGGGCGGCTTGCGCGGCGGCCCGTGAGGCGTTCGGGGCGTGGTCGCGGACCCGGCCGGAGGAGCGGGTGGCGGTGCTGGGGCGGGCCGCCGGGATCATCCGGGAACGGCTGCTGCCGTACGCCGACCTCGCCCGCGCCGAGTCCGGGGCGACGACCGGGACGGCGCGGGCCATGCAGGTCGGGGTGGCCGCCGCCCGGTTCCGCCGGTACGCCGCCGTGGAACCCGCCGAGTGGGCCGTCGCCCCGCAGATCAACGAGGCGGGGCCGATGGGCCGGGCGGGTGTGATGGGCGCGCTGGCCCTGCGGCAGCCCGTCGGCGTCGTCACCTGCGTCACCTCGTACAACAACCCGTGGGCCAACCCGGCCGGCAAGGTCGCCCCGGCCCTCGCCATGGGCAACACGGTGGTGGTGAAGCCCGCCCCGCAGGACCCGCTCTCCGTCTACCGGATGGCCGAGGCGCTCGAGGAGGCCGGGGTGCCGCGCGGGGTGGTGAACGTCGTCTCCGGGCGGGAGGTGGCCGTGGGGGAGGCGGCGGTGGCCTCCGACGACGTCGACATGGTGAGCTTCACCGGCTCCACGGCCGTCGGCCGGCGCATCGCCGAGGTGTGCGGGCGGGACATGAAGCGCCAGCTGATGGAGCTGGGCGGCAAGGGCGCGGCCCTGGTGTTCGACGACGCCGACCTCGGCTCGGCCGTCGCCGGCATCGGCACCACCTTCTCCTTCTACAGCGGGCAGATCTGCACGGCACCGACGCGGGTGCTGGCCCAGCGGGGGGTGTACGACCGGGTCGTCGAACAACTCGGCGCGTACGCGGCCCGGTTGAAGGTCGGTGACCCGTGTGAGCCGGACACGGTCGTGGGGCCGGTGATCTCCGCCGAGCACCGGGCGCGGGTGGAGTCGTACGTCGAACTGGGGCGGAAGGAGGGCGCGACCGTGGTCGTGGGCGGTGAGCGGCCGCCGCTGGAGCGCGGGTTCTACGTCGCGCCCGCCCTCCTCGCCGACTGCACGAACGACATGCGGGTGGCCCGGGAGGAGATCTTCGGGCCGGTGGTCGTGGTGATCCCCTTCGACGACGAGGAGGAGGGCGTCGCCCTCGCCGACGACTCCGAGTACGGGCTGATCGACTACGTCTGGTCCGCAGACGTCGCCAGGGCCTTCCGGGTGGCGCGACGGCTGCGGGCCGGGGGCGTGGGCGTGAACACCGTCGGCCGCAACATGGAGGCACCGTTCGGCGGGTTCAAGAAGAGCGGGGTGGGCCGGGACGTTGGCTCGTACGCCCTGCACGCCTACAGCGAGGTGCAGGCGATCGTGTGGCCGGGGTGAGGCCGGCGAGGGCGGACCGGCCGGGCCGGTTCACTGGGTGAAGAACGACGCCGGGTGCCGGGGATCGGCGGTGCAGGTGAACAGTCCGCCGTGGCTGAAGCGGCCGATGACCATGCCGACGGGTTCGCGCAGGGGGTCCCCGAGGGCCTCGTCCGGTTCGCCGTCGCGTTCCTCCAGCGGCCGGAAGCGGTGGGGCGCGCCGCCGGGGCCGTAGGTGCCGAGCCCGTACTCGCTCGAGTCGAACTGGAGGAACAGCTCCAGCGGCGCCCCGCAGTCGCCGCAGTCCAGGGTGTCCGGCCGGCCCGTCGTGCACCAGTTCAGGAAGCCGCCGAGCTTGTGGCCGGGGATCGTGGTGAGGTCGTCGGCGAGGTCACGCTCCTCCAGCCAGGCCTCGAAGCGTTCGCCGAGGCCGGCCGGTAGTTCCTCCTCGCCGGGGTAGTCCGTGACCCGCTCCGGGTGCAGGGCGCAGGGGAGCGGGACCATGTCGTCGTCCCCCTCCTCGGCGGGATCCGGGGGTTCGATGAGCGGGCCGGTGACGTCTGCGGCCCGGCGCCACACGAGCCGGCAGGCCTGCCCCCAGCCGGCCGGGTGCGGCTGGTCGTGCCATTCGGTGCACCACAGGAGCTGGACGAGGTCGGTGCCGTCGGGGAAGCGGATCTCCGGGAAGTCGGCCGCGGTGAACTGGGCCACCGCGACCATCCGTTCCGTGTACGGCCTGCCGTTGACGTCCTTGTGGTCGGCGCAGTCCGGCCACGGCTCGGCGGCCGGCCACCACAGGGGGCCACCTATGTGGCTGTCGCGCGGACCGGGGCGGTCGCGGCGCGGATGCAGCCGGACGGCCGGGCGGGCGTGGGGCAGCAACTCGGGAAAGTCCCGGGCGGGTTGGATGACGGAGGGCGCGGTGGTGAGCTTCACCCCGGCAGTGTCGGCTCGCTCACCGCTCCAGGTCCACCCGCACCGTCAGCAGGTCGGTCCCGAACGCCCGTACCGCCGCGCTGTTGAAGCGGGGCAGACTGCGCAGGCGGGCCACGGGATCGTCGTCCGGCAGCAGGTGGGCGGTGCCGTGGTGCCAGCGGCCCGCGATGCGGACGCGGACCCTCGGGTCGGCCTGGATGTTGCGGACGTACTGCGACTTCGTGCCGAACTCGGAGACCAGCCAGAAGGAGTCGCCGACCCGGCGTCCGCCGACCGGCGTCCGCCGGGGCAGGCCGGAGCTGCGGCCGGTGGTCTCCAGCAGGGTCTGGAAGGGCAGGCGCCGGTTGAGCGGGTTGGCGAGGTACCGCTGGAAGCGGGTCACGACCCGTTGCTTGCGTTCTGCGCGGCCTGACATGTCTGTCGCTCTCCTGCTCTCCGGGGCACGGATTCGGCGCCCCGCGTGGATGGTGTGTCGGCCCCGTGCGGGGCGTGTGAGACGCGGACGGGCCCATGTGGGGCGCGTGTTAGCCTCCCCCGCGGTCATCACTCGACGCAACGGGGGAACGTGATGGGCGCGTCTTCGGACGGCTACACGGTCAGGTCCGGCATGTCCGGGCAGGCGACGGAACTGAACGGCGCGGGCGACGACGCGGGCCACATCCACCAGGCGATCACCCCCGACCTGTGCTACACGCAGGACGCCCTGGGCGGGGCCGAGTCGGCGGCGGCGTTCAACGCGTTCGCCTCGGCCTGGCTGGACGACGCGTCCACGCTGCAGTCGGCGCTGCACGAACTCGCGGACAAGGTGCGCCTCGCCAAGCGCGCCTACAAGGGCACCGACCACGCCGTGGCGACGCGCGCCGCGGCCGTGTCCGCCGACGGGGCGGGCATCGGCGGCGGGTTCACCACGATGCCGACGCCGGTGGGGGACGAGTACGTCACGACGATGCCGACACCGGTGGGGAACGAGTACGTCGCCACGATGCCGGTGCACGCCGACCGCCCGTCGGCCCTGACCGAGTACTGAAGGCGGCCCGCTCATGGGAATCCTGGACCTGAACCCCTTCGGCGCTCTGGACACCCCGGCCGGCCGCCGTTCCTGGCTGGCCGACCTGTGCACGAGCATCCCCAAGGCCGGGAGCAAGAACGACCTGCTGGACCAGATCGACAGCGCGCTCCTCGTCTCCGCGCCGGTCGGCGACACGGCCACGCTGGAGTCGCTCGGCAAGCGCTACCGCGACCAGGTCGACAAGGCCGGTGATCTGCACGACCGGGTGAACAAGGTGGCCCGCAAGGGCCTGCCGGAGGTCTGGGTCGGCGAGACCAGCGTCCGCGCCTCGGACGGGGTGGCCGCCGCCGCCCGGGCCGCGACCAGGATGTCCGACGCGTTCCAGGGCGGCGCGAAGGCACTGCACGCGCTGGCGGACGCGCTCGGCACGGCGAAGAAGCAGGACACCGACGGCCGCGCCAAGATGCAGCAGGCCAAGCAGCGGCTCGGCCCGCGGGACGGCTTCTTCGACATCGGCAGCCTGATCCCGACCGACCAGGAGAAGGCGGAGCGGAAGGCGGCCCTGACCGCGGGCCGTGCCCTCGCCGCCGACGGGGTCGATCTGATGCACAAGGCCGCCGTCACCGCGGACGACGCCGTCCGCGCCGCCGCCCGGGACCTGAACAAGTGGGCGGCCGAGGCCCGCACCGGCAAGATGCACACCGGCCGGCTCTCCGCGGTGGACCGGATGATGCTCGCCGACACCAGCGGCAAGGCCGGCGCGGCCGACTACAACGAGATCCTCACCGCGAGCGACCTGGAGCGCTCGGGCCGGGCCATGGACCAGCTCTCGGCGGGCGACCGGGCCCGGATGGACCGGCTGCTGGCGGGCGCGAAGACCCCACAGGAGAAGGCCTACCTCATGAAGTCCCTCGCCGCGGGCCACGGCGTCAAGGACATCGAGGCGTTCGACGGGAAGATCCACGGCAAGGACGCGGCCTGGCTGCAGCGGCACCTGTCGCCGATCGTCACCCGCGGGGACAGCCTCGAGGACATGGGGACGGACCCCGGCAACGGCGCCAACGTCAACACCGACCTGCAGAGTTTCGACGGCCAGAAATGGGCCCAGGGCGGTGACGGCCAGGAGGGCACCTGTGTCGCCTCCACCACGGTCACCGCCCGCGCCATGGTCGACCCCGTCTACGCCCTTCAGCTCACCGGCGGCCCGAGCGGGCAGGAGGACGACCCGACGGCGTTCCGGAGGCGTCTGATCGCCGAACAGCACCGGATGCACGTGGAGGGCCACGGCGGCGCCGACTGGGACGGCATGGACCTGAAGGGCCAGTCCGAGATCTCCAACAAGGAGATCAGCCCGGAGACCGGAAGCTCCTACCAGCTGCACGAGGTACGGGACGCCGACTCCCGGCGCGGCATCCTGCCGGACATCGAGAAGGCGGTGGCGGACGGCAAGCCGGTGCCCTTCGACGCCGAGGGGTACGAGGCGGACGGCACGCGTCACGGGCACTCCATGATGATCGTCGGCCAGGAGGGCGACAAGCTGGAGATCTACAATCCGTGGGGGAAGACCACCTGGGTCAGTGAGGACGACTTCGTCAACGGCGGCATGGCGAAGGCCAGCGACAGCCGGCTGCCCAACGCCTACGCCGTGCACCTGCCGCAGAACTGAAGAATGGCTCAGGACCGATGATGACCGCCCGCACCTCCCTCCCCGGCGCCGCCGCCCTCGCCTGCCTCCTGGCCCTCACCGGCTGCGGCGGCGGGAGCGGTGGGACCGGCCCCACCGGCTCACCCGGTACGCCGGCCACGCCGAGCGCGACCCCCGAGCCCAGCGTCACCGGAAGGACCACCGGCACCGGCACCGGCTACGGCCTCGACCACCGGACCGTCACCGTCGGGCCGGGCAAGGAGTTCTCCCTCACCGTCCCCTCGGCCGCCACCCTGGGCGAGCACTGGTTCCTCGCCGATCCCGGGCCGGACAGGACCGTGCTGAAGTACCGGGGTGATCGGGAGACCGGCGACGGCAGCGACCTCGTCGGCAGCACCGGCGGCACCCGGTCCTTCGACTTCACCGCCCTGGCGAAGGGGAGGACCACGGTACGGCTGCTGCACTGCCCCCTGGACACGTGCACCGGCCCGGGCCCGAACGACCGGTCCACCCTGTCCCCCGGCCACACCGGTACGGCTTCCCCGTCGCCGTACCCCACCCTGACCGCCGACCCGCACTCCCATGTCGGGCCCGGCTTCTACGTCTTCACGATCACCGTCCGCTGATCCGGACGACGGGAACCGAGGCCCTCATGTCCCCAGCCCCCGACAGCCGCACCGACGACGAGGTGCTGGCCGACACCGACGTCGCCGTGCTGCTGCGCTACGGCCTGACCCAGGACGCCTTCCGCACGGCCCTGTTCGGCGACGGCGCCGTCGCCGCCGCGGTCACCCTCGACCGGCTCGGGGTCCTGCCGCGTTCGCTGGTCTTCGTCGCCGAGATCGTCCGCTCCGGCGGCCTGGCGTACGCGGCGGAGCTGCCCGAACCGCTGCCGTCCCCGGAGCCGGCCGCGATCCTGCGGGACTGGCTGACCGGGGCGGCGCAGACCACGACCACCCCGGAGGCGGAGACCCGCGCCGCCCGCTGGCTGGCGGCGGTCGCCGAGATCATCGCGATGCGCCGGACCACGCGACTCCGGCAAGATCCGCAAGAGCGGCCCTAGCGGTCCGTGTCCGCGAGCCAGTTGCCGTGGAAGCCGAACGGCACCCGGCCCGGGAGACGGATCGTCGCGACCGGTGGCGCGGCCAGATCGTCGGCGTCCAGGACGACCAGGTCGCTGCGGTCGGTGGCGGCGTCGTACACGTACGTCAGGAGCCAGCCGGGGCCGCCGGGTGTGTCGTCGGCGGGGGCGAACGCGGCCTCGCCGGGGGTGCGGCCGGGCCCGAAGTCGTGCGCGGTGACGGCTCCGGAGGACAGGTCGTAGCGGACCAGTGAGGTGCCGCTCGTCATGTGGCCGTGTCCGGCGGGGAGGCCGGTCAGCCGGTCGTCGACGCGCGGGAACTCGCCCGTCCGGTCGTCGCACTGCTCCTCGCGGACCGTGCCGGTGGCCGGGTCGAGGGTCCACTTCCACAGCACCGCCTGCTGTGGCCGGGTGCGGCCGTCCGCGTCGCGCCGCCACATCTCCGGGTAGCGCATCACGTGCAGGACGACGGTGCCGTCCGCTGCGTCGTGGGCGTTGAGGGTGTGGAAGACGTAGCAGGGGTCGACGGCGAACCAGCGGACCTCGCCGTGCGGGTCGTCCCGGCGCAGCACGCCGAGCCGGGCGCCGTATCCGTCGTCCCAGCTGTACGGCATCGCGCCGCCGGTCAGGGCGAGTTCGACGTCGAGGACGACCGGCAGGTCCATGAAGACGACGTGCCGGGCGGTGAGCGCGAAGTCGTGCAGCATGGTGGGGCCGGGCACCTCGACGGTCCTGCTGAGTGTCAACTCGCCCTTGGCATCGGCCCGGTGGTAGGTGAGGTGGGTGGGCTCCAGCATGCCGTAGCCGAAGAAGTGCAGTTCGCCGGTGGCCGGGCAGGTCTTCGGGTGGGCCGTCATGGAGGTGGTGAGGCGGCCGTCGAAGTCGTACGGGCCCTTGGTGTCCAGGTCGCGGGTCAGCTCGTAGGGCAGGGCGGTCTCGACCAGGGCGAGGGTGCGGCCCGCGTGCCGGACGACGTGGGTGTTGGCCGGGCCGGCGGTGAGGTCGCGCCGGCCCTGGTCGTCGTCCATCCGGGCGCCGTCGTCGAGTTGGCGGGTGCGGACCCAGCGGTTGCGGTAGGAGACGGCCCGCCCGCCCTCCAGGCGGACCCCGTGGACCATGCCGTCACCGAAGAACCAGTGCCCGGAGGCGGCGTCGGCCGGGTTCGGGCCGTTGCGCAGGTACCAGCCGGTCAGTTCGGGCGGCACGGTGCCGGTGACCGGCAGGTCGTGCGCGGTGAGTTCCTCGGCGACCGGGGCGTAGTTGCCGGACAGGTGCCTCGGGGTGGCGGTCACCGGGCCACCTGCCCGGCGGCCTGGGCCTTCGCCTGGACGTGGGCGACGTAGCGGACGGTGAACACCATCGGGACGGCGAAGCCGGCGATCTGGACGAGGGTCGCGGGCGTCGAGTGGGCGTGTCCGGCGTGGTCCAGTACGGCGAGGATCACGGCCGTCAGGGCGAACGCGGCCGTCCACACGGCGGTGATGACCCTGTTGGTGCGGATGAACGGCTCGAGGGTCCAGTACTCGCGCGGGGTGGTGCGCTTGGCGATGCCCAGGGTGAAGGGCCGGCGGGCGGCGAGTGAGATCCCGGCGATCACCGCGAGGGTGCCGGAGGAGAGGGCGGCGGAGTAGGCGTGCACGCCCGAGTGCGGGTCGGCGAAGGCGACGGCGGCGAGAACCGCGAAGAAGACCGCAGAGCCGATCTCGATGACGAGGGCGTCGAAGCCGGCACCCTCCCGCTTCTGCCCGGCGATCAGCGCCACGGCCACCACCAGGGCGGCCAGGGCGCCCCACTGCCAGTCCCCGGAGGGGATGACGGCGAAGACGATCCACGGCAGGAACGTGCGCAGGTACGACATGTGGTTTCCCCCGGTCGGTCTGAGGTCTGTTGGTTCCGGTCTCGACATGTCAAAACTAGAAGGTCGTCGCTCGACATGTCAATAGTGGAAGGTAGGCTGAGGGGTATGAGCCTCAAACACGCACTGCTCGGCCTTCTCTCGGAGCGCTCCGCCAGCGGCTACGACCTGCTGAAGACGTTCGAGACCTCGCTGGCCAACGTCTGGCCGGCGACCCAGAGCCAGATCTACACCGAGCTGACCAGGCTGGCGCGGTCCGGACTGATCACGGTCGCCGCCGAGGGCCCGCGCGGCCGCAAGGAGTACGCGCTCACCGACGAGGGCATGACCGAGCTGCGCCACTGGCTGACCGAGACCAAGCCGCAGCGCAACACCCGCAGCGACCTCCTGTTGCGGGTCTTCTTCCTCGGCGTGCTGCGCCCCGAGCAGGCGCGGACGTACCTGGCCGGGCTGAGCGAGATGTCCGCGCAGGAACACGAGCACCTGCGGCAGCTGAACGACTCCGTCGACTGGGACGACGGCAACCTCTCGGTCTACGGACGGATCGCCCTCGAGTACGGCCTGCGGTTCAACGCGATGCGCCGCGAGTGGGCCGAGTGGGCGGCGGAACAGCTCACATAGGGTCGAGGAAGACCGGGTTGGTGAAGGCCGCCATCGCCCCCGGCGCCGGCCCGAGCGCCGTCTCGTGCCGCAACTCGGCCCGTACGTAGGCCGAGTTGGCCGGGGTCGTGCGCCACTCCACCGCCCCGGCCCCGGACACCGGGAGCGGATCGCCGGTGAACCGCACGCCCTGGTCGGTGACGAGCCGGACGGAACAGCGCGGGACGCCCGAGGCCTCCAGCCGGACGGTCACCGGGGTGTCGGAGGACACCGCCAACCGCTCCCCGATGCCCGCCCGTCCACCGCCGTCGGCCGTGACGGTGAGGGCCAGCGAGACGGTCCTCGACTCGGCCACGTACGACCGCCCGGCCCTGAGACCGTCCAGGATCGCCTCCCGGGTCAGGTCCTCGGCGAGGACGACCGTCTGAGGATGGCCGACCACGTCCGGATCGCGATGGGCGTCACTGTCACCCATCGCGGGCAGCCAGCAGCCCCGGCCGTCCCTGCCGTCCCGCACCGAGGCGACGAGCATGCCGTCCCAGGCCGCCAGGGCCACCTCGTCGTCGGGCGTCCACATCCCGTTCCACACCTCCACCGCGTCCGCCTCCGCGAACCCGAACTTCCAGGAACAGCCGACGCAGTCGGCGTACGGATGGGCCGGTACGACCAGACCGCCGGCCCGGCGGATCTCCCGGGCGAAGTGCGCCCAGCGCTGGTCCCTGGCCCGGTAGCGCCAGTCGACGAAGGTGCCCGGGTCGGTGCCGAGGGCCAGCACATGGCCGTTCCGTGTGGTCACCTCCTCGCCGAGCAGCACCAGCAGGTCGTCACCGGCCGCGTCGGCCCAGTGGGCGTGCGCGGCGTTGGTGTTGTGGTCGGAGCTGTTGACGAAGTCCAGCCCGGCGGCCCGGGCCAGCGCCGCGATCTCGGCCGGGGTGCGGCGGCCGTCGGAGTGCCAGGAGTGCAGATGGCAGTCGCCCCGGTACCAGTCCCGGCCCCGGCCCCGGGCGCGGGTGGGCGGATAGACCGGCCGGGGGGTCTCGCCGGGCTCTCCCGCCGTCAGCGTGACGGTCACCTCGTACGACAGTCCCTGCGGGGCCACGGTGTACGGGCCGAGCGCGATGTGCCAGGTGCCGGGATGGAGCGGGCCGGGCAGGTACCCCGGGGTCGCGTCGTCGGCCCGCACGAAGAACTCGGTACGGGCCCCGCCGGACCATCCCCGGAACCCCGTCCCGCCGACCTCGAACCCGCGCTCGTCGAAGAGCCCGATGTCGAGGGCGTTGCCGGGGGACCTGTCGTAGGTGTAGGAGACGTGCAGTTCGCGGGTGCCGGGCGGGATGTCGACCGGGAGGTGGACGTAGTCGGGTGAGCCGGGGGGAAGGGTGCCGCGCAACGTCGTCACACCCTCAACGTAAGCCCGCCCGAGGCCCGCCAGGAACCGCGCAACAAGCCACACCGGAGCCGTCCGCACCCCTGTCGGGCGACCGGCCGGTCGCTACGATGGCCCATGCGCATCGCCGTAACGATCTTCCTCACGGACGAGACCGTCACCCCCGTCCGGCTCGCGCGGGAACTGGAATCGCGCGGCTACGCCGGCCTCTACCTCCCCGAACACACCCACATCCCCGTGGACCGCACGACGCCGTACCCCGCCGGCGGCGACCTGCCCCGCGAGTACGGCCGCACCCTCGACCCCTTCGTCGCCCTCGGCCAGGCCGCCGCCGTCACCGAGCGCCTCGGCCTGGGTACCGGCATCACTCTGGTGGCTCAGCACGATCCCATCGCCCTCGCCAAGCAGATCGCCACCCTGGACCACCTCTCCGGCGGGCGCTTCACCCTCGGCCTCGGCTACGGCTGGAACGTGGAGGAGGCCGCCGACCACCGGGTCGTCTGGCGCACGCGCCGGGAGCTGGTACGGGACCGGATGGCGCTGATGCGCGCCCTGTGGTCCGAGGAACCCACGCCGTACGAGGGCGCATTCGGGAGTGTGCGCGCCAGTCACGCCCATCCCAAACCGGCGCAGAAGCCGCGCGGCCCGGTGACCGGCCCCCGCACGCTCGTCGGAGGCGCCGCCGGGCCCGGGCTGTTCGCGCACATCGCCGAGTACGCCGACGGCTGGATGCCGATCGGCGGACGCGGGCTGGCGGAGTCGCTGCCCGCCTTGCGGTCCGTGTGGGCGGACGCGGGCCGGGACCCGGCCGCCCTGCAGGTGGTGCCGTACGCGGTGCTGCCGAGCCCGGGCAAGCTCGCCCGGTACGCCGAGCTGGGCGTCGAGGAGGTGGTGGTGCAGCTGCCGCCCGCGGGGGAGACGGAGGTGCTGCGGGTGCTGGACGAGTACGGGAGTTTCCTCCAGGCACGGCTGGGCCCTCGGCACTGATCAGAGGCTACGTATGCTCGAGAGATGACGACTTCCGCGACCTCCGGAACCGGCCCGACCGAGAACTCCATGCGTCGCGCCCTCAAACGCGCCCGGGACGGCGTCGCCCTCGACGTCGCCGAGGCGGCGGTGCTGCTGCAGGCCCGCGGCGAGGCCCTGACCGGCCTCGCCGCGTCCGCCGCCCGGGTGCGGGACGCGGGCCTGGAGGCGGCGGGCAGGCCCGGCGTCATCACCTACTCGAAGAGCGTCTTCATCCCCCTCACCCGGCTGTGCCGGGACAAGTGCCACTACTGCACCTTCGTCACCGTCCCCGGCAAGCTGCGCCGCGCCGGGCACGGGATGTTCATGTCCCCGGACGAGGTGCTCGACGTCGCGCGCAAGGGCGCCGCACTCGGCTGCAAGGAAGCCCTGATCACCCTCGGCGACAAGCCGGAGGACCGCTGGCCTGAGGCGCGCGAGTGGCTCGACGCGCACGGCTACGACGACACCATCGCCTACGTCCGGGCCGTCTCCATCCGCATCCTGGAGGAGACGGGTCTGCTGCCCCACCTCAACCCGGGCGTGCTGACGTGGACCGACTTCCAGCGCCTGAAGCCGGTGGCGCCCTCCATGGGCATGATGCTGGAGACCACCGCGACCCGGCTGTGGTCGGAGCCCGGCGGCCCGCACCACGGCTCCCCGGACAAGGAACCGGCGGTCCGGCTGCGGGTGTTGGAGGACGCGGGGCGCTCCTCGGTGCCCTTCACCTCCGGGCTGCTGATCGGCATCGGCGAGACGTACGAGGAGCGCGCGGAGTCCCTCTTCGCCCTGCGCAAGGTCTCCCGGGCCTACCACGGCATCCAGGAGCTGATCATCCAGAACTTCCGCGCCAAGCCGGACACGGCGATGCGCGGCATGCCGGACGCCGAACTGGACGACCTGGTCGCCACGGTGGCGGTGGCCCGGCACATCATGGGCCCGAGCGCCTGTCTGCAGGCCCCGCCCAACCTGGTCGACTCCGAGTACGCGCGGCTGATCGGCGCCGGCATCGACGACTGGGGCGGGGTGTCGCCCCTGACCATCGACCACGTCAACCCCGAACGCCCCTGGCCGCAGATCGAGGAGCTGGCGCAGAAGTCGGCGGCGGCGGGCTTCGAGATGCGCGAACGCCTCTGCGTCTACCCGGAGTTCGTGCGCCGCGGCGAGCCCTGGCTGGATCCGCGTCTGCGCCCGCACGTGAGCGCGCTGGCCGACCCGGAGACGGGCCTGGCCCTGGCGGACGCGCCCGTCGAGGGCCGCCCGTGGCAGGAGCCCGAGGAGTCCTTCGTGCCGACCGGACGCACGGACCTGCACCGCACGATCGACACCGAGGGCCGCACCGCCGACCGGCGGGACGACTTCGACGAGGTGTACGGCGACTGGGAGGCCCTGCGCGAGGCGGCGGCCCCCGGCATGGCGCCCGAGCGCATCGACACGGACGTGCGGCAGGCGCTGCGCACGGCGGCCGACGACCCGACGCGGCTGACCGACGCCGAGGCGCTCGCGCTGCTGCACGCGGACGGCCGGGCACTGGACGCGCTGTGCCGGGTGGCCGACGACGTCCGCAGGGCGGCGGTCGGCGACGACGTGACGTACATCGTCACCCGCAACATCAACTTCACCAACGTCTGCTACACCGGCTGCCGCTTCTGCGCCTTCGCCCAGCGCAGGACGGACGCGGACGCGTACACGCTCTCCCTGGAGCAGGTCGCCGACCGCGCCCAGCAGGCCTGGGAGGTGGGCGCGGTCGAGGTCTGCATGCAGGGAGGCATCCACCCCGACCTGCCGGGCACCGCGTACTTCGACATCGCGAAGGCGGTGAAGGAGCGCGTCCCCGGCATGCATGTGCACGCCTTCTCGCCGATGGAGGTGGTGAACGGCGCGACCCGGACCGGTATGTCGGTCCGCGAGTGGCTGGTGGCGGCCAAGGAGTCCGGCCTGGACTCGATCCCGGGCACGGCGGCGGAGATCCTGGACGACGAGGTCCGCTGGGTGCTGACCAAGGGCAAGCTGCCGACGGCCACCTGGATCGAGGTGATCACGACGGCGCACGAGCTGGGCATCCGCTCGTCGTCGACGATGATGTACGGCCATGTCGACCAGCCCCGCCACTGGCTGGGCCACCTGCGTACGCTGGCCCGGATCCAGCGCGAGACGGGCGGCTTCACCGAGTTCGTGACCCTGCCCTTCATCCACACCAACGCGCCGGTGTACCTGGCGGGCATCGCGCGGCCCGGCCCGTCCCTGCGGGACAACCGGGCGGTGACGGCGATGGCGCGTCTGCTGCTGCACCCGTACATCCCGAACATTCAGACAAGTTGGGTGAAACTGGGCACGGAGGGTGCGGCGGAGATGCTGCGCTCGGGCGCGAACGACCTGGGCGGGACCCTCATGGAGGAGACGATCTCCCGCATGGCGGGCTCGTCCTACGGCTCGTACAAGTCGGTCCGCGACCTGGTGGCCGTGGCCGAGGCGGCCGGCCGCCCGGCGAAGCCCCGTACGACCCTCTACGGCGAGGTGCCCGAGGAGCGGCAGCGGGCGGCGCGGGCCTCCGACGGGCATCTGCCGGACCTCCTGCCGGTCCTGGACTGAGCCGGGACTGAGTACGATGATCCGACCCCGGATCCGAGACGGGGCCCCGTAGCGGAGGAGATGCGTACCCGTGGCTGCCCGACTGCCCTCCTGGGCCTGGGTCACCGGTCTGACGGCTGGGGCGACCGCGGCCGTCGTCGCCCTCGCCGTACAGGCGGACCACGGGCCGCATCCCACGGCCGCCGTGGTCCGGCCCAGCGCGTCCGCGTCGCCGCACGCCCACGCGCCCGAGAGCCCGCAGCACTCGGCGCCGCCGGCCCTGCCGGAGTCGTCCGGCCAGGGCCGTCGGATCGTCTACTCCCTCTCCGAGCAGCGGGTGTGGCTGGTCGACGCCACCGGCAAGGCGGCCCGTACGTTCACGGTGTGGCCGGGCACGGTGAGCCCGCAGCCCGGCCGCTACTCGATCACCCTGCGCACCCAGTCCCTCAAGGGCTCGGACGGCGTGGAGATCGAGCACGTGATGTACTTCACCAAGGCGTCCGGCGTGAACATAGCCTTCTCCAACGCCCTGGACGGCGCCTCGCCGCCGCCCGCGGAGGGCAAGAAGCTGGGCGGTATCCGGCTGCACAAGGCGGACGGAGCCGCGCTGTGGTCCTTCGGAGAGCGGGGCGTCACGGTGGCGGTCGTCAAGTAGTCGCGTCCGCGTCCGTCTCCCGCCGGGCGCCCGGCAGCTGGTTGACGATCAGCGCGACCCCGCTGAGCGTGAAGATGCGGGTCGCGGCATCCAGTCCGTTCCAGGTCTTCGACTGCCACATCGCGAACCACTCACCGCCGATCGCGATGAACCCGGCGCCGAAGAGCAGCAGCAGCATCAGCAGCCCGTAGGTGGAAATCCGCCGCGCGAGGGCGTGGTCGCGCCGCGCCCACAGGTACGTGCCCCAGACGAGCACGAGGGCCGCCACCGTCTCCCACACGATGATCGCGACGTACGCGGTGTCCTCGAGGGCGGTGCTGGTGACGGCCCGCCACATCAGGTCGGAGTCCTCGAAGGTGGTGTCCATCGCCAGCACATGCCGTACGAACTGCTGGTTCGTGCCGAAGTCGGTGATGTTCCCGAGGGCGACGAGGGCGATGTAGAGAGCGAGTATGCCGGTGAGCACACCGGCGGCCACGCTGAGGCCGGTGTTGCGTGTGGGGGTGGTGGTCATGGCTGAATTCTCTCCCGCCGACAGCCGACTTCTCACGTGGTCATTGCGCCAGAATGAGGTGCGGGGCCTCGGGGGAAGGGCGGGCGTACGGATGGCGCAGGCACGGCCGTCGATGCAGGAGCTGATCGGACGGCGCAGACGGGCCGGCTTCGTCGGCCGCAGCGGTGAACGGGCGGCGTTCCGGGAGAACTTGGAGCTTCCCCCGGAGGACGAGCGGCACCGTTTCCTCTTCCACGTCCACGGCAACGCGGGCGTCGGAAAGACCTTCCTGATACGGGAGTTGGAGCAGACCGCACGGGAGCGCGGCGCGCTGACGGCGTACGTCGACGAAAGCGCCGGGAGCGTGCCGGAGGCGATGGCGGCGATCTGCGGCCAACTGGCCCGCCAGGGGCACCGCTTGAAGAAGCTGGAGGAAGCCCTCGCTGCCCACCGGGAGCGACGGCACGAGGCGGAGGCCGAGGTGGCGGCCCTGGAGCCCGCGCCCGAGGGCCCGTCCCCGCTGACCACGACGGCGGTACGGCTCGGCATGGCGGGCGTGGGCGCGCTGATACCCGGCGCCGGTGCCCTCGTCGGCGCCGTGGACGCGGGCCAACTGGCCGAGGGGGCGGCCCGCTTGAGGGCCAGGCTCAGCGCGCGTTTCCGCAGCCAGGAAGATGTGCAGCTGGTGCTGTCACCGGAGCGGGTGCTCACGCCGAAGCTGCTGGACGGACTGTCGGACGCCACGGCGTCGGTCCCCTGGCTGGTCCTGTTCTTCGACACCTACGAACGCACCGGCCCTTTCCTCGACAGCTGGCTGCACGAGCTGATGACCACCGACCGCTACGGCGCCCTCCCCGCCGACGTCATCGTCGTCACCGCCGGCCAGCGCCCCTTCGACACCGCCCGCTGGGGCGGTTTCGCGGACTTCATGACGGATGTGCCGCTCGGCCCGTTCACGGAGGCGGAGGCGCGGGGACTGCTCGCGGACCGGGGAGTGGTGGCGGAACCGGTGGTCACGGAGGTGCTGCGGCTGACCGGCGGCCTTCCCGTCCTCGTCTCCACCCTCGCCGAGACCCGCCCCGCCGACCCGGACGACGTGGGCGATCCGAGTGCCACGGCGGTGGAACGGTTCCTGAAGTGGGAGCCGGATCCGCTACGCCGGGCGGTGGCCCTGGCCTGCGCACTGCCCCGGCGTCTGGACGCCGATGTGTTCCGGGCGGTGGTGGAGTGCGAGGAGGACGAGGCCGAGGCGTTGTACGACTGGCTGCGGGGGATGCCGTTCGTCAGCGAGCGCGGTGACCGGGTCCAGTACCACGATGTCGTACGCGCGCCGATGCTGCGATTGCAGCACGGGCGCTCACCGCGGGGATGGACGGAACGGCACGAACGGCTGGCGGAGACGTTCGAGGGGTGGCGGGAGGAGCGGGAGGCGGGGCTGGACGACCCCTGGGCGGACGAGAGATGGAGGGAACTGCGGCTGGCCGAGGCGTATCACCGGTTGTGCGCGGGGGAGCAGGCCGCGCTGCCGGCCGTTCTCGGAGGCCTGGTACGGGCCTTCCAGCGGGGCGACGAGGAAGCCCGCCGTTGGGCCGAGATGCTGGTGCAGGCCGGAGCGGACACCCGGACCGAGGCGGTGTCCCACTGGGGCAGGGACCTGCTGCAAGCGTTGCAGGACTCGACCGCCGCGGATGCGCTGCTCCTGCTGATCGACCGGGCCGCGCTCGACCCGGAGTCCCAGGCCATCGCTCATGTCGTGCGCGGCAACGCCTTCCGGGCGCGCGACGACTACGAGCGCGCGCTGACCGAGTACGACCGAGCGGTGGCGCTCGACCCCGAGTCCGCCCGCACCTACGTCGGCCGTGCCGTGACCCGCGTCCTGCTCCAGGACTTCGAAGGGGCGATCGCGGATCTGGACCATGCGCTCGTCCGGGATCCCGACAACGCCGGGAACCTGACGTTGCGTGGCGACTACCACCGCAGGATCGGGCACTACGACGCCGCCCTGCGGGATCTGGACCGGGCGATCGAACTCGCCCCCGCGCTGCCGGCCGCCTGGGCCACGAGGGGGGCCACGTACCATGCACTGGCGCGGTACGACCACGCGCTGGCGGACGTGAACCGCGCACTGGAGATCGACCCGGACTTCGTCTGGGGCCTGGTCCGCCGAGCCCGGCTGCTGCGGTCGAGGGGCGATCGCGAGCGCCAACTGGCCGACCTCGACCGCGCGGTGGCGCTCGATCCGGAGGCACCCTGGGTGCTGTGCGAGCGAGGCGACGCGCTGAGCGCCGTGGGCCGTGAGGAGGAAGCCCTGGCCGACTACCGGAAGGCCGTCGCCCTCGACCCGGACTATCCCTCCGTCTACGCCAGCCGGGGCGCACTGCACTGCAAGCACGGCCGTGACGAGGAGGCGCTGGCCGACCTCGACCACGCGCTGAGCCTGGCACCGGACTACCCCTGGGCCCTGGTGCACCGCTCCCATGCGCACCGACGCCGGTGCGCCTACGGCAAGGCGCTCGCCGACGTCTACCGAGCGGTGGAACTGGACCCCGAGGGCCCCTGGGCGCTGGGGCACAAGATCCAGACGGACATCGCGGTGGGCCGACTGGACCAGGCGCGCGCGGACCTGGAGCGATTCGTCTCGCTGGGTGGAGATCCCCGCTGGGCCCGTCACACGTCGGCCGTCGTGCATCTGCTGAGCGGCCGGCTCGAGGAGGCACTTGCCGAGGCGGACAGCGCGGCGACCCGATGCGCTGTACACCTGCGCCTGCGGAACTGGTCCCTGGCCCGGGAGGCCGCCGAGCAGTGGCGGGCCACCGACGAGTACCTCGGACTGCTGCACCTGGCCGTGGCGGTCAGCGGGGCGGAGGGCACGGCGGCCGCCCACTTCCTGTGGACACGTCTGGCCGGCTCGGCCCGGCACCCCGACGCCCTCCCGGAGCGGCGGGCGAGGTGGCTCGTCGAGGCCACGACCAGCGCGGCCGTCCAGGACTGGCCGCGCCTGGACGCGGTGCTCCCCCTCGGCCCGGCCGATTACAGCGCCCTGGCCACCCTGACCGACTGCCTCGCCGTGCTCCTGCGCAGTCCCGGCATGGACCGGGGCGGACTCGCACCCCGCCTGACACGGGTGACCGCGGCCCGGGACGCGATGCGGGCGCGCTACGCGAGGTGAGCGGCGACGCCCGGGAACCTAGTCGACGTTCACCGGACCGTCGTCCGACTTCCGGTCCTTGCCCGTGTGCAGCTGGAGCAGGTCGCTGCCCTTGCGCTCCTCGGCGCGGTGGCCGTCGGATTCCTGGCCGCCCAGGTTCTGCCGGACGGAGTCGAGGATCGTCAGGCCCTGGGAGACCAGTCCGGCGGCGATCTCGCCGAGGCCGTCAGCGCCGTTCAGGACGTTGACGTTGGCGCCGGCCAGGCCTCCGGCGGCCTCCTTCACGATCTGCGGGAGCTGGTCGATCAGCATCCGGTCGAGCGCGACCCGGTCGTAGGAGGCCGCGGCCTCCGCCTGGATCTTCATCCGCTGTGCCTCGGCGGCGGCGAGGATCCTGACCCGCTCGGCCTCGGCCTCGGCGGGCTTGACGACCTCGGCAACGAGCTGCTGCTGGCGCAACTTGGCCTGGCGCTGGGCAAGTTCCGTCTGGGCGGCGAGCACCTCCTGCTGGGCGTGGGCCTGGGCCAGCGGTCCGGCCTGCGCGGACTCCGCCTGGGCGCGGTCGACTTCGGCCGAGTACTCGGCCTTGACGATGGCGGTCTGCCGGGCGTACTCGGCCTGCTTGCGGGCCGCCGCCTGCTCCGCCTCGACCGCGGCCTGGGTGGCCTGCGCCTGGGCGATCTGCGCCTGCCGCTGGATGGCCGCCTTGTGCGGCGCGGACATCGCGTCGATGTAGCCGGTGTCGCCGTCGTCGATGGACTGGATCTGCAGCGAGTCCACGGTCAGGCCGATCTTGGCCATCTCCGTCTTGGAGGTGTCCAGGACCTCCGCGGCGAGCTTCTGCCGCTCGGTGACGATCTCCTCGACCGTCATCGAGCCGATGATCGCCCGCAGGTGTCCCGCGAAGATCCGGCCGGTGAGGACCGACATCTGCTCCTGGTCGGAGAGGAACCGCTGGCCGGCGTTGATGATGCTCTCGTGGTCGTTGCCGACCTTGAAGGCGATGACCGCGCGGACGTGCAACGCGATGCCCTGGCGGGTCACGCAGGTCTCGGTGACCTCGGACTCGCACATCGACAGGGTGAGGAAGCGGACCTTCCTGAAGACCGGCAGCACGAACTTGCCGTGCCCCGTCACCACTCGGAACGGCGCGCCCCCCAGTCCCCGCCGGCCCCCCGAGATCAACATCGCCTCGTCGGGAGCGGGAACGCGGTATCCGAACATGCTTGTTCTCCTCAGCCTGCGCCGGCGGGGTCTCCGCCGAGCGCGTCCAATGGATCCACCCACTCGATGACGCCGACCTCGCGGCATCCACGTGATTCGATCACGAGCACGGTCGCGCCCATCTGCAGGGGCTTCTCCGACCAGGCGAGGAAGGTCTCGGAGCCGCCTCTGACCCGCACCAGGACTTCGCCGGGGCCCGCGGATCCGCGCGTTGCGATGAGTAGCTTCCCCGTGCAGCCGATCACGGCCTCGTCCTGCGGCATCACCGGCCGTCCTCCTCGTCCTGGCCTCAGGATTCAGACGATAGACCCAGGAGGGCCGGTGGCCCAACGGGCGGGATCAGCGCCCCACCGGCTCCCCGGTGACCACCGGCCGCACCTTCTTCAGCAGCAGGTCCAGGAACCGGTCCGGGTGCCGGAAGGACGCGAAGTGGGCGGCCTCCGGGATGAGGGCGAAGTCCTTCACCGGGGCCGTGACCTCCTCGTAGAAGCGGCGGGCCGGCTCCGGTGGGGTGAGGACGTCGCTGTCGCCCTGGAAGAGGAAGAAGGGGAGGCGGAAGACAGTGCCCTCGGCCCGTTCGTCGATGGTCGTCGCCTGCGGGCCCAGTTGCTCCGAGAACGTCATGCCCTTCAGGTACGTGCGCAGGTCGCGCAGGGTGTGGAGCGGGGAGAACCAGAGGGAGCGGATGATGACCGTCTTCATCGTGTCGTAGGTCAGCGGGTCGGTCGTGACCACCGTCTTCGAGTACTCCGCCCACATGTGGGCCGACCAGGCGGAGTGGTCGGGTCCCATCGCCGCCATCTTCGCCAGGTCCTTCTTCCTGCCCGCCTTCTCCAGCCGGGCCAGCAGCGCCTCGTACGCCGAGGTGTCGCGGCCCCCGCCGACGATGTTCTGGTCCGTGCCGACGTACGCCGAGTACCGCTCGGGGTGGTCGCGGGCCAGGCGGAGGCCGGTGACCGAGCCGAAGCTGTTGGCGAGGAGCACGACCTTGTCCACGCCCAGGCGGGCGCGGATGTGGTCCGTCACCTCCAGGGCGTCCTGGTGGAGGCGGTCCAGGGTCATCTCGCCCTGCGCTTCGGGGCCGCCCGCCGCGAACGTCTTTCCGGCGCCCCGCATGTCCCAGCGGACGATCGTGAAGTGCCGCTCCCAGGCGCGGGTGCGGGGGACGTGGATGAGGTTGGAGGCGCCGGGGCCGCCGTGGACCTCCAGGATCACCGGGTTCGTCCGGTCGTCGCCGCGGACGGAGATCCACTGGTCGATGCCGCCGATGCGGACGTAGGAGGACTCGTCGACGCCGTTCGGGGTGGTGATGCGCAGGCTCTTGGCGTGGGCGCGGCGCTTGAGGGCGCGGTAGGTCAGCAGCATGGTGTTCCCCCTAAACTGTTTACGGCATCCGCCGTTCTGTCATTTACGGTATATACAGTTGCCGGGTGGAGTCAACGGGCTCGCGCCCGCCGAACGGAAGGGACCTCGTGGCCGGACGGAACAAGGGACAACAGGACACGCCGCGCGACGCCCGGGCGGCCCTCGCGCTGCTGTGGGGCGAACAGGAGCAGCCCACGCGCGGTCCCAAGCCGACGCTGTCCCCGCAGCGCATCGCCGCGGCCGCCGTCGAACTGGCCGACGCCCAGGGCCTGGACGCGGTCTCGATGAGCAAGGTCGCCGCCGAGTTCGGCGTCTCGGCGATGGCGCTCTACCGCTATGTCCCCGGCAAGGCGGAACTGGTCGAGCTGATGATCGAGTCGATGCTCGCCGAGGTCCCCGACCTCTCCGGCGCGGAGGGCGACTGGCGAGCCGGAATCAGGGAGTGGGCCCGCCGGTGCCTGGACCTGTACCGGGCCCACCCGTGGGCGCTCGCCGCCACGGCGATGCGCCGCCAGGTCATGGGCCCGCACCAGCTCGGCTGGCTGGACGCGGCGCACGCCGCCCTGGAGCCGACCGGCCTGCCGGCTGCCCAGCGGCACCAGGTCTTCGTCCTCGTCGTCGGCCTGGTGCGCAGCCTCGCGCAGCAGACGGCCGACTTCGACGCGGAGGAGGACCGGGAGTGGAACCGCCTCACCGGTGAGGTGCTCGAACGCCACGCGGACCGGTTCCCGGCCCTGACCCGGGCCATCGCCGACGGCGCCTTCGAGCCGACCGGCGTCGACCCGCTCGCGTTCGGCCTCGACCGGATTCTCGACGGGGTCGAAGCGCTCATAGCTGTGCGGGAATGACCCGTCGCGGCCGGTTTGCCCCCGTGAACGGACCGTTCTCCGTCGATTACAGTGCTGACCGTCGTACGGACGGCCGGTGCCGTGAGGAGGTCTGGATGGGTGCGACATCCGGCGCCGTCTGGGGCCGTGCCGAACAGCAGGACTACCGCGGCAGGGTGCGGGGCGCCCTGCTCGGGGTCGCCGTGGGGGACGCGCTGGGCGGCCCGGCCGATGCGCTGTCCCTGGAGGAGATCCGCACCACGTTCGGTCCGGAGGGCCTGCTCGACCTGGCCTTCGGGCACGGGCGGCGCGGCACGGTCACCCACCACACCCAGCTGACCCTGTTCAGCGTGGACGGGCTGATACGGGCCCAGGTGCGCCGGGACACCGGCGCCTGGCACCCGCCGACCGATCTGCACCGGGCGTACCGGCGCTGGCTGGCCACCCAGCGGGACTGGGGGCCCGACGAGCGCCGCAAGGACGACGGCTGGCTGGCGCGCGAGGAGTGGCTGTACGCCCGCCGCGACCCCAGCCGCACCCTGCTCCTCGGGTTCGGCGACGACGCCATGGGCACGCTGGAGCAGCCGAAGAACCCCGGCGAGCTGGGCCCGGAGGCCGTCGCCCGCTCGGCGCCCTTCGGGCTGCTGGTCGGCTGGGAGCCGCAGCTCGTGGTGCAGCTGGCCGTGGAGTGCGCGGCCCAGACCCACGGCCACCCCATCGCCTACCTCTCGGCGGGCGCGTACGCCGTCATCGTGCACGCCCTGGCCCGCGGCGACAGCCTGGACGGCGCCGTCCAGAAGGCTCTCGCCCTGCTCGCCGCCCGCCCCGGCCACCAGCCCGTCGCCGACGCCCTCCAGCACGCCCTCGGCGCGGTACGGCAGGGGATGCCCGGTCCGACCCGGGTGGAGGAGCTGGCGGGCGACGGCACGGCGGACGGTCTGCTCGCCGCGTCCGTCTACTGCGCCCTCGTCGGTGAGGACGTACGGCACGGCCTGTGCCTGGCGGTGAACCAGAGCGGCCCCTCGGCCGCGGCGGGCGCGCTGACCGGCGGTCTGCTGGGCGCCCTGCACGGCGAGACGGCCCTCCCGCCGGCCTGGCTGGCCGAACTGGAGGGCCGCCCCACGATCCTCGAACTCGCCGACGACTTCGCGATGGAGATGACCCAGGGCCCTGCGCTTCACGGCCCCGCCGGTTCCTCACCGGGGTGGCTGGCCCGGTATCCGCGGGCCTGACCGGCCTCAGGCCCGCACGCAGTGGTGGGTGGTCATACTGCCGTTGGCGTCGAAGTGCCGGATCCGCAGCCCGGCCTGCTTGGTGTAGTCGGCCTCCAGCCGCTCGCCGGAACCGGTGCCCGACGTGCCGGGCGGCTGCCAGGGCAGGCCCACCGAGACCGAGTCGCCGACCGTCGCCGGAACGTTCTCGGCGGCGGCGTCGTCCATCTCCTCGCTGTCGGGGTCCAGCCGCTCGGGCACTCGCAGGGCGAGCCGGCCGCCCTGGAGCGACCACGTGCCCTTCGGTGACCTCCCGCCGGCCTCCATGGCCCACGTCCCGTCACCGATGGTGACGGTGTACGTGTAGGCCTCGGCGCTCGCGCCCGGCGGCTGCGAGGTGACCTTCCAGGAGCCGCGTACGAAGGCCGCGAAGGCCTTGCCGGTGACGCCGGCGGTCGCCGACGGACCGCCGGATCCGGTGCTGCCGTCGCTCCCGCTCTTTCCCTTGCACGCGGCGAGCAGAGAGGCCCCGACTCCGACGGCGAGGTAGCGCAGAGTGGTACGGCGGCCCACCACTCGGGAGGCCGCCCGCACCGCATCGATACTCATGTCGTCCCCGTTCCTGCCAGTTGATCAACCAACCGGCAGGTTACAGCGTTGAGTTGGGCTCCCCCGTCGCATCGTCCCCGGCACTCGCAGGCACCGGCACGGCCCGTGCGGTGGCCCCGTCCCCGTCCGAGTTCACCCGCTCGATGATCGCCAGGCGCTCGGGGGTGTCCTCCGGCTTGAGGTGGCCGATCAGGACGTACAGGACCAGCGACACCGCCAGTGGGACCGACACCTGGTACTGGAGCGGCACCCCGCCGTCGACGTGCCAGCTGATCGGGTAGTTGACCAGCCAGAAGGCCAGCAGGCCCGCCGCCCAGCTGGTCAGTGCCGCCGTCGGCCCCGAGCGGCGGAACGTGCGCAGCAGACCCAGCATCATCGGGATGGCGATCGGGCCCATGAGGCCGGCCACCCACTTGATCACGACGGTGATGATGTCCTTGAAGGTGGGGGAGTCGACCTGGGTCGCCACCGCCATGGACAGGCCCAGGAAGACCACCGTCGTCACCCGGGCCGCGATCAGCCCGGAGCGCTCGCCCCACGCCCGCGCCCGTGCGGACAGCACCGGCGCCACGTCACGGGTGAACACCGCCGCGATCGCGTTGGCGTCGGAGGAGCACATCGCCATCGTGTGGGAGAAGAAGCCGACGACGACGAGGCCCAGCAGGCCGTGTGGGAGGAGCTGTTCCGTCATCAGGCCGTAGGAGTCGGAGCCGTCCGGCTTCCGGGCGTGGACCAGCAGCGGGGACATCCACATGGGGAAGAACAGGACCACCGGCCAGACCAGCCACAGGACCGCCGACAGCCGGGCCCCGCGCTCGGCCTCGTGCGGGCTGCCCGTCGCCATGTAGCGCTGGGCCTGGTTGAGCATGCCGCCGTTGTACTCGAAGAGCTTGATGAAGAGGAAGGCGAGCAGGAAGACCGTGCCGTAGGGACCGACCAGCGGCTTGCCGTGGCCGTGCAGCGCGGGCTGGTTCCAGGCGTCGAGGAAGCCGATGTGCTGGTCGCTCAGCTTCAGCACGACCGCCACGAACATCGAGACACCGGCCAGCAACTGGATGACGAACTGGCCGAGTTCGGTCAGCGCGTCCGCCCACAGGCCGCCGATCGTGCAGTACACGGCGGTGATCGCGCCGGTGATGAGGATGCCCTGGTTCAGGGTCACGCCGGTGAACACCGACAACAGGGTCGCGATCGCCGCCCACTTGGCGCCCACGTCCACGATCTTCAGCAGCATCCCCGACCAGGCGAGCGCCTGCTGGGTGGAGAGGTTGTAGCGGTTCTTCAGGTACTCCAGCGGGGAGGCCACGTGGAGCCGGGACCGCAGCCGGTTGATGCGCGGCGCGAACAGCTTCGACCCGATGGCGATGCCGAGCGCGATGGGGAAGGACCAGGTGATGAAGGAGGTGACGCCGTAGGTGTAGGCGATGCCCGCGTACCCGGTGAACATCACGGCGCTGTAGCCCGACATGTGGTGGGAGATGCCGGAGAGCCACCAGGGCATCTTCCCGCCGGCCGTGAAGAAGTCGGAGACGTTGTCGACGCGCTTGTGCGACCAGACGCCGATCGCGACCATCACACCGAAGTAGCCGATGAGCACGGCCCAGTCGAGACTGTTCATGTGCCCGATCGTGGGTGCGGCCACGTGAACACGACAACCAAGCGTCAGGTCAAGTCACGGTAAAATCGTTCCGGACATTGACTCTCGTTCATCCACATGAACAACTTCGGCGAAGGCGGGCCGTCGGTCAGCGCATCAGCTCCCCCGCGTTGACCAGCAGCGACTGCCCCGTGATCGCCCGCGCGCGGTCCGACGACAGGAACACCGCGGCATCCGCCACATCCCCGTCGGTGGCCAGCTCCGGCAGCGCCATCCGCTCGGTCAGCCGCCCCAGCACCTCCGCCTCCGGCACCCCCTCGCTCTGCGCCGTGAACCGCACGAACGCCTGCACCGGCGGCCCCCACATCCAGCCCGGCAGCACCGTGTTGACGCGGATCCGATGCGGCCCCAGCTCCCGCGCCAGCGAGTACATCGCGCTCGTCAGCGCCCCCTTCGAGGCGGCGTACGCGGCCTGCCGCACCTGCGACGGCGCGGCCACGGCCGACTGCGTCCCGATGAACACCACCGAACCGCCCCCGCCCGCCTTCAGTGCCGGCAGGCAGGCCCGGGCCATCCGCAGCGTCCCCAGCAGGTTCACGTCGATGACCGACTGCCAGGTCGCGAAGTCCGCGTCCTCGACCCCGCCGAAGTAGGAGTCCCAGGCGGCCACCTGCACCACGGCGTCGATCCCGCCGAACCGCTCCCGCGCCAGCGCGGCCAGCCGCTCGCACTGCCCCTCGTCGGTGATGTCGGTCGCCCGGAACGCGGTGCGCGCCCCGCCGGGGTCGATCTCCGCCGCGCTCTTGGCGAGGTTGGCCTCGGTGCGGGCCCCGAGCACGGCGTTCCCGCCGTCCCGGACGACGGCCGCGGCGACCTGACGGCCCAGCCCGGCGCCCACTCCCGATACGACGACTGTCTTGCCTGCGAGCAGGGACATCGGTGCCTCCCGCGGTATGGCGCTTTATCTGACGGAGCGTCAGAGTATGGGCCGTCGCAGGAAAGGGGAACCGTATGAGCGACGAGACCCGCAGCGAGCTGTACGCCGAACTGGCCGCCGCAGGACCGTACGGCGTCCGCCCCGGCCACGCCCTGATCACCATGGTCGAGCCGCACCCCGGCCACGAGTACGCGTACAACCGCTGGTACGAGGACGACCACTACTACGCCGGCGCGATGGCCATGCCCTGGATGTACGCGGGCCGCCGCTGGGTCGCGACCCGGGACCTGCAACTCCTGCGGTACCCGGAGAAGTCGGCGATCGCCCGGCCGGTCACCGCCGGCTGCTACCTCTCCACCTACTGGATCACCGACGGCCGCTACGACGACCACATGAAGTGGACGGTCGCCATCAACAAGCGCCTCAATCGGGACGCCCGCGTGTACCACGACCGCACCCACGTGTTCACGGCCTTCCAGGACCACGAGACGACGGTGTACCGGGACGGCGCGGCGGGCCCGAGGGACGTCCACGCCCTCGACCACCCCTACGCCGGTCTGGTGCTGCAGGTCGTCGACGCCGAGTCGCCCCGGCAGCGGACCGAGCTGCTCCGGTGGCTGACCACCCGGCACCTGCCGAAGCGGCTCGCGGGCTCCCCGGCCGCCATGGTCACGGTCTTCCGGCCCACGCCCCTGCCCGGGGACCGCATGACCTACGTCAAGCAGGTCGAGGGCGTCGACACCCGGCTCACCCTGCTGTGGTTCCTGGAGGCCGACCCGCGGGAGTGCTGGGAGCGGCACTTCACGGGGCCGGAGGCGGAGATCACCGGCTCCGCGCCGGGACGGGTGGAACTCGTCGCCCCGTTCGTCCCGACGATCCCGGGCACGGACCGGTACGTGACCGAGCTGCGCGGCACTACTTGAGCTCGTCGGGGCACGGCGTACCGCGAGGCAACTGGTACGGCGCGGCCAAGTGGTACGTCCCGGCCCTCGGCGCCAGCAACATCGTCCACTTGTCCCCGTCGGCGTCCTCCGGCGTCTCCGTCAGACAGCCGTTGACGTTGGTGTACGACTTCGGCGTCCCGGCGTCCCGGTGCTTGGAGGCCTCCGTCTCCTGCGGAGGCTTCAGGCTCTTGCCGTGCTCGTCGACCACGCTCAGCCACGGCGAGTACGGGATCCGGATCAGGACCCGCCCGGCCTTGTGCACCTCCAGCGTCATCTCACCCTGCTCGGCGCGGTCCACCACCGCGTTCGGTTCGGCGAGCGGTGTCGGGTCGGTCACCTGGAACAGCTGCCAGTTCGCGTCGCCCCAGATCTGCTTCAGATACGGCATGCCCCGCTGCAGCAGCTGCCGCTCACGCTGGCCGCCGTCCCCGTCGGGGTTGTCCTTCGGCAGCACCACGAAGTGCACGGCCCACCGCTGGAGCCACTCGTGGTAGTTCGCCGAGTTGAGCGTGTCGTCGTAGAAGAGCGGGTTGCGCTCCATGTCGGCCTGCCGGTTCCAGCCGCGCGCCAGGTTGACGTACGGCGCGAGCGCGGAGGCCTCGCGGTGCGAGCGGGCCGGGACCACCTCGACGCGGCCCTTCTCGGCGCCGGCCTTCTGCAGCTCGTGCACCAGCGGGGCCAGCTCCCGCGCCCAGGAGGCGGCCGGGGTCGTGTGGATGATGTCGTCGACCGACTTGAAGCCGATCCAGCCGGCGAAGCCCAGCAGGGCCAGCACGGTCAGGTACCACTGGCGCGACTTGCGCACGGTGAAGGGCAGCGCGGCGACCAGCGTCGCACCCGCGAACAGCATCGGCAGCCGCGAGATGTTGGAGCCGATCTGCGAACTGATCAGCCACACCAGCACGACGGCCAGGCTGTAGACGGCGGCCGTCAGCCGTACGGTCACCCACTCCTTCGGCACCAGGTACAGGCACAGCAGGCCGTACAGCAGGGGCATGACCACCGAGCCGAACGTCATCGGCTGGGTGCCGGAGAACGGGAAGAGGAAGTACGAGGCCCCGACCACCACTGTGGGCGCGATCCCCAGCGCCCACGCGCCCGGCCGCCGCTTCTGCAGGAAGAGGGCGGCCGCGACCAGACCCACGAACAGCCCCGACACGGGCGAGGCCATGGTGGACAGTCCGGCCAGCGGGGCGGCGACCACCGCCTTCGCCCAGCGTTTGTACCGCCACCGGTACGGCCAGCAGTGCACGGCCGCGACCGCACCGAGCCCGAACATCGTGCCGAGCCCGAAGGTCACCCGGCCCGAGATCGCGTTGGCCAGGAACGCCACGACTCCGGCGAGGGAAGCCCACAGCGGGTTCCGCACCGCCCGGCTGCGGATCAGCACCAGGGTCAGCAGGCCCGCGGAGACCGTCCCGGCGATCATCATCGTCGTACGGACGCCGAAGACGGCCATCAGGTACGGCGACACCACGCTGTACGACACCGGGTGCATGCCCCCGTACCAGGCGAGGTTGTACGCCGAGTCCGGGTGCCGGCCGACGAACTCCGCCCAGGCGTCCTGGGCCGCGAGATCACCACCGCTGTTCGCGAACGTGAAGAACCAGATGATGTGCAGGACGCCCGCGAGGGCCGTGATCGACAGGACGGGGTGCCGGAGCATCCGCTGCCGCAGGGGCTCGGCGGAGGCGAGGAGACGTGCGAGCCGGCCCGGACGCGCCTGCGTACGGCTGTCGCCCCGGTCCCGGTCGTCACGTCGGTCGTGATGACGGTCGTGACGACGGTCCGTGTCAGCCGTGGACAGACGTATTCGCGAGCCCGATCCCGGGCCCGGGTCGGCGTCGTCGGCGCGTGTCGGCTCCGCTGTGGCCACCTGAGGCACTCCCCGTGTCCCGTTTTCTGTTCTCGGCCGCATCCCTTGATGTTCCCGGCCGTTTCCCATCCAGTTCGCGGCCGTGTCCCCCGACCGGCGTACTGCCCCGATTCGTGACGCTAGCACGCACCCCGCCGCGGGGCTCCGTCGGCGGGGTGCGGCAGGGGGAACGGGCTCAGCCGAGGCGGGTCAGCTTGTCCGTGAGGCCCGGCTCGGTCAGGTCCTTCTCCAGGGCCACCGGGACCTTCACCGCACCGGCCGAACCGTCACCCACGGTGAGCGTGCCCACCTGGGTGCCGGCCTTCGCGGTGTGCGGCACGGTGTCGGAGGCGAAGGAGAGCTTCACCTGCAGACCGGACCAGCCGGCCGCCGTGACGTCCTTCGTCGCCACGACCGGGGTACGGCCGCCCAGACCGTCGTCCACATAGCCGACGACGTCGCCCTTCTTCAGGATCGTCGCCGACTTCAGCGCACCCTGCCCGGCCCGGATCAGCTTGTCGCCCGCGTCCAGGACGCCGCTGATGATGGTGTTGTCCGAGCCGCCTGCCGGCTGGCGCAGCGCGGCACCGATGATGGTGCGCGTCTCGCCGTTGACCTGCTGCTTCGCCGCGAAGACGAGGTTGCCGCGGGCGGAGGTGGTGGTGCCGGTCTTGATGCCGACGACGTTGTTGTAGCCGACCAGCCGGTTGTAGTTGTTGTGCTTGGCGCCCTTGTAGTCGACGTAGGACATCATCGCCGCGACCTCGCGGAACGCGGGCTGCTCCATCGCCTTCTTGGCCAGCTTCACCTGGTCCACGGCCGTGCTGACCGTCGAGTCCGTCAGGCCCGAGGGGTCCGTGTACGTCGTGTTGGCCATGCCGAGCCCCTTGGCGGCGGCGTTCATCTTCGCCACGAACGCCTTCTCGGAATGCGAGTCCCAGCGGGCGAGCAGCCGGGCCACGTTGTTGGCGGAGGGCAGGAGGATGGCCTCCAGGGCCTCGCGCTCGGAGATCTTGTCGCCGGCGGTGACCGGGACGGTGGACTCCTGGCCCGCGTCCGACTGCTCCTCGGCGGGCTTGTCGATCGTGATCTTCGGGCCGTCCTGGCCGCTCTTGAGCGGGTGGTCGCGCAGGATCAGGTACGCGGTCATCACCTTCGCGACGCTCGCGATCGGGACCGGCTTCTGGGCGCCCGAGGAGCCGAAGGTGCCGATGCCCTGGACGTCCAGGGCGGCCTGGCCCTGGGACGGCCACGGGATGGCCGGCTTGGCGCCGCCGAAGGTGTAGGTGTCCTTCGCGGTCAGGTCGAGGGTGGGCCGGGGGAGCGGACGCAGCGCCTGCACGACCCCGAGGATGATCACCAGGAGCAGGACCAGGGGGGTCCAGATCTTGACCCTGCGCACGAGCGTGCGGACCGGGGTCTCCGGGGGCGGCGGCGTGTTCGTCAGCTCCGCCAGCAGGTCCAGCGGGGGCTTGGGCGGGAGAGGCTGCTGGGTGGTGCGCTCGGGGCCGACCTGGGGGACGGCGGTGGTGACGTCCGACTTCAGCGCGATGAATTTGCTGGTGCGCTCGGGGTCGGCCTCGGGGGTCTTGGGGGCGTCGGGGGTCTTGGGGGCCTGGGGGGTCTGCGGGGCCTTGGGGGCGCCGCCCAGCTTGAGCATGGTGGTCGGCTGGTCGACCTCGGGCTTCTTGGGGCGTACGGCCTTGAAGACGGTGGTGGGCTGGTCGACGCCCTTCGCCTCGGCGGGTGCCTGCGGCGCGTCGGCCGGTGCGTCCTTCGCGTCGGCGGGTGCGTCCTTCGCCTCGGCGTCGTCGTTCCCGCCCGCACCATCCGTGCGGCTGTCGTCGTCGGCCGCGGGTGGCCCCTGTGGGGCGTCCTCACCGTCGGCGGCCCCCGGCTCGTCACCGGGCTCCTCCGCCTCGGCGTCCTGGACCTGGGCGTCAGACTCCTCGGCCTCGGCCTCGGCCGCTGCCTCGGGCTCCGCGTCCTCGTCCTCGTCCGCGTCCTCGGTCTCCTCCTGCGCCCGCGTGTCCGGCTCCTCGGCCGCACCCGTCGGCTCGTCCGCGTCGGCGTCGTCCGCGTCGGCGTCGGCGTCGGACTCTTCGGCGTCGGCCTTCTCAGGCTCGGCCTGCTCGGCCTCTTCCTCGGAATCGCCCTTCTTCGCGGGCGTCTTCGGGGACGGCTTTGCAGTCGCGTCGCCTTCCTGCTTCTTCGGGTCCGCGGAACGCACCCACGCCGAGACCGCGTCCCGCAGGGCCGCGTCCTCGGCGTCGGGCTTCGCCTCGTCGGTGCCGGCGGACTTCTCGGATGCCGCCGGTGCCGGTGCCGAAGGCTCCTCCTCCGCCCGTTTCTTCACGTCCCGTACCGACAGGACCTTCGTCGCGGTGTCCACCGCACCGCCCGAGGAATCCTTTTCGCGGGCTACGGCGAGGCGCGGGTCACGCGCCTCGGGAACCGGAGCCGCGCTGCCCGACGTCGCTCCTGCCGACGACTCGCGCTGCTTCGACCTGTCGGGGGACTCGCCCGCCACCGATGCCTCCTCCATGCGCCGCACGCCCACTCGCGCGCGCTGTCCGAACCATGTACCAGTGTCCTGTGTGAGGGCTTGGCCCCTGCGGTAGACGAGAACGACATACCTGCCGGTTCCCTCACGAACCGGTCACGCACCCTCGACAGATGAATGTGAGAGGGGTCACCCTGTCATTCATCCACGCGGGGAGGCATGGATGGGCAGGAGCCGCAGAACACTTCCGGAGGAGCTTCTGCTGCTGGCACTGGACCCGGCCACGGGTACCACTGCACAGCCGCAGTCGCTCGACCTCGGTCTGGCCGGTGCACAGCTAGTGGAGCTGGCGCTGGCCGGACGGATAGCCCCAGACGGGGATCGTATCGCCGTGGTGGTACCACGGCCGACAGGAGATCCGACTCTGGACTGCGCGTTGGAGTTGCTGCGAAGGCGCGGCGCTCCGGTACGCGCCGTCCACTGGATCGGCGGGCCGCGTCTCGGGCTCCGCCAGGTCTACCTCTCGCATCTGGAGCGGTGCGGCATGGTCGCCGCCGTACCGGGTCAGATGTGCGGGGTGCTGCCGACGACTCGCTACCAGGCGACGGACAACGAGATCAGCCGGGAGATCCGAGCCCGGCTGGATTCCGCGATCCGCACCGGCGTACCGCCGGACCCGCGGACCGCGGCGCTCGCCGCCCTGGCGCACGCCGTCGGACTCGGCAAGCACCTGTATCCGGGGAACGAGGGGCGCTCGTCCCGGTCCCGGCTGCGGGATCTGATCCGGCACGACCCCATGGGCGGCCTGGTCGCGCACGCCGTGATGGACGTACAGAACGGCGCCGCCGCACAGCCGCGCCGGGGGCCGGCCGCCACCGGCCGGCAGGGCGCACCCGCGGCGAGGGCGACGGAACCGGCGCGCGGTGTTCCGATGCAGCCGCACCGCGGGTCCATGGCGCGCGCCGTGGTCCACTGAGCCGTCACCCCGGTCACCCCAGGCCAGGTTCGGGAGTCGCTGGTCCGAGCGGGGCGGTGAGATCTCGTGGTCTCACCGCCCCGCTCGACTGCGTCCATGGCACCCCTTCGGGTGGCGGGCTGTGGCGAACTGACGCGTACGCGCCGCATATCCACCATTTCCCAGCGGTAGAAGACACCTTGGTGGCAGTCTGCTCAACAGCAGATACGGAAAGTGTCAAGGAACAGGCAGTCAGCCGGAGGTGCACGTCCCGTGGCGTCCAATGTCAATCCCACCGTCAGGCGGCGCCGGCTGGGCCAGGAGCTGCGCAGGCTCCGTGAGCTCAAGGGCATGACGGCCGAGGAGGTCGCGGAGCGGCTGCTCGTGTCGCAGTCGAAGATCAGCCGGCTGGAGAACGGCCGCAGAAGCATCAGTCAGCGTGATGTGCGCGACCTGTGCGGGGTGTACGAGGTCGAGGACCAGCGGATCGTGGACTCGCTGATGGAGATGGCCCGGGATTCGCGGCAGCAAGGGTGGTGGCACACCTTCGGCGACATCCCGTACAGCGTGTACATCGGCCTGGAGACCGACGCGGAGTCGCTCCGGGTGTACGAACCCCAGCTGGTGACCGGCCTGTTGCAGACCCGCGCCTACGCGGAGGCCCTGGTGCAGGGCGCCCTGCCGGAGACGTCGACGGCCGAGATCGAGAAGCGTGTCCAGGTGCGCATGCGCCGACAGGAACGTATCACCGCCGACCAGAACCCGCTCCGGCTCTGGGTGGTGCTGGACGAGGCGGCGCTGTGCCGGGAGGTGGGCAGCAAGCTCGTGATGCGGGAGCAGTTGGAGCACCTGATCGAGATGTCCCAGCTGCCGCACGTCACCGTGCAGGTGCTGCCGTTCGAGGTGGGCGCGCACCCGGGTCTCAACGGCCAGTACGCGATCCTGGAGTTCGCCGACGCGGCCGACTCCAGCGTGGTGTACCTGGAGGGCGTGACCAGCGACCTGTACCTGGAGAAGGCGCAGGACGTGCAGAAGTACGCCGTGATGTACGAGCATCTGCGGGCACAGTCCCTGAATGTGGAGCAATCCCGGCAGTTCATCGCAAAGGTGGCCAAGAAGTACGCCGAATGAACAGCTGTCACAGAGGGCGCCGGATCGTACACCGTCGGTCGGCTCCAGTGGAAGGCTCCTCTGGAATATGCCATCCGGTTGAGTGAACGACTCCTCCGGCGGGGGCGGTTGCCGGGTAGCGTCGATCACGCCAATCAGACGACAAGGTTGGCGTGAACCGCACTACCGCAACTCGCAACAGGAGTGGACATGGCACTGATTCAGGGCGCTTCGGAGACGTGGATGAAGTCCTCCTATTCCGCCGGCAACGGCGCCTGCGTCGAGGTCAAGTCGCCCACCGACGCCGAACTCGCCGTTCGCGACTCCAAGGTCTCCGAGGGTCCGGTCCTGGCCTTCCCCGCCGACGCGTGGAACGCCTTCGTGGCCTCGGTCAAGGCGTAAGGGGTTCTTCCCTGACCCTCGTCGGAACAACTGCACAACAAGCACCACCAGAAGAGCCCTCTCGACCAGTCGCCGTCCTAGCCGAGAGGGCTCGGCCGTGCCCTCAGTACCTGATGGGGAAGGCCACGTCGCACACCGGATCCTCGGATCCCGCCGCCTCCCAGTCCGCGAAGTAGACCTCCCGGCAGGGACCGGCCGCCTCCAGCCCCTCCCCGGCCATCCAGTGCTCCACCGCCTCGAAGGCGGCGAGGATCTGCGGATGCGCGACCTGCGCCTTGGTGATCCGCGTGTAGGCCAGCCGGGCCGCCGGCTCCACCCGCACCTTCGTCTCCCAGGGCCGCCCGCGTCCGGCCGCCCACGCCCGTGCCGCGGCCTCGTCGGCCACCGGCACACAGGACTCGGCCGGTCCGTCGCTCTCCATCGAGACCTCGGAGTGGTAGACGACGAACGGCGCCCCGGTGACCCCTCCGCACTCCCGCGCGGCCGCCTCCAGCCGCTCCAGCGACGCGCCGATCCAGGTCGGCAGCTCGTCCGCCAGCGTGTGCCGCGACTCGGTGATCACCACCTGTGCCGGCACGTCCACGGTCTCGATCACGAACTGCTCGTACATCTCGGAACTCCTCCCCGACAGCCGGCCACGGAGGTAGGCGGCGAGGGTCCGCTGCCCGGCGACCCGGGCCTCCACGCCCGCCCAGTAGGCGGCGAGCCGCTCGGCGCCCTCGTCGCCCTCGGCCCCGACCACCTCGGCGATCCGGGCGAGCGGCATGTCCAACTGCCGTAGCAGGGCCACGAGACGGGCCCGTTCGGCCTGGTCGGCACGGTAGTAGCGGTAGCCGGTCACCTCGTCCACATGCGCGGGGGCCAGCAGGCCCAGCCGGTCGTACAGCCGCAGGGCCTTGGCCGACAGCCGGGCCCGCGCGGCGAACGCGCCGATGGTGAGCAGTTCCTCGTGCACGGTGACATCCTCCGTCACCGGGCGTTTCCTCTCCGCCCGGCGCGGAGGACGTTCGCCCCTGCCCCAGGGACAAGGTCAAGGGACAAGGGCCAGGGGCGAGGGAAAAGGCCGCCCGGGACTCAGCCGAGCTGGGCCTCGATCGCGGTCACGACCTCGGTGGAGTCCGGCTCGGTACGCGGCCGGAAGCGCGCCACGACCTGTCCGTCCCGGCCGATCAGGAACTTCTCGAAGTTCCACTGGATGTCACCGCTCTCCCCTTCGGCGTCGGCGAAACCGACGAGCCGCTCGTACAGCGGGTGCCGGCCCTCGCCGTTCACCTCCACCTTCTCGGTGAGCGGGAAGGTCACGCCGTACGTCGCCGAGCAGAACTCCGCGATCTCCTCGGCGGAGCCGGGCTCCTGCCCGAGGAACTGGTTGCAGGGCACGCCGAGCACGGTGAAGCCCTGATCCGCGTACCGCTCCTGGAGCTTCTCCAGGCCCGCGTACTGGGGGGTCAGGCCGCACTGGGAGGCCACGTTCACGAGCAGCACGGCCTTGCCGGCGTACTGCGACAGATTGGCGGAGCCGCCCCGCAGGGCTCCGATCTCGACGTCGAGCGGGGAGCCGTTGTGGTCAGTAGTCGTCATGCCCGGATGGTAAGCGGTCCCCCGGTGGGGCCGGTACGGCAGCCGTTCGTCTGCGGATTCGCCGTGGCCCGGGCGCGCGCGGCGGAGCCGCACCTCACCGCCGCCCCGTGCCCCCAGGGGGCCGCAGTGGCGTCGCCCGGACCCCGGCCCCCGCCTCCACCAGCACCTCACCCGCCGCCGTACGCGCGTACAGCACCGACCGTCCCGCCCGCCGCCGAGCCACCAGGCCCGCCTCCCGCAGGACCCTCAGATGCCGGCCCACCGAGCCCAGTGCCTGACCCGTCACCGCCGTCAGCTGCGTGGTGCTCATGGGGCAGTCGAGGAGGACCAGCACCTCGGCCCGGGTTGCCCCGAGCAGCGCGCCCAGCCCCGTCGGGACGGCTCGCTCCCCGGTGTCGGTGAGGACCCCGGCACAGGGGTAGATCACCGCGTACCGCTCCCCCTCCTCCCAGGCCACCCAGCCGTGCCGTTGCGGCGTCACCGGCACGAAGAGCATCTCGGCCCCGGAGATCTCGCGGGGCGGATACTCGTGCAGATTGATCTGGAGCCGGTTCTCGCCGAGCCACCGGGTACGCCCCGGCCGCAGCGAGTCCAGCACGCTCGCCCAGCCGCCCCGGCTCACCTGCGCCGTCCGCGCGACCACGTCGGCCTCGAGCACCCGCAGGCGCCGCGCCCAGTACGGCCGTACGGCCTCCTCCCACACCCACTCCAGCAGCGCGGCGCCCCGCTCGGGCAGATCGTCCCGGTCCAGTACGGCGGGCAGCGGACCGGCGAGGGACATCCGCAGGTGGGCACGGGCGGCGTCCGCCGGGGTCGACCGCACCCGGGCCACCTCCTGCGCGAACCCCTCGCCGTTCCGGGGGGTCGGGGTGAGGAAGTCGGCGATCCAGTCCCGTCCGAGCCCCGTCTCCACCAGCCGCGCGGTCACCGGATCCGCGGCCAATCGTGCCCGGTAGGCCGGCAGATGGGTCCGCAGCCACTGCTGTTCACCGGGGTGCGCGCCCTCGCCCGCGTGCAGCAGCTTCAGACACGCGAAGGTCTCGGCGATCGGCGAGATGACGAACCGGCTGCGGGCGAGCGTGTCCGCGTTGAGCTGCCACCACCCCACGACTCCCCCTCACGGCCGTACGACCTTTCGCGTCACGGCGAAACAATAACGACCCCTCCGCGGCCCGCCCGAGACTCCGGACATGCCCAGTTACCGATCCCTTTTCCGGACCCCGGAGTTCACCCCGCTCTTCCTCGGCTCGGCCGCGCAGACCGCCGCGCAGACCGTCGGCGGCCTCGCCCTCGGCACGCTCGTGTTCCGGGCGACCGGCTCCCCGCTGCTGTCGGCGGTGAGCATGTTCGGCCCCACGCTGGCCCAGGTGCTGGGCGCGACCGTCCTGCTCTCCGGCGCCGACCGGCTGCCCCCGCGGACGGCCCTGTCGGCGATCGCGCTGGCCTTCGCGGCCGGTACGGCGGTGCAGGCGCTGCCCGGCCTGCCGGTCGGCGCCCTCTTCGCCGTCGTCCTCGTCCTGGGCCTCGTGGCCTCCCTCGGCGGCGGGGTCCGCTGGGGTCTGCTGAACGAGGTTCTCACCAAGGACCGCTACCTGCCGGGGCGTTCGCTGTTCAACATGATGAGCGGGCTGGCGCAGATCGCCGGTTTCGGCACCGGCGGGATCCTGCTCGCCACGCTCTCCCCGCGTACCTGCCTGCTGCTGTCGGCGGCCCTGTACCTGGCGGCCGCGCTCACCCTGCGCCTCGGCCTGACCGACCGCCCGCCCCGCACCGCGGGCCGGCCCTCCCCGTCGGCGACCTGGCGCACCAACGCCCTGCTGTGGGCCGACCGCCCGCGCCGCCTGACCTACCTGGGCCTGTGGCTGCCCAACGGCTTGGTCGTGGGCTGCGAGTCCCTGTACGTCTCCTACGCCCCGCACGCCGCCGGCACCCTGTTCGCCTGCGGGGCGCTGGGCATGTTCGCCGGGGACCTGACGGTCGGCCGCCTGCTCCGGCCCGCGCTGCGCCGCCGGGCGGCCACACCGTTGCTGTTGCTGCTGGCGACGCCGTACCTGGTCTTCTGCGTGCACCCGCCGCTGCCGGTGGCGGTGGTGTGCGCGACGCTGGCATCCGCCGGTTTCGCCGCGAGCCTGGTGCAGCAGGAGCGCCTGATGGAGCTGACCCCCGGTGCACTCGCCGGTCAGGCCCTGGGCCTGCACTCCTCCGGCATGCTGACGATGCAGGGCGTGAGCGCGGCCCTGGCCGGCTCGCTGGCGCAACTCACCTCGCCCGCCGCGGCGATGACCGCGATGGCGGCGGGCTCGGTGTGCGTGACGCTGACGCTGGCTACGGCTGCTCGGCGCGCTCCTGCACCGGGTCCTGCCGGGCCGGGGCCTGCTCCCGCTCGGTCGGGGTCTGCCTCTGCTGAGGCGGCTGAGGCTGGGTCTGCTGAGGCGGCTGGGTCGGCTGAGGCGCCTGGGTCGGCTGAGGCGCGCTGAGGTCGGCGTCGATCTTCTGCACGGTCCGGTCGAAGTACCGCAGCAGCTCCACCGGGAACGGCATGACGAGGGTGGAGTTCTTCTCGGCCGCGACCTCGACGACCGTCTGCAGCAACCGCAGCTGCATGGCCTCGGGCGTGTCCGACATGATCCTGGACGCGTTGGCGAGCTGCTGCGCGGCCTGGAACTCACCGTCCGCGGTGATGACCCGGGCCCGCCGCTCCCGCTCCGCCTCGGCCTGCCGCGACATGGACCGCTTCAGCGACTCCGGCAGCTGGACGTCCTTGATCTCGACCCGGTCGATGTGGACGCCCCACCCGGCGGCGGGGCTGTCGATCATCAGGGCGAGCCCTTCGTGCAGCCGCTCCCGGTCGCTCAGCAGGTCGTCCAGGTCGCTCTTGCCGATGATGGAGCGCAGGGACGACTGGGCGACCTGCCCCACGGCGAAGACGTAGTCCTGCACCTCGATGGCCGCGCGCACCGGGTCGGTCACCCGGAAGTAGACGACGGCGTCGACCTTCACCGAGACGTTGTCCCTGGTGATGCCCTCCTGGGTCGGCACGGGCATCGTCACCACCTGCACGTTCACCTTGCGCATGCGGTCGGCGAAGGGGATCAGGAAGGTGATGCCGGGCTGCCGGTGACTGGGCAGCGCCTTCCCCCACCGGAACACCACCCCGCGCTCCACCTGGTTGACGACCCGCATCCCGCTCTTGAGCACGAGCAGCGCGAACAACGCCACCACGACGACCGTGATCACGGTGCCTTCCATGGCACTCCATTCCTCACAACCGGCTGAGACACCGGGTAGGACACCTCCCGCAAGGGAAACGGTGCGGCCCGCCGCGTCAGGAATCCGTCAAAACCCCGCCGGAGCGCCAGGGTTGGATCAGGGTTCACTCCGGGACGTTCCCTGATGAGCCGGTCCGCCGATGCGGGTGAGACTCGTGACCGGGCCGGTCGCTCGCCGGCCCGACCGCATCCACCCTGGAGAGTCCCCTCGTGAACAGCTCCGCCCGCCGCGCCCGTCGGACCGCTCTGGCCGTCTCCGGCACCCTGATCGCGGCCCTGGTCACCGGTGCGGCCGCTCCCGCGTCCGCCGCCGCCCCGGGTTCATCGCCCGCTGCCACCACCGCCCCGTTGCCCGCGCTGGACCCGGTCGCGCTGAAGGCGGCCATCAGCGGCCTGCCGAACGCGGACGTCACCGGCGCGCTGCTGCGGATCACCGGGAGCGCGGGCCACTGGTCGGGCACGTCGGGCGTCGGCAACCTCGAGACCGGCCAGGGCGTCCCGTCCGATGCCCACATCAGGATCGGCAGCATCTCCAAGGTCTTCACCGCCACCCTCGTCCTCCAGCTCGCCGCCGAGCACCGGATCGACCTGGACCAGCCCGTGCAGCGGTACCTGCCCGGCGTGCTGCCCGCCGAGCTGCCGTCCGTCACGATCGGCCAGCTGCTCAACCACACCAGCGGCCTGCCACGCGGCGCCGAAACCCCGGACTTCGGCGACGGCAGCCCCGAATGGTTCGCCGCCAACCGCCTGAAGAGCTTCACCCCGCAGCAGGTGATCGATCTGATGGCGGGGGAGCCGATGCAGTTCGCGCCGGGCACCGCACAGCAGTACAACGGGATGAACTACTACGTCGCCGGCCTGCTGGTCGAGAAGATCACCGGGCACTCCTTCGCCCACGAGGTGCGGTCCCGGATCACCCGGCCCCTCGGTCTGCACGACACCTACGTCCCCGACGCCGACGACCCGCGGCTGCCGAGCCCGCACTCCGACGGCTACCTGACGGTCAAGTCCCCCGACGGCACCACCCACCCGGTGGACGTCACCGAGCAGAGTCCCTGGCCGTGGGCCGAGGGCGGCATGATCTCCACGCCCGCCGATCTCGACCGCTTCATGACCGCACTCTTCCGCGGCCGCCTCCTCCCGCCCGCCCTCGAGTCCGACCTCTTCACGGTCCCCGACGTCCCCAGCTTCCACAGCAGCCAGTGCCGCACCGAGGCCGACGCCGGCCGGGCCTGCATGACCATGGGCCTGATGCGCGTCAAGGCCTCCAACGGCGTCACGGTCTGGGGCAAGACGGGCTCCCGCCCCGGCTACACGAGCGGCGCCTTCGCCACCCGCGACCTCTCCCGCAAGATCGTGTACTCGGTCAACCCCACCAACCTCGAGGGCACCGAGATGCGCTACATCCAGCAGATGGCCGCCGCTTCCTTCGGCACGCTGGTACCGGCCGGGAGCTGACCGTATCGCTCACGCCCCGGGAGCGCGGAAGGGCACCTTCCGGCGGGTGGCCTCGTCGATCTCCTCGACGGTGAGGAGCGGGGTGGCACGAGTGCGGAGGGCACCGCTGGCCTTGACGGTGAGGCTCACGGCGGCCATGGACACCGGATCGGGAAAGTCGAGGATGCACACCAGGTCGTCCTCCCCGAAGGCGTAGTACATGGCCTCGACCTTCCCGCCGAGGTCGCCGACGACCCGTTCGACGGCGGCACGACGTCCACTCGCGCCCTCCTTGAGCAAGCCCTTCGTGCCCTCGGGCGTGTAACTGGCCTGGATGAGGAACTTCGCCATGGGGATGCTTCCTGCCCGTTGCTGGTCCGATGCACGAAAACCCCTTCCCGCGGTCCCCCTCACCGCTACACACCGAGCACCGGGTTCACTCGTTGGAAGCCCTGCACCGTAATTCGGACCGGCGGTAACAAGAAATTTCCCATTCGATTCCCGCCCGATTACCGCTGTGATCGTCTCGACGAGTGCTTATCGAATCGGTTCTGTGCGCTGCGGGAGTCCTCATTTCTTCCTGCCTCACCGAACGTCATGTGGGGCGACGGGAGGCCGGAGACGATGTTCGAGCGAAGGAATCTCCTCCTGGCCATTCATCCCGCCGACGAAACCGATCGCGTCGATTCCGAACAGCGGCGCCGAGCTCCCGGCGACGTACATCCACCACTGCCACCTCCTCGAACCCGAGGACGACGACCTGATGCGCCCCTGGACGATCGTCCGCGCCGACCACTGACGCAGCGCCGGGACCGACCGCGCCGGGCACAGGATGTCGGGTCCGGCAAGGTGGTGCCTTCCTAACGTGAGTGAGCGAAAGGGAAGGGGACCGGGATGCTGGAGCGGCTGAACCAGGCCATCGATCACGTCGAGTCGCACCTCGATCAGCCGATCGACGCGGCCGATCTCGCGCGCATCGCAGTCACGTCGGAGTATCACTTCCGCCGGCTGTTCTCCGCGCTGGCAGGCATCCCCCTGTCGGAGTACATACGCCGCAGACGGCTGACCGTGGCGGGCGCCGAAGTGCTCGCCGGTGAACGGACGCTGCTGGACATCGCCGTGCGCTACGGCTACAGCTCGGGAGAAGCCTTCGCCCGTGCGTTCCGGGCCGTCCACGGCGTGGGTCCGGGCGAGGCCCGGCGGACCGGCGCGGCTCTGCACTCCCAGCCCCGGATGTCCTTCCGGCTCATCATCGAAGGGAGCAGCAGTATGCGATACAGGATCGTGGACAAGGACGAGTTCCGTGTGGTCGGCAAGAAGGCCCGCGTCCCGCTCGTCCATGAGGGGGTCAACCCGGCGATCGCCGAGTTCGTCCGGGGCATCGACCCCGAGACGCTGGGGCGTATCACGGCGCTGTCCGACCAGGAGCCGGCGGGCATCGTCGCGGTGACCGACCTGCTCGATCCCAGCCGGGCGGAGGGAACCGAACTCGACTACTACCACGCCGTGGTGACGTGCGCCGAAGCACCCGAGGACATGGACGTCCTTGCCGTCCCCGCCGGGACGTGGGCCGTCTTCGAGAACTCCGGCCCCTTCCCGCAGGCGCTCCAGTACCTGTGGCGGGACGTGTTCACGCAGTGGTTCCCGTCGAACCCGTACCAGAGCAGGCCGGGACCCGAGATCCTGCGGGTGAGGCTGTCGCACGACGCGACGCAGGCGGACGCGACGCTGTGGATCCCCGCGGAACGGGCCACCGCCTGAGCAGGCACCACGCCCTTCAGCCGATGTTCCCGCCGACCCGCCGCAGGTCCCAGCTGCGTGAGGGGGGGCGTGTCGCAGGTGAACCGGACGAGCGGGTGGTCGCTGTCCGTCGGCACCCCGTCGGTGACGGCAGCGGCCCTCTGATCGGTGAACTCGGTCGTGCTGCCGTCAACCGCTGCCGTCAAAACGGCCCGGACCAAGATCGGTCCGGGCCGTGGCGGCGTTCGAAGGCGGCCAGCACCCGCTCGCGTAGCTCCACCTGTAGGAGACGGCTAGGTTGGTTCACCGTGGTTCCCCGCGATTCCCCGCCCTATCTTGTGCGCTTGTGGTGCGCGGTCTCGTCGTCGGCTGGTGCTGTCGACTGGTCGGCTTCGCCGTACAGGTTGGCGCGGAGGCGCTCCTTGGCCGCTTCAAGCTGCGGGCCGTAGCCGCGTATGAAGATCTCGCTCAGCGTCTTGTCCAGCGTTCCTGAGATCGCGTAGATCGGCGACCAGACGGCTCGGTCGTGCACGATCCCCTCAAGGTCGTCGGACCGGAACATGACTTGGTAGAGCCAGTCCGACAGTACGAACGCTTGATCGCGTGTGAGTCGGATGGTGATCGCTTCCTCGTCCACGTCCTCAACCTAGCCGCCTCGACCGGCGGTGTCCTGGGGCCGAGCTTCCGTGCGGGCCCACACGCTTTCCCAGTCTGTCGGTGACTCGGAGGCGTGAGTGCAGGCGCGTTCACCGGCGTTCATGCGTGGCTGGTCGCCGGTGCGTGGAGGGCAGCGAGTCTCGCCTGAACGGCCGTGAACGGGGCTGAGCGCGACGGAAACTGAGACGGAGTCCCCACGAACACTGTCCGGCCACCGCTACTGGATGGGCCTCGGTCGCCGCCTCCATAAACACTGGTGCCGCACCTATCAGGGCGGCACCCGCTCGCATCCCACCCATGCGCCTCCCGACTGATATCCGTCTGATTCGCCACGAACTCCCGCGTAACTCCGTAACATCCAGTCACGGCTACCAGGGCACCGGACTCGTCATCCCGCACCGACGGACGAAGGGGCGAGGAACTCCCCGTCTGGAGGGAGGAACACAACCGCTCCCACAAACGAGTTCGCGCCCGCGTCGAGCACACCGCAGGTGGGAGCCCCGCCGCCTGCGTCTTTGCCTGTTCTCCGCTGCCGCCCAGCTCGTCACCACCGCCTGCCGCCGGCACCTGCGGTTCGCACGCCACTGGCCCCGGAGCGACGTGATCGCCGATGCCCTGGCACGGCTCGAAGCTCTCCCGAACCCCGGCTGACCAGCCCGTTCCCGTCCCTGTGAGCAGCACCATCCAAACCGGAGGCGTGGAACCCGGCGCCCACCCGACGTGACAGCCGGGCAACCGCCCTACCCGTCACCAGCCCAAACAGCCGAAACGGCCCGCCGGACAAACCGACGGACCATCACGAAAGATCGAGGTGAGGTGACCTGAACCTCACGTTTCACTCAACTACCATGACAAGAGGGGGAGTTGCTCCCTAGGGTCAAATCCTGGCGGTCGACGGAGCCGCTTTCATCCAGAGAAACACGGGGGAAACACGTGCGTTCCATACCCAAGATCGTCGCAGTCGGCTGCGCCGTCACCGCACTTGCCGCTGTAGGTGCTGTACCCGCCAGTGCCGGGACGGCCCATCCGATGATATGCCCGCCCGACAAGGGCTACGACTTCTCGGGCAGCTACACGTATTACAGGGACATGGAGCCCCGTTCCGGCGGCGACAGCGGCACGACGATCAGCATCACCTTCCACAAGGGGAAGACGACGACGTCGACGGTCGGCGGGGCGATCTCCGGCGAAGCCAAGGTGGTGTTCGTCAAGGCGTCGGCTGAGTTCGACTACCACTTCGCCTGGCAGTGGACGAACAGCACCACCTACACGTGGTCGTGGACGGTGCCCAAGACGATGAGGCACGGCTACCTGCACGCCGGGGTGAAGGTCAGGTACACGAAGTGGAACTACAACCAGACCGAGCCCAACTGCAAAACCAAGGTGCTGCGCAAGGGATCGGCGCGGCTGGTCTACAAGGGCCGCGAGACGTGGCACGGGAAAAGCTGATGCGCAGCGCAGGGATCGTTCTGCTGGTGGTGTCCGCCGCTGCGGTGTCCGGGTGCAGCGGCGGGAAGAGTACGCCGCCTTCGCCGAGTACGTCGAAGGCGGCGCTGGTGTCCGATCCGGACAATCCTGATAAGGGCGCCAAGAAACCGGGCCGGCTGGGTCCGGGGACGGTGAAGCTGCCCGTGGCCGCGGACCGGATTGCCGCATTGTCCGTGCGGTATGACTGTCTCGGTCCCTCGGGTGGTCTGAAGGTCAGTAATGGGACAGCGCTGCGCGCCGGGACCGAAGTGTGTGACGACAGCGCCACCTACGGTGCCTCGATGAAGGCGAAAGACCTGGACGGCCGGAAGTTCGGCGGTACGGTCAAGATCGAGGTCGACAAGCGGACGCGGTGGCGCGTTTCCGTCAGCATCACCGACAAGGACGGAATCAACCAGACAGTCCACAGCTGAGCTTGACTCTGTCGGGGATCTCGGAGTTGCCCGGTGCGTCGGCGTGATGGGGGGCATGCTCGGGGTGTTGACGGGCAGTGCTTGAACGTCTCCGGTCCGAGTGGACTTGACGCTGTACCGGTGCGTGATCACGGTGACACGCGCAGAATGAGACTCGTGAACGAACAACGCCCCAGCACCGCGCAAGAGGACAAGCGGAACCGCAAGGGGCGCCTCCCTGTCGTCGAGGTCAGCGGGGGACGCCCCGGTCGGTGGACGTTCGACGTGCTCGATCAGGACCGATGGTCCAGCCTCACCGAGGAGGAGAGGAAGGCAGAGCGTCACAGAGCGATCAAACGGCGGCAGAATCGTCGACGTGCACAGCGCATACGAGAGAACGGCCCACGCGACGTCTACACCATGGCACAGATAGGGGACCGTGACGGATGGCGCTGCGTGATCTGCCACAGCGCGGTGGACCTCGCGTTCAGGCCGCCGCATCCTTGCTCCCCGAGCGTCCATCACCTCGTCGAGATCACGGCGGGTGGTACGGACACTCTGGACAACATCGCCCTGGCCCATCAGTTCTGCAACAGCGACTCCTACACCTGGGGTCAGAAGGCGCCGGCCGTGGCCCGGGAACGGCTGGCGGATCGCGTGCTCTACGGCAAGCACGGACCAGGGCGACGTGACCGGGTGCCTGACGCGGATGCCGTCGCCTTGGCAGCCGATGTCATGGGCGACATCGACGACTGAGCTGCGTCACAGAGATCCTCGGTCATCGTCTCCTCCGATGGCCGCTCCCTGAACCAGTGGCCCCGCGCAGGGAGGAGCCAGACGCCCTGGTCGGTCTGCACCCGGCCAAGGGTGCTGACCGACGTCAACGGAGCCTTCAGCTATGGGCCTTGTCGGTTGAAGCGGGATCCTTGCCCGGTTCAGGCGACTGGTGCGTGAAGACCACGAGGTGCCAGGTGCTCTTCTCCCGCGTCACGGTGAAGGTGTCGTTCAGGGACTTGCCGGCCTTGTCTTCGGCCACGAGGTGGGCGGATCCGGTGTCCGGGCCCATGTCGTGGTCGATCTGCAGGTCCTTGATCTTCCATCCCCGGCCACCTCGGTCGGCGAGGATCTGTGCGGCCTCCTTCCTGGACCACTCCTCGTCCTTTACGCCGCCGACTTCGATCAGTGCCTTCGCGCTCCGGGAGTTCAGAGCCTGCACGTAGGCTTCGACGGCCTTGCGTGCCCCGTCGGAGGTTGCCGAACTCGATGGTGAGGATTCCGAATTTCCAGGGGTGGCCTCATCGCTGTCGTTGGATGAGCAACCGGTTGCGACAACCAGGGCGGCCGCCACGGCCAGAAGCCGTCGACGTTTCACAGCACACTCCTATATATCTCCTGTGAGGGGGCAGCAGCCTGTCACGTGCGGTGCGCGTACCAGCAGGTACGCGGGTGGTCCGAGAGGAGCTTGCTCAGGCTTTTGTTGTGGGTGTCGCCGGTGTGGTACGTCAGATACGGCATGCCCCGGTACTTCTTCGTGACGATCATCGAGTGGTCGACGTTGTTGTTGCGATTCCAGTCGGCCTGGAGGACATCCGCCTTCTCCAGCTTCCACACGTTGTCGAGGAGCTTGGTTCTCCTTGAGTGTTTCGACGCGAACCAGTACCAGTTCTCTGCACCCGCCCACGTGTAGGACGTCCACCATGTGGTGGGCCCGTAGAACCAGTACTTGTTGCGGGTGCGCTGGACGATGGCTCCGCCCTTGGGGCCCCACCAACCTTGCTCGCGGCACTCTCGAAGTCCGCCGCGGCTTGCTGCGGCACACCCTCTACCTGGAGGAATTCACCCACCGACTCGCCAGCGAGTGGCTCGCCTATCGCCACCACCGCTGGCCGGCATCGGCGAACCCCTACCTTCTCGTCAGCCAGAAGACCGCCCTCGACCCAGATCATCCGGTGGTCAGCAGAACATTGCTTCGCAGAACCCTCCCCAAGAACGTCACGCTCGTCGGCCTGCGGCAGGACCGCATGCTCAACGAGGCGTTTGCCACCGGTGATCCCCTCAAGCTGATGCGGCTTTTCGGGATCTCCGCGCAGACCGCCATGCGCTATGTCGGCGCCGCCTGCCCGGAGCGCACCGCGAAACTGCCCAGGTAGCGGGCCCGCTCCGAGCCCGATGCCAGCTGAAAGCCCGTGGCGGTGTAGCAGTGGGTCCGGCATCATCCCCATGTGATTGTGATGCAACCCGTTCTGGAGATCTCCGCCGCCGACGACTTCGCGCTCTGGCCGGTTGGCGAGCAGGAATCGTATGGCTACCTCGTGCTGAACGGGAAGCTCACTCCGGCGGAGGTCGGCACGGCGGTTATGCAGATCGCCGACTGCAACGACTTCGAGCCGGAGGAGGAGCACGGGCCGTGCCCGACCGACCCGCTCGGCACATTCCTGCACGGGCTGCTCACCATGCCTGATCTGTTCGCCGCCGGAGGGTTCCGGGTGACCGAGAATGCCACCGACACCGTCTTCGTCGAGCCGGGCTGCTGCAACGGCCTGGACACCTGGCGGGACTGGCTGGAGGTGCTCGACGGCACCGGCTGCTCCTACTTCGGCCACGATCCGTCGTCGGTGGCCGAACGCGTTGGCGACATCGTCCGGCTGACGTTCGACGCTTACGGGACGGACGGCAGCCCGGTGATCGAGCTGCCGGTAGACCAGGCACGCAGGCTCGTCGCGGGCGCCCAGCAGGATTTGCAGGACTTCCTCAGCCTTGCCGGAACCTGGGCTGAACAACACCTGCCGGCACACGCCGCCGCCGTCACTGCTGCCCTGGCACGGGCACTGGACCTGGCACCCACACAATGACCAGCTTCCTGACCCACCGAGCGCACGTGCACGACGCCAGTCTCCCCCTCCGCCGCCGGCACAGCGCACTGCGGACCTGCATCACCCTCTTTGCTCCGTACGGATTCCGGGCGACGTACCACCACCTCACGCTCAGCGCCGCGATCCCCCGGCGGCTGGAGGCGGACCCGGACGCTCTGGTGCGGGCGGTGGAGGAACTGCATGAGGCGCGGGTGCTGTGGCTCGCGCGAGCGGAGGAGTACACCGCGCAACGCCGGGCGGAGAAGCGGGCGGGGCGGCGGGCTGTAGTGAACCCGCGACCGTGGTGGCTGCGGAGCTGGTGGGAGGGCCCGAACCGCGCCTGGTACGAAGACCCGTTTCACCATCCGTCGCTGCGGCTGCCTGAGTACGTCCGGCGACAGAATGCGATTCTGGACGGCGCCGACCTCCCCGGCTGCCCCGCCTGCGGGGACGAGAGACCGCTGGTGTCAAACTCGACCGGGCACGGCTGGGTGGAGCTGTGCCGTGGGTGCGCGTGGGTGCTGGCACCATGTCCGTGCGGGCAGCGGCACCGGTTCGTCCCGGAGACGCCGTTCAACTGGAAAGGGATCTGGCAGCGGGCGCACATGAGCGATGACGGCATGCCGAACCCACATTGGCCTGCGGGCTAGCCGGTTGGATGCGGCACGGGGGGCTTGAGTGTGGCTGATCAGCTGGGTGGCGCGCGCTCTTCAGATCGTTGCCCGCCGCGCAGGTGATCGTTGCCCGGCGCTCCTCGTAGCGAAGAAATACCACGGACGCTGCTGGGAGGTCGCCAGCTGGTCACCACACGTCGACGGACCAGACGTCGCCCCTCTGATGTCCGTCTGGAGCCGGGTCGCCTGACCCATACGGGTCAGGGTCAGCGACGACGTGGATGCGGGCGGCGGACGCGGATACGCGGTAGCAGTCCATGTCACTCGACGTGTTGTGCTTGTCGAGTTCGATCGTGTGGCCCAGGGCCAGGATGGCGATCTGCAGTTCCTTGAAGGGGACTCTGGGTGCGAATTCCCCGTATTCCCGCGAGAGCGGGGACGGCACGGTGGTCGGGGACTGGTCGTACAGCAGTCGCTGGATCTTCACGCCGAAGCCGAAGCACGACATCTGCCCTTGCCGCCCTGGCTGGTCCGGCGAGAAATTGATTTCCACGAGCCCGTAGTCCCGCCGCAGTAGGCCACCACCGGGAACATCGAGGCATGTCGCCCCCAGGGCGGCTTCCCAGGCTTCCGGGTCGGCACCGAGGCCAACTCCCAGGACCTCACCGCAAACGGCGACGTGAGCGTAGAAGTCCAAAGCGGACACCCGCCGACTCCCTCAACTATCCGGACAGGGCACCACTTGCTGATCTCCGCACAGGACAGGCGGATCAGCGCCCAGTATTCGGTGATCGTACAGAGCAGCCTGTCAGGGCAGTCGCCGGGTGAGTTCGTCGCCGTCGTCGAAGTCGAAGTCCCTGGCGGGATGCGTCTTTCAGATCAGCCGTGGCCTCCCGATCCTCCCGGCAGAACCGGGCTTCGCTCACCGTGAACGCCCGGCACGGCACGGCCACGCTCCTCACGGCGGCCGGAGTAGCGCCCCGCGTCGTGATGGAGATCCTGGGCCACTCTCAGATCAGCATCACCATGGACGTCTACACCCACGTCGTCCAGGACACCCAGCGCGAGGCCATGAGCCACATGGATCGGCTGCTGCGGAAGAGGCGCCCCGATCGCCGGTGACCGTCCCCGTTGATGTCAGAAGTAGATGTCAAAGGCCCCGGACCATGATCGGTCCGGGGCCTTTGCGCTGGTGCCCCCGGCAGGATTCGAACCTGCGACACCCGCTTTAGGAGAGGGCCTATGATGTCCCCTGTCTGTGATGATCTCTCCCCGGCTTCACCGTCCCTACCGGTCAGCGGGGTGCAGCCTTCCGCCCTTGCCTGATCGTTCCCCGCCTTTACTCGGCCTTCCGTTCCCATGACGTTCCCATAGGGCTTTCACGAACCCTTGGAAACGAGGGGCTGGGGAGTCCGCTGAGGCCAGCTGCGGTCGACGAAGCGGTGAGCACGCGCACCTCTTGGGGGCGACAAAGCATCGCCCCGTCAGCGGACGTGTGAGGTCGGCCCCACGCGTCGAGCCGTACGACACCAGTCGGCGGGCGAGGCGCGCTCCGTATGGCCGGCCGGCCCCCGGTCCTTCCCGGTGAGTACCGTCCAGGGTGATGCGGATTCGCGCCAGTGCCTCGGCAATCTCGACGGTGTCCTCGTCGGTGGGGCCATAGACCACGCACATGTCGGTGTGGAGCGGCTCGAGTGACCCTTCCAGCACGCCCTGGTCGCCCGTGTCGGTCGAAGGCTGCCGGGCTCAGCTCGCGTCTCCCCATATGGCTTGCAGGTCCGCACAGCGGACGGTGATCGACGCGTCGGTGAGCGCGATCTCGTGCACGCAGCCGCCGTCCTCGTCCGGGAGGATCTCGTCGAGGAGCACGGTGTCGACCAGCATCCAGTCGATGGCGTGCTCATAGTCGATGGAGAAGTGCGTCACGCCTGAATAGCTGATGCGCAGCCCGGAGTCGTGCTTCCACTGATTGGGAGCGAATTCCAGAGTCAGCCCCCCGCTTTTGTCGGTGGCCACCTGAATACCGGACAACTCCAGATCCTTGACACAGTGACTGTTGCCGTGCCCCAAAGCGTAATGCGCCGGATCGGACGCGAAGGCCCAGGCCCCAGCCGGCAATTGGTCGCGGAGCTTGGGGAGTTCGGCCAGATAAGCCCTCGGGTCCACGAAGAACCCGCCATCGTCCCAGACGGCCGTGACGTACTTCATTTGCAACCTTCCGCGGCGAGAGGCGGTCGCCTCCATTTGTCTCCGGTGATGTCCTCGGTCCCCTTGGGGCCGATACGGCCGACTTTCCGCAGCTCGTAGATCATCCGCCCCTTGATGGCGTTCTCCACGCTGGGCGGGACCTCGACTTCCGAGGCTTTGATGCCATGCTTATTGAACCATCCCTGGCTGTTGAACAGCCCGACTTCGCGCATGGACTTGTCGTAGACGTGGATTTCCACGTCCATTCCCTTGTTGCTCACAGGGAAGGGGTCGCTCCGGCCTGTGTACCCCTGCCCGAAGTTCAGCGGGTTCGAGGGCCCCTTCGGCCCCTTCCCGGCGAGGCCGAGGTGGTCGCTCCAGCCCAGCGGGTTCGGCACGTAGGCGTGGTGATCGGGTGCCGGGAGCAGCCCCAGCGGGTCCGCGCTGATGTACCGCGCCGTCTCGGGGTCGTAGTACCGGTGCACGTTGTAGTGCAGGCCGGTCTCGGCATCCGCGTACTGGCCCGGGAACCGCAGCGGGCAGTCGACCGGCGACGCGTCCTGTTCCGGGGCCGGGATCTGGGTACCCCACAGGCTGGTACGGCGCTGCCAGACCAGTTCCCCGGTCGAGGCGACCAGTTCCGTGGGCGTGCCGATCGAGTCGCTGACGACGGCGTGGAACCGGGCGTCGTGTCCGGGATCCGACTCCTGTGCCAGTTGCGCCAGGAACGACGTGTTGGCGTCCGGCGCGGTCGGCCTGTGGTCCGTCTGGGCGACCGGGCGGGGACCGTCCGGCGCATGGTCCCAGGTGGTGACCCGGCCGTCCGGCGCGGTCTGCTCGGCCAGACAAAGGCCGTCCCAGACGAAGTCCGTACGGTCGGCCGCGGAACCGTCGTCGGTCACGCGGTGCTTGGAGACGCGGCGGCCAAGCGGGTCGTACGCGTACCGCCACCGGCTGCCATCCGGGGCGGTCGCCCCCGTGAGGCGGTCCTCGGCGTTCCAGGTGTAGGTCCAGGTGCGGGTCTGGCCGTTCAGCAGCTTGCGGGTCCGGCGGACGAGACGGCCCTCGGCATCGTACTCGTACGACGTGCGGCCGGCCGAGCGGACGAGCGTGCCGTCGAACTGGCGCTCGCCGAGAGCCTCATGGGCGGGCGATGTGGCGTGCACCAGGTTGCCCGCCGGACCGTACGCGTAGGTCTCGCTCCAGCCGTGGGCACGCGTTCCGGTGACGCGGCCCATGCCGTCCAGATCGAAGCGGCGGGTGCCAGACGTCAGCTCCCGTATCTCGGTGAGGTAGCCGTCTGCTCGGTGGGCGTACGTCCGGTGCTGGAGGAGGCGATCCGGGGCGGCAGCGGTCAGGGTCTGCGCGGTCAGGAGACCCGTGGCGTTCCACGTCTGGCCCAGCGTCGCCTCCCTACCGAGGTTGCGCTGTGTCTCGCGGCCCGCGGCGTCGTGGGCGAAATCCAGCGAACCCGCGGACGACCGCAGAGTGAGCGGTTGTCCTGCCGGGTCGTACGTCCACTCGGAGACCAGCCCCGAAGGTGTCACCCGTCGGGTACGGCGACCGACGACATCGTGGACATGGGTGGTCGTGAGGCCGTTCACGGCCTCGGAGAGCGTCCGGCCGAGCATGTCTCGCTCCAGCACGACCTCGGCGTCCGCGTTGGCCGCACGGTACAGCCCGCCGTCGGGGCCGTAGACGAACGTCGTGACATCACCGGCGTCCGAGTGCTGCTCCACGACCCGTCCGAGCGGGTCCCTCGCGAAGCGCAGCGTCTCTCCGGCGCCGTTGGTGCGGGCAGCCAGCCGCCCGTCGGCACTGTGCGTGTACGTGAGGGTGCGGCCGTTGAAGTCCGTCTCCGCGGTCAGCCGGCCCGCTTCGTCGTAGGTGTACGACCAGACCAGGCTCTGCGGGTTGGTGACGGCCGTCAGCCGCAGCTCGGTGTCGTAGACGAACTTGTACTGCGCCCCGTCCGGGTCTGTGCGGGTGGCTGGCACACCGAAATGGCTCACCGTGTGGTGGGTGGTGTTGCCGGCGGGGTCTGTATGGGTGAGCAGGTTGCCCTGGGCGTCCCAGGTCCATGACTCACGCGTGCCGTCGGGCTGCTCGCGCCAGGACGGCTTCCCCTCCGTCGTCCAGCCCAGGCGGGTGGCGTGGCCGAGAGGGTCCTTCACCTCGATGACTCGGCCGAAGGGGTCACGGCGGATTGTGGTCGTGTGGCCCAGTTCGTCCGTCAGGGCGAGGGGCAGGCCCGCCGCGTCGTACACCACCGCGCGGGTATGGCCGAGGGCATTCGTGATCGCCGTCGGACGGCCCGCATCGTTGTACGCGTACCGTGTCTCGGCGCCGAGCGGATCGACCGTCGACAGCAGGTTGCCCCGCTCGTCGTACGTGTGCCGCCAGACCGCCCCGCCCGGCTCGACGACCTCCGTCGGCAGGCCGAGCGCGTTGTATGCAGCCTGGGCCACCGAGCCGTCGGGCAGGGTGAGTTCGATGACGTTGCCTGCGTCGTTGTAGGCGTATCGGGTGATGCGACCCAGGGCGTCGGTGACCGTCAGTGGCTCGTCGCCGTACGCGTTCCACTCCGTGCACGTGACATGCCCCAGCGGATCCGTCTCCTCCACCACCAGCCCCTCGGCGTTGTACCGGTGGACCGAGGCATGGCCCTGCGAGTCTGTGTACGTCGTCGTGCGGGCCGTGTCGTCGTAGGTCAAGGTGCCGGAGAGGATGCCGTCGACGCCCTCGGTGCGCACCACCCGGCCGCGTTCGTCGTAGACGTAGCCGAACCAGGTGCCGTTGCGGTCGGTCCAGCGGGTGACGCGGCCCTCGGTGTCGTACGTGCAGCGCAGAGGCTCGCCGCTGGAGTTGATGACCTCGGTGAGGTTGCCGGACGGGTCGTAGGCGTAGCGCATGACAACCGTGCCCTCGTCGGCCGCGGTGCCTGGGCGGTAGCGGGACGGTGGCTCGTCCACCAGGCGCAGGGCCGTGATGCGCGGGCCCTCGGTGTCGACGGCGACGTAGTAGCCGCCCGAGTGGCGGATGCCGAACGGGATGCCCTCGTCGTCGCGTTCGACGTCGATGCGGTTGCCGTTGCGGTCCGTCCAGGAGTCGAGGGCCAGGTGGAACACGCCGAAGGAGGGTGAGGGAACGGGCGCGGCGAAGGTGCGGGTCACGCCCGCCGCCGGGTCCGTGACCGTCATCGCGCTGTCCGGCTTGCCGTCCCACTCCAGGGGCCACCGGGGGCCCTTCACCGGCATGGTCGCAACACCCGGTTCCGGCACCGGATACACCAAGCGCATGCCGTCCGCCGCAGCGAACACGACGCCCTCACCGTCGATTTGGAGGCATTCGTCGAGGGTGGATATCCAGGTCGGGCCGAAACAGACACCACCCCGGTAGGACGACAGGTGCGTGCGCGTGAACTCGAAGGGGAGAGCGGCCGGCAGGGTCAGATCCGTCTGTGTCATCAGCATGGCGCCGGTCGCCACATCGATCGGCTCGCCCACGCACGGGGTGCGCTCGGCGTTGCGGGCCGCCGGGCCCAGATCGACCAAGTCCGGGCGAAGCGACGGCGGGCGCAGCAGAAGCGGGGTCGTGTCGCTCAGCCCGCCCTCCATGCTCGCCTTCAGCAGGCCGCCGCCCGCTCCCAGCGCGCCGCCGAAGATCATGCCGTCCTTGGCGGACTGGTTGACCTCGTCCAGGCTGAACCCGTGCTGCAGCCCCGTCGCCATCTTCAGCGGCTGAGCGATGGCGAGGTCGACGGCGACCGACTCGACGCCGCCGAACGCGGCGGCGACGAGGGTGCCTGCGGCGATCTCCGCCACCGTCGTGGTGACCGCGACGCCCATCGTGGCACCGAACTCGATGACCGCGTCCGCCGCCGCGACGGCCGCCCCAGAGGCGAGGCCTGCGGTGAAGAAGGCGAGCGTCACTCCGCCCGCGATGACGGCGGCGTCGATGCCGATCTGTGTCCAGAGCTTGCTGATGGCGTCGTCGATGGCGTCGGCGAACTTGTCGAGTGCCTTGGCCATCTCACGCGAGGACTTCGCGAGGTCACTGAGCCAGCCGCCGTCCTGGTCCTTGGCATAGCGGCCCCAGAACTTGTCGAACGCCTCGATCGACTCACCGGTGTTGTGGTGGATGATCGACGACGCGTTGCGGTGCACGGGAGAGCGGACGTCGTCGACGGCCCCGGCGAAGGTGCGCCAGGCCTTCGCGGCCTCCCGCAGCTGGCCGGAGTCGGCCTCGGGCCACCACAGGCCCAGCTTGAGAAGGATGTGGCGGGCTTTGTCCTCAACGCTCACCGGCACCGTCGCTCTGCTTGTCGGTTTTCACTTCGGTGAACATGCCGGCGATGAGCTGGTCGTTGTCCACGGTTCCGTCGGACAGGTCGACCATGGCCTCGTGAATGCTCGTAAGCCCGAGCACCAGGATGCCCGCGGCGCTCTCGATCTTCTTCTGCTGCGGCTTGTAGGCCTTGCCGAACTCGTTGCCCTGCTCGTCGTGGCCCCAGGGCTCGCCCAGACCATCCAAGGTCTGGATGAGGGTGGTCAGCGCCTTGCTCAGATCGATGGCCCCCTGATGGAAGGCCGGTGCCGCCGCCTTGATGTCGGCGGTCTTGATGTCGAGCACCTTGCCGGGGACTTTGCCGTCGCCCATCGCTGTCGTCTCCCCCCGGTTCGCAGCTGCAGCTTCTGACCCTAGGCGAGACTGGTCAAGGAAAGGTCATATTGAAGGCATGCGCAAGCAATGCGTCGGCGGTCAGGGTGCTCCTCGACAGTCGAGCGCGTCGCCTTCGGCCGACTGGGCAACGGCATCGGCCTCATGATCGTCATGCCCGGCTGCATCGCTCACTCGCGCGACGCGACGGCGCCTCGCGAATCACCCGTCGGCCGTGTACGGCCCGCCCCGCATCACCCAGAAAGCAGCCCCCGCCGGGGGTAGTAGCGCCTCATGCGATGGAGTAAAACTCCATAAAATTCCCGCACCGCATCAGTCGGTCTAAAGTTGCCTTAATCCCCCATCATCCCGTTCCCAGGATGTTCCCATGGAGCACACAAAGGACCCTCCGTGGCCTCCACGGAGGGTCCATGTGACTTCTGACCAGGTGTTTCTCTGTGCCCCCGGCAGGATTCGAACCTGCGACACCCGCTTTAGGAGAGCGGTGCTCTATCCCCTGAGCTACGAAGGCAGTGGTGCGGTGGTGGCGGTGCCACCGCCGACAGTGTAGCGGGTGGCGGATCACGGTGGGTGGTGTGTTCAGGACGGTGGGACGAGGGTGAAGCGGGATGCGGTGTGCAGGTCCGCTTCGAGGCGGGTGGCGGTGGTGCGCAGCTCCGGGAGGAGGTCCCGTACGCAGTCGTCCAGGGTGCGGCGAGCCGCGTGGGTGGCGACGTTCAGGGCGGCGATCGTGCGGCCGGTGCGGTCCCGTACGGGTACGGCGACGGAGCGCAGGCCGGATTCCAGTTCCTCGTCCACCAGGGCGTAGCCCTGGGCGCGGACCTCGGCCGACGGGGCGTCGGTGCCCGTGTCGGCCAGGAGGACGCGGCCCAGTGACGTCGCCGCCGCGGGCAGGCGGGTGCCCACTGTGATGTGGACGGTCAGGACCCGGCTCGCGCTCGCCCCGGCCGTGTACTGGATCTCCGTGCCGTCGGCCGTGAGTACCGCCAGTGCCGTCGGTTCGTGCAGCCGGTCGGCCAGGGCGCGGAGGTGGGGGTCGGCGAGACGGGGCAGCGTCGTGCGGGACAGGGGCGGGAAGCCCAGGTCCAGGACGCGCGGGGTGAGGGTGAAGGTGTGGTCGGGGCGGGTGGTCACCAGGCCCAGGTGCGCGTGGGTGAGCAGGGCCCGCCGGGCCGTGGCCCGGGACAGGCCGGTCGCCCGGGCCACCTCCGTCAGAGTCAGCGCCGAGCGACCCGGCCCGAACGCGGTCAGCACGGTCAGGCCCCGGGCCAGGGACTCCACGAAGTCCCGGCCCAGTTCGTGCTTGGACGCCGTGGTCCAGGTCGCCAGGCCCGAGGGCGGCGGACCGGGCTCCGGCGGAAGCGCGGCGCTCAGGTCGGCCTCCATCGCCGCCACCGCCGTACGCAGCCGGGGGAGGAGGTCGGTGCGCATGCTGTCCGCCGAGTGCCGGCTGGTGTGGCTGACCACGCTCGCCACGCACGCCACCCGGCCGGTCTCCGGGTCCCGTACCGGCACGGACACCGCGACCAGCCCCGGTTCGATCAGCTGGTCGTCCACCGCCCAGCCGTCGCGCCGGGCCCGCTCCACCCGGTCGGGGAAGTCGTCGGCCGGTGCCGGGTGCGGGGGGACGGCGGGGAAGGACGCGGCTTGCGGGTCCGTGGCGCGGCGGGCGTGCCAGCGGTCCCAGTCCTGCTCCGCCCACTCCGTCGCGAACAGCGGTCCCGGGGCGGTGCGTTCGGCGGGGAGCAGGTCGCCGATGCGGAAGCTCACGGACATCGCGCGGCGACGGGTGGCCTGGTGGATGAAGCGGATGCCGTCCAGGTCGGCGACCGCGAGCGACACCGACTCGTCGAGCTCGTCGGCGAGGACGTCGGCGCGCGCGTCGAGCAGTGCGGGCAGGCGCAGGGCGGCCAGGTAGGCGTTGCCCAGCCGCATCACGCCCGGGGTGAGGACGACGTCCCGGCCGTCGAGGCGGACGTACCCCATGCGGGCCAGGGTCGCGGTGATCCGGTCGACCGTGGAGCGGGCGAGCCCGGTGGCCCGCTCCAGCGCGCTCGGGCTCAGCGTGCCGCCCGCCTCGGTGAGGCGTCGTAGCAGCCCGACCCCGCGGATCAGTGGTCCGACCGCCTCCGCCGACATTCCCGTCCCGGCATCGGCATCGGTCTCCACTGCGGTCCTCGCGGGCATCGTCTCTCCGGTACGGCGTACGGGCCCGGTACGGCATACGGGCACGCCTACCGTAAACCCCGCCCGCCGCGGCCCCGCTCCGCTAACCCCGCGTCACCCGCACCCGGTAGTTCCCGTCCGCGTCGGCGTCCACCACCTGGACGGTGATGTGGTGGGCGGGGTCCTTGAAGGTCTCGCCGGGGGAGAAAGGGGCGTCGGAGAGTTCGGCCTGGACGTTGGGGCTGCGGGTGCAGCCGCCGCTGTCGCGGTGGCTGTCGTAGATCGTGACGGGACCGCGTCCGGTGTCGACCGTGGCGTCGACCCGGTAGATCAGCAGGCCCGGCCGGCACACCGCCTCGTCGTTGCCGCCCTGGGCCCGCACCTCCAGCGCGTAGGCGCTCCGGCCGTCGATCGGGACGATGATCAGCTTGCCGCCGTCCTCCTTGTACAGCGGTGTCAGCCGGTACTCGGCCTTGCCCGGCTTCGCCGCGCAGCCCACCTGTGAGCCGTCCAGCCAGCCCAGTTTCCACTTGTGCCAGCCGAGCAGGTCGTTGCCGGCACCCCAGTCCTCGCTCATGATGTCCCAGTGTCCGACCGCGCCCCCGCCCTCCTGGGTGTAGAGGTCGGGCAGGCCGAAGGTGTGGCCGTTCTCGTGCGGCAGCACCCGGTAGCCGGTGTGGTCGTAGGAGCCGGAACCGTCGTCCTGGCGGGAGTAGACGAAGGACGCGTTGGAGACGGGCACCCCGTCGGCGACCGGGGCGTCGCCGTTCCCGGCGAACGTCACGGACAGGACGGTGTCCAGGGCGGAGGGGCCGGCGTTCGGGGTGATCAGCACGTTCAGCAGGTCGTACGAGTGGAAGTCCACGGTCGGGTCGGCCGCGGCCACGATGTCCTGCACCAACTGCCGGTACCCGGGGTCGAAGGGCGCGCCGCGCTCTATGCCGTACGCCTTGAACGGCTTCGGCATCCGCAGCCAGTGGGCGATGGGGGTCTCCGGCTGGTAGTCCAGGCGGCCGTACGACGCGGTGCGGAACCACTCCTGGGTCTGCGGGAAGAACTCGTGGAAGCGGTCCATCGCGTCGCCCGGCCCGGGCGCGTCCGAGAAGTCGACCATCAGGGTCAGGGCGTGGACCGTGCCGGTGGAGCGGGAGTAGCCGTGTGGGGTGGGGACGCCCTCGGTCATCTGTATGTCGTTGCTGCCGTGGATCATGCAGGCGGAGAAGGCGGCGGAGCGGGCCAGGCCGATGGGGCCGGCGGTGGTGGGCGCCGTCAGATGTGCGGTCCCTGCCGCGGTGCTGACCGTGAAGGTCAGCGCCGTCACCACGGCGAGGGCGGCCGCGCGGCGCGGGCGTATGCGGCGGCGTACGCGGGAGTGGCGTGCGAGAAGCGGTCGGCGTCGTGCGAAGGGCTGGCCTATGAGGGGGAGGCCCTGGCTCATGAGGGGGAGGGCCTGGCCTATGAGAGGCCGTGCGTTGCCTCTGGGGGAAAGGCGTATGCGGCGGGGCGGCTGCGGCTGCTGCTCCATGCATGGACCTCTCGCTCCACGGCAGCCGCCGGTCTCCGGCTGCACCCTTGCGATCACCCTGGGTCGGGTGGGTGGAGGGCGCTCGCTGGAGGAGACCGATCGTGGGAAAGCCGGTCCGCACGGGGGTGAAACCCGGGCCAAGGTGAGTGTGTCTCAGGTCACAGGCTTTCAGGGAGAGGGCGGGAAATAACCGGGGAGCGTTTCCCCGTTTAGCCCTGTGTCCGAGCGAAACGGGGAGTACTTCCCCGGATCGCCCCCCTAACGTCTCGAGGAGTACGCCGTGCCGACCGCGACCTCCCCCGCACCGCGCAAGGTGCCCCGGCCCCGCGCCGACGCCCTGCGCAACCGGGAGCGGATCGTCACCGCAGCCCGGGAGATGTTCGTCGAGCACGGCCCCGACGTGCCGCTCGACGAGATCGCCCGCCGGGCCGGTGTCGGCAACGCGACGGTGTACCGCAACTTCCCCGACCGCGAAGCCCTCGTCCGCGAGGTCGTCTGCTCCGTGATGGACCGGACGGCCGAGGCGGCCGAGGCCGCCCTGGCGGAGACCGGGGACGCCTTCGCCGCGCTGGAGCGCTTCGTGCACACGTCCGCCGACGAGCGGATCAGCGCGCTGTGCCCGATGATCTCCAGCGCCTTCGACCAGCACCACCCCGACCTGGAGGCCTCCCGCGAGCGCGTCGAACGGCTCGTCGAGGAGGTCATGGGCCGGGCGCAGGCGGCCGGACAGCTCCGCGCCGATGTCAGTGTCGGCGATCTGCTGATCGTCGTGGCCCAGCTGAGCCGGCCCCCGGCCGGCACGGACTGCCTCCACGGCGACCGCTTCGTCCACCGCCACCTTCAGCTGTTCCTCGACGGCCTGCGGGCCCCCGCCCGCTCCGCCCTGCCGGGCAAGGCCGTGACCCTGGAGGAGCTGCGCTGCTCCTGAGCCCTTGAGTCATCAGCTCCGACCGACCAGTCCTGACCGATCGATCCTGACCGACCGATCCTGACCGATCAGCTCCGACCGACCAGTCCTGACCGGCCGGGCCCCGCCGACCAGTTCGGGCGCCGGGCCCAGTCCCTCACGCGTACGCCTGTCCGTCTCTCGTCCGCCTTCGCGGCCGTCACGCCGACGAGCCGCGCCCTCCCTCTTTCCGTTTTTTTCGCCGTACTCCGTCTTTTTCATCACGAAGTCCGTCACCGAAGTCCGTCACCGAAGTCCGTCACGAAGTCCCGAAGTGGGTACCTCCATGTCCGAAGCAGCCCTCAAGGCTCCGCGCGTCGCCGCCCCGAGCGGTGACGCCAACCGTTGGAAAGCGCTCGTCTTCATCGCGCTCGCCCAGCTGATGGTCGTCCTCGACGCCACCATCGTGAACATCGCCCTGCCCTCCGCCCAGAAAGACCTCGGCATATCCGACGGCAACCGGCAGTGGGTCGTCACGGCCTACGCCCTTGCCTTCGGCGGTCTGCTGCTCTTCGGAGGCCGTATCGCCGACAAGTGGGGCCGCAAGCGCGCCTTCGTCACCGGCCTGGCCGGCTTCGCCCTCGCCTCCGCGCTCGGCGGTGCCGCCACCACCGGCACGATGATGTTCGGCGCCCGCGCCCTCCAGGGCGTCTTCGGCGCCCTGCTCGCCCCGGCCGCGCTGTCCCTGCTGGCCGTGATGTTCACGGACGCCAAGGAGCGTGCCAAGGCGTTCGGCATCTACGGCGCCATCGCCGGCGGTGGCGGTGCCGTCGGCCTGATCCTCGGCGGCTTCCTCACCGAGTACCTGGACTGGCGCTGGACCTTCTTCGTGAACGTCCCGTTCGCCGTCGTCGCCGCGGCCGGTGCCTACTTCGTCATCCGTGAGCCCGAGGGCGGCCGCAACCGCGCCCCGCTCGACATCCCCGGCGTGATCCTGTCCACCCTGGGCCTGGTCGCGCTGGTCTACGGCTTCACGCGCGCCGAGTCCGACGGCTGGGGCGACGCGGTGACCGTGTCCATGTTCGTGGCGTCCGCGGTGCTGCTGCTGGCGTTCGTGGCCGTGGAGTCCCGGGTCAAGGCGCCGCTGCTGCCGCTGCGCGTGGTCAGCAACCGCAACCGCGGTGGCATCTACCTGTCCCTGGGCCTCGCCATCATCGGCATGTTCGGCCTGTTCCTCTTCCTGACCTACTACCTGCAGATCGTGAAGGGCTACTCGCCGGTCAAGACCGGCTTCGCCTTCCTGCCGATGATCGCGGGCATGATCACCGGCTCCACGCAGATCGGCACCCGTCTGATGACCCGGGTCGCGCCGCGCCTGCTGATGGGCCCGGGCTTCCTGGTCGCCGGTCTCGGCATGCTGCTGCTGACCCAGCTGGAGATCGACTCCTCGTACGGCATGCTCCTGCTGCCCGCGATGCTGCTGCTCGGCCTCGGCATGGGTACGGCGTTCATGCCGGCCATGTCCCTGGCGACCCAGGGCGTGGAGCCGCGCGACGCCGGTGTCGCCTCCGCGATGGTCAATACCTCGCAGCAGGTGGGCGGCGCGATCGGCACCGCGCTGCTCAACACCATCGCCGCGTCCGCGAAGACGTCGTACATCAAGGACCACATCGCCGGTGCGGCCACCAAGCCGCAGCAGCAGCTGGTCGGGCTGCAGGGCATGGTGCACGGCTACACCTCGGCGATCTGGTTCGCCGTCGGCATCCTGGGGCTCGCCGCCCTGATCGCCGTCACCTTCGTCAACACCGGCCGGCCGGGCAGCGCCCCCGTGTCCTCCGGTGAGGGCGTCGAGGACGAGGTCCCGGTGCCGGTGGTGGCCCACTGACAGTGATCCGCTAGCGGAGCCAGGGCAGGTCCGCACCCGCTTCGTCCGGCTGAAGGCCCTCGGCGACGATCTCCATGATCTCGCCGAGGGCCTTCTGCTGCTCCGGGCTGAGCCGGTCGAACATCGCCTGGCGTACGGCGGTCACATGGCCCGGCGCGGTGCGCTTCAGGACCTCGGTGCCCTCGTCGGTGAGGACCGCGAACTGGCCGCGCTTGTCGGAGGGGCAGTCCTCGCGGCGCACCCAGCCGTTCTTCTCCAGCCGCGCGATGGCGTGCGAGAGCCGGGAGCGGGTGATCTTCGCCTTCATCGCCAGCTCGGTCATCCGCAGCCGGCGGCGCGGTGCCTCGGCGAGGGTCACGAGGAGGCCGTAGTACATGTGCGGCATGCCCGCGTCGCGCTGCAGCTGCCGGTCGAGGTGGTCCTCGAGCAGGGTGGTGGCGTGCAGGTAGGCGCGCCAGACGCGCTGTTCCTCGTCGGTGAGCCAGCGGTGCTGTGCGGCGGAGTCCGGGGCCGTGTTCATGGGGTCCACTGTACGAGGCATCTCCTTGAAACTTGAACAAGTCGGGCGTACGGTTGGCATAGAACTTGAGAGTTAAAGCAATGCAGCCCATGGGAGCCGCCGTCATGTCCACCAGCACCCCGGAGCGCATGCCCGCCCTGTACCTCAGTCACGGCGCCCCGCCGCTCGCCGACGACCCGGTCTGGCCCGGCCAGCTCGCCGCCTGGTCCGCCGGCCTGCCCCGCCCCAAGGCGATCCTCATGGTCTCCGCCCACTGGGAGGAGGCCCCGCTCGCGCTGGGCGCCGTGGAGACCGTCCCGCTGGTCCACGACTTCTGGGGCTTCCCCGAGCACTACTACCGGGTCCGGTACGACGCCCCCGGCGCACCCGCGCTCGCCGAGTCCGTCCGCAAGCTGCTGCGCGCCCCCGGCATGCCGGTCCAGGACATCCCCGACCGGGGTCTCGACCACGGCGCCTACGTCCCCCTGGTCGAGATGTACCCGGACGCCGACATCCCCGTCCTGCAGATCTCCATGCCCACCCTCGACCCGGTGCGCCTGATGGACATCGGCCGCAGGCTCGCACCGCTGCGCGACGAGGGCGTGCTGATCATCGGCTCCGGCTTCTTCACCCACAACCTCGCCGCGCTCCGGCACACCGGCGGCGGCGTGCCCAGCTGGTCGTCCGAGTTCGACGACTGGGGGCGGCGGGCCCTGGAGGACCGGGACTGGGACGCCCTGCTCGACTTCCTGAACAAGGCCCCGGCCGGCCGTTACGCCCACCCGCGCACCGAGCACTTCGCCCCTCTCTTCGTCACCATGGGCGCGGCGGAGGCGGGGGGTGCGCCGGCCGCGCACAGGTCGGTGATCGACGGGTTCTGGATGGGCATGGCGAAGCGGTCGGTGCAGTTCGGGTGACCTGGGGGCGCGGGCCGGTCTAGAGCGGCTTCTCGTACCAGGCCACGTCCCAGTAGTGGCCGAACTTGCGGCCGACCTCGCGGTACGTGCCGAGGTGCCGGAAGCCGAAGCGGGCGTGCAGCCGCTCCGAGGCCTCGTTGGGCTGGGCGATCCCGGCGTAGGCGCGGTGCACGTCCTCGTCGGCCAGCGCCTCGAAGAGGGCGTCGTAGAGAAGTGATCCGACCCCGCGCCGCCCGGCGTCCGGGGCGACGTACACCGAGGTCTCCACCGACGTGACGTACGCGGGCTTCGGCCGGAAGGGGCTGGATGTCGCGTACCCGAGAATCTCCTGTGACTCCGCCTCCGTGGCAACCATCAGGCGGTACGGGCCGTCTTCCGGGTGGGAGAGCAGCCAAGGGCGGCGCTCCTCCGCAGTGAAGATCGCGGTATCGAATGTGATCGCCGTCTCACGTACATAGTGGTTGTAGATCGCCGTGAGGGCGTCGAGATCGCCCTCGGTCCCGGGCCTGACCTGCGCCTCTGTACGCTCCGTCGGCATGTCGCCTCCCAGTGTGGCGGAACAGGGTACTGCATGATCAGAAAAATTGGGGGACGGGTTGGGAATTCTGTCCGGATTCCAGTCGTTGTTTCCCACGGATGCAGGGCACTCGTGGAGAGTCCCAGTGACAGTCCCCGCCCGTGCCGAGCGTTCGTTGGACCACCCGCCAGCCCACCATCGCAAGGGAGCACGCATGGCAACCCGTGCCGTCGCCCGTCGTCAGTCCGCCACCGGCGAGACGGCCGACTCGGCAAGCAGTGTTCGCGCTCATGGCGGCGAGATCGCGGACCGCGACCTGGTCGGCATGTACCTGGATGAGATCGCGCGCACACCGCTGCTCGACGCCGCCAAGGAGGTCGAGCTGTCCCAGACCATCGAGGCGGGTGTGTTCGCGCGGCAGGTCCTCGACGGCGAGGAGCAGTCCCACACGGACGCCACCCGGGAGGAGCTCGAGGCCCTGGTCGATGCCGGTGAGCGGGCCAAGGACGTCTTCATCCGCTCCAACCTCCGCCTGGTCGTCGCGGTCGCCCGGCGATACCCGCGCAGCGGCCTGCCCCTGCTGGACCTGATCCAGGAGGGCAACGCCGGCCTGGTGCGCGCGGTGGAGAAGTTCGACTACCGCAAGGGCTTCAAGTTCTCGACGTACGCCACCTGGTGGATCCGCCAGGCGATCACCCGCTCCATCGCCGACCAGTCCCGCACCATCCGGCTCCCCGTCCACCTGGTGGAGGAGCTGGGCCGCATCCGCCGCGTACAGCGCGAGTTCAACCGCGAGCACGGCCGTGACCCGGAGCCCGCGGAGATCGCAGCGGAGCTGGGCGCGACGCCGGAGCGCGTCACGGACGTCCTCGACTGGTCCCGTGACCCGGTCTCGCTGAACATGTCGGTGGACGACGAGGGCGAGACCCAGTTCGGCGACCTGCTGGAGGACACCTCGGCGGTCTCCCCGGAGCAGTCCGTCCTGACCCTGCTGCGCAGCGAGGAGCTGGACGACCTGATCGGCCGTCTGGACCAGCGCACGGCCTCCATCATCAAGATGCGGTACGGCATCGACGACGGCCGCGAGCGCACCCTCACCGAGGTCGGCAAGGAGCACGGCCTGACTCGTGAGCGCATCCGCCAGATCGAGAAGCACGCCCTGCTGGAGCTGAAGAAGCTGGCCCGCGACACCGGCTTCGACGCGGCGGCGTAACGGGAGCGCAGCCGGGAGGCGCAGCGGGCGTGCGGTCCCTGTGGGCCGCGCACGCCCGTGGCGAAAGACGGCGCAAACATGGCGTGGTCCTGTCGCTTCAACGCCGGCGCCCGAGGGAAAAACCCTTGCGGGCCCAAGGAGTTGGACCCCAGGACCGCACTCCCCCCACCGCACACCGCACAGCAGGTCGGCCACGCACGAGCCACGTCCCGACGCAATCCCCCCCCGGCGCCGGGACGTTCCCCAAGCCGGGCTTCGGCGCCCATCCCCCCTGGGTGTCGGGGCCCGGCTCTCTGCTGCGACGGTCCGTTCCGGCGGCCGTGTTCCCATGCGCTCGGCCGCTCGCGTGGGGCTGCCCACATGCGGCCGTCCGCGCCGATCAGGGGCACAATGCCGCCAAGGGCACCCTGCTGGAACGGCGGTCCACCCCGTACCTGAACCCCGGGGTGAACCGCCGGATGGCAGATTCTGCCACACGGGCATAGCCTGCCCAGATGAGCACCACCCCCAGCCCTTCCGACCAGCCGTTTTCCGCCTCCGCGCCGCTGTCCCTCACCGAGCGCAGGAAGGCCGAGACGCGGATGGAGATCGCCCGGGCGGCGGCCGCCCTGTTCGTCCGCCGGGGCCTGCGGGCGACCCGTGCCGAGGACATCGCCCAGGCGGCGGGCATCGCACCGCGCACGTTCTACCGCTATTTCGCCACGAAGGAGGAGGCGGTCGCCCCGCTGTACGCGGCCGGCGCCCAGCGCTGGACGGAAGCGGTCCGCACCGCCCCCGGCCGCCTGACCGTCCCGGAGGCCCTGGAACACGCCGTGAACCAGACCCTCACCCCCGGCGCCGGCGTCTCGGCGATGTCCTGGGAGTGGGTGCGCACCCTGATCCGTCTGGCCGACGCCAGCCCCGCCCTGCGCAAGGTCTGGGCGGAGGTGTGCCAGACCTCGGAGGTGGCCCTGGCCGAGATCCTGGCGACCCGTGGAGCGGGGACCGGCCCGGGCATCACTGCCGACCTCCGCTTCGCCGCCGCCGTGGCCGGTGCCGCCGTGCGCGTGGCGGTGGAGGCCTGGGCCGGTACGGCGGCCCCGCCCACCGGCCCGGACGGCCCCGCGGCCCTCGCGCTCCGCAACCTCGAGGCGTTGCGGGACTTCGGCTGGGGGAGCCGGAGGTAGCCGGGCCGATCCGGGGAGCCGGAGGCAGCCGGGCCGACTGGGCTTCACCCGGGGTAAGGGGAGGCGGCCGGGCGGACGGGGCTTCACCGGGGTAAGGGGAGATGGCCGGGCCGCACTGCCGCACGGAGGCGTGGCAA